>CAJFTO010000010.1 GCA_904419955.1 Candidatus Roslinia caecavium | reverse complement strand
TAATGGAAACCATAAAAATGATAAGGGACGAGCATCTGGATATACGCACCATAACCATGGGCATATCCCTGCTCGACTGCGCGGATTCGGATCCTAAGGAGGCCTGCCGCAAGATATACGATAAGATAACCAAGTACGCGGAGAACCTTGTTAAAACGGGAGAGGATATAAGCGCAAGATACGGGATACCTATAATCAACAAGCGCATATCGGTAACGCCTATCTCTATAGTCGCGGGCGCGAGCGATACGACGGACTACATACCGTTTGCAAAGACGCTCGATAAAGCGGCCAAGACTACGGGCGTGAATTTCATAGGCGGATATTCGGCCTTGGTGTATAAGGGATATTCCAAGGGTGACATATATCTTACCGATTCTATAGCGGAGGCGCTCAGCGTCACCGACAGAGTGTGTTCGTCGGTCGGAGTCGCGTCTACCAAGGCGGGGATAAATATGGACGCGGTCAAGCAGATGGGCGAAATAATTGTGGATATGAGCAGAAAATCTGCGGATAATAATTCTATGGGCTGCGCTAAGTTCGTGGTGTTCGCAAATCCGGTAGAGGATAATCCGTTTATGGCGGGCGCGTTTCACGGCGTCGGCGAGGGCGACTGCGTGATAAACGTCGGAGTCAGCGGGCCGGGAGTGGTAAAGAGCGCGCTCGAGCAGATAAAGGGCTGCGACTTCGGAACGCTCGCCGAGACGATAAAAAAGACGGCGTTTAAGATAACAAGAATGGGTCAGCTTGTGGCGCAGGAGGCGTCGAGAATACTGAACGTTCCGTTCGGCATAGTCGATCTTTCCTTAGCGCCGACGCCCGAGGTCGGAGACAGCGTAGCTTATATACTTGAGGAAATGGGTCTTGAAAAATGCGGAACTCACGGGACGACGGCGGCGCTCGCGCTGCTTAACGACGCGGTCAAAAAGGGCGGCGTAATGGCTTCGGGCTACGTAGGCGGCCTCAGCGGAGCGTTCATACCGGTCAGCGAGGACGCGGGAATGATAGCCGCGGCCGAGAGCGGCGCGCTTCATCTCGATAAGCTCGAGGCGATGACCTGCGTATGTTCGGTCGGACTCGATATGATAGCCGTTCCCGGCGACACTCCGGCGTCCACGATAAGCGCGATAATCGCCGACGAGATGGCGATAGGCGTTATAAACCAAAAGACCACGGCGGTCAGGATCATACCCGCGGCGGGTAAGGACGTGGGCGACAGCGTGGAGTTCGGAGGTCTGCTCGGCGCGGCTCCGGTGATGCCGGTGCATAAATATTCGAGCGAGGAATTTATAGCCAGAGGCGGCAGGATCCCGGCGCCTATTCACAGTCTTAAGAATTAAGCCTGCAAAATAATCGGAAAATATTTGATTTTACGCTTGACAAGCGGGCGCGGCGGCGCTATAATCTGGTTATAGAATGAGAAACACCCATGAGGGAGTAGTTTGCATACAATATTTCGGATCCGGGCGATCCGGGCGAGTATGTGACAAGTTCAACATCGTGGCCTTTTATGGTCTGGCTTGTCTTAATTAACGAGACTCATGTATAACAATTGTAAGCTATACATGAGTAGATAATAAAGAGATTTCGACCCAAGTATAGCTTGAAAGAGTTATGCTGGGTCTTTTTCATTTATAAAACTAAAAAGGGGGAATTTTCCTAATGAAAGCGTTTATGAAAAACGCCGACGATACGCTTAAAGAGTTAGGCGTAGACAAAGAGCGGGGACTTACCGACGCTCAGGTGGAGGAGAGCCGGAAGAAGTACGGCGAGAACATGTTCACTCAGGAAAAACCGGAGTCTTTCCTCAAGAAGGTTATCGACTCGTTCAAGGAGCCGATGATCATCATGCTGCTCTTTGCGGCAGTGATAACTCTTGGCGTCAACATCGCAAGACAACTGACCGGCGGCGAGACCGATTACTTCGAGTGCGTAGGTATCTTCGCGGCGATACTCTTATCGGTCGTGATCACCGTCGTAATGGAGGGCAGGAGCGCGAAGGCGTTCGAGATGCTCAGAAAGTTCGGTCAGGACACCCCGTCGAGGGTAATAAGAAACGGCGCGGCCGAGATGGTCGCTCAAAAGGATATCGTAGTGGGCGATATCGTCTGTATCGAGACCGGAGACAAGCTCCCGGCGGACTGCCGCCTTATTGAGAGCACGTCGCTGCTCACCGACGAGTCGGCGCTGACAGGAGAGAGTATGCCGGTCCAGAAGGATGCGGAGCTGGTGTTCGATAACGAAAAGACTCCGGTAGCTGAGCGCGCCAATCTGCTGTATTCGGGCTGCTTCGTCGTAGGCGGCAGCGGTAAGGCGGTCGTCACCGATATAGGCGACAACACCGAGTTCGGTAAGATAGCGAGAGAGCTTTCGTCTACCGAGAAACAGAGCACGCCCTTGCAGGAGAAGATGGCGGCGCTCGGTAAAAAGATCGCTGTACTCGGCGTTATCGCCGCTGCTATAGTGTTCATAGTCGAGCTGTTTAACCTTATCTCAACCGGGGACGTATCTTTCGTCACGGTATCCGAGGCGTTTATAACCTCGATAGTTCTGATCGTCGCGGCAGTGCCGGAGGGTATGCCGACCATCGTCGCGATCTCGCTTGCGATAAATATCGTCAAGATGTCGAAGCAGAACGCTTTAGTTAAGAAGATGGTGGCGTGCGAGACTATAGGCTGTATAAACGTTATCTGTTCGGATAAGACCGGAACGCTCACCGAGAACAGGATGACGGTCACCGATATATATATAAATTCGCAGATGGCGGTCTGTCCTCCGGATCAGCTGAAGGACGAGTATCTTATAAATAACTTCTGCGTAAACGGCACCGCGGACGTCCACATGGACGGCGATCAGATGAAGTATATAGGCAATCCGACCGAGTGCGCCCTGCTTACGTCTATCTATAAGTCGGGCATGGATTACGAGAAGGTCAGAAACGAGACGAATATACTGCACGTGTTCCCGTTCAGTTCGGAGACCAAGAACATGACGACGATCGCCGATAACGGCCATGGCGCGACGGTATATACCAAGGGAAGCCCCGAGAAGATATTGGCTATGTGCAGCATCTCCGAGCAGAACCAAAAGGACGTCGAGGAGAGGATAATAGCTTACCAGTCGAAGGCCTGCCGCGTGATCGGTTTCGCGCATAAGGAGACCGAGTATTTAAGCGACTACGAATCCGCGAGGGAGGATCTCGAGAGCGGCTTGATATTCGACGGTTTTGTAGCTATAACCGACCCGCTGAGACAGGACGTATACGAAGCGGTCAACAGGTGCAGAAGCGCGGGCATAGACCTTAAGATACTCACCGGCGACAATATCGTCACGGCCGAGGCGATCGCGAACGAGCTGGGAATTCTGGACGCGAACCATATTTCGGTGGAAGCTCACGAGATCGAAGAACTCAGCGACGAGGAGCTCAGAGAGAAGATACCTCAGATCAGAGTTATCGCAAGAAGCACGCCGAGCGTCAAGATGAGGGTCGTAAGAGCGCTCAAGGCGAACGGCAACGTCGTCGCGGTAACCGGCGACGGTATCAACGACGCTCCCGCGATCAAGAACGCGGACGTCGGCATAGCGATGGGTATAACCGGCACGGAGGTCTCCAAGGAGGCCAGCGATATAGTCCTCTTGGACGACAGTTTTTCGACGATAGTAAAAGCGGTCCAGTGGGGACGCGGTATCTACGAGAACTTCCAGAGATTTATCCAGTTCCAGCTTACGGTCAACGTATCTTCGGTTTTGGTAATACTGACATCTATATTATCGGGTCTTGCGGCGCCCTTTACCGCGCTCGAGCTCTTATGGGTCAATATCATAATGGACGGTCCCCCGGCGCTGACTCTCGGTCTTGAGCCGATACGCGACCATCTTATGAAGAAGAAGCCTACCGAGAGAAACGCGGCCATAGTCAATAAGGGAATGCTTTCGAGGATAGCTATAAACGGCGTGTTCATCGCGATCGTTATAATGCTTCAGTACGCGTTCAACTTCCTGGGCGGAAGCAGCGAAGAGGAATGTTCGACCATACTCTTTACCCTGTTCGTGGTATTCCAGCTGTTCAACGCGCTCAACAGCCGCGAGATCTCCAACGAGAGTATTTTTAAGCATCTCTTAAACAACAAGCTGATGCTCGGCGTGTTCGCGCTGACATTCCTGCTCCAGGTGATAATCACTCAGTTCGGCGGAATGTTCTTCGGAACCGTGCCGCTCTCGCTCATGATGTGGCTCAAGATCATAGGCGTTGGTCTGTGCGTTATAGTATTGTCCGAGCTGGTTAAGCTCGTCAAGAGAATAGTCGCTCGAGTCAGAGCCTGATCGTACAAAATTTAAGACATAATAAAAAACGCCGGAGACAGCGCAATCTGCGTCTCCGGCGTCGCCGTATGATCGGCGCGCAAGACATTTTTTGATATTCCCGGTCATTCCTGCGGAGGAGCCGGATTATTCGTCCTGCCAAGCAGAAAATCCGTAGAGGTACGGTAAAAGTCCGCGAGCTTTATAAGCGCGGCGGTCGGTATATCCCTATAACCCTTTTCGTACAAAGAGTACTGCTGCTGAGAAATGTACAGCAGTTTGGCGATATCCGACTGAGTCATATCGTTATCTTCCCTCATATCTCTTATATGTGGATAATAGCTCATTCTAAATTCTCCTAATCGTCAATACATTCGTTTAAATGTATTGACATTATACCATCTGGGCGCTATAATTATACTTGTTACATTTATTTGAATGTGAGAATTGAATACGGAAAATAGGGATATGAATTCGACTATATCGATATAAATTATGTTAACTCATCCATTTACAAGCCGGGCTTTCTGTGGTAGAATCGCAGTCGGACCGGTTATTTTTTGGCTTGGGATCTTTATTAGGAGACGAAACGTAAAATATATAGACGCGCCCGTTTCTTAAAGGGCGTGCGTTAAAAGAATCCGAAGGCGGATGAAGACGGGGACAAAAAAGACCGCCCGCGAAGACTATATTCGGCCGCGGCGGTCCGTTTATATTTAGAGTTAGATCAGTCCGAGTTTTTTGAGTCCGTTATATATCCCTTCGTTTTTTACCGAATCCGTAACAAATTTGGCGACTCCGTCCAGGGCGGGGCTGTGGATCTCCATAGCTATCCCGGTCCCGACTGCGCCGAGCATCTCGACGTCGTTTTCGCCGTCGCCGAAAGCGTATGTGTTTTCTATCGGTATGCCGAAACGGTCTATTATAGCTTTAACGCCTTCGGCTTTATTTATCCCGCGTTTGCCCACGTCGGCGGAGTAGGTGTTGCGGTGACGGGTGATGACGAAATCGTCTCCGAAACGTTTTTTGAATATATCGTATTGCTCCGGATTGCTGTACGTCACCATTATTTTGTTTATATCCTTGGCGGCGGTGGAATCGCTCATCTCGAAGAAGCAGGACGTGTCGAGGTTGAACGTCTCTATCATTTTGACGAACGACTCCATGTTCTCTCCGAAACAATAGCAGCGTTCCTGGTTCTCGGTCAAAAAGCCGAGCCCGTTTTCTTCGCAGTATTTGAGCATATCCTCTATTTTTTCGGGCGCTATCGTGTTGTTGTGCACGACCTTGCCGCCGAGCTCGGCGTAAGCGCCGTTGGACGCTACGTAGCCGCTGAAGTCGATCCCGTTTTCGGGGATGTAACACTTAGCCCTGCCGGTCGCGAGTATCACGACGTACCCGTTTTGTTTGAGTAATCTTGAAGCCTCTATAGTCTTATCGCTCGGGTAGAACATCTGTATTCTTTCGTCCACCAGAGTGCCGTCAAAATCGAAAAATACCGCGCCTTTATAATTATTCATCTATATTTCTCCAATCTTGATTATTAAATATGACGCCGCCGGCCGCGTAAGCCGAGCGCGGCTTAAATTTAAACCGCGTATCTTAATAAAGACCTGATGCGCCGCCGGATAACGGATCAATTTAAGTATACTATTTTAAGCGAAAAAATTCAATATAGTTTGAGGTATCAATTTGCATAATGTTAGAGCCGCCGCAACAGTATTTGACATAACAACTTGCATAATGTTATAATATAGCGTAATATCTAAATTAAGACGCGGGCGATATATAAGACGGGCTATATAACGATAAGAAGAGCGTAGGTTCTGCAGAAGATCGGGGTTTGAGAGCGCCCGTGAGGGCATGAAGCCGAGTTTGGATTAAAGAAGGTTACATTTGATATAGAGGATCACAATTATGAAAGAAAACGGTTTTTTACCCATATCCAAGGCGGATATGGCGGAGCGGGGGATCGAGCGGCTCGATTTCGTATACGTCGTAGGCGACGCGTACGTCGATCATCCGAGCTTCGGTCACGCCATAATATCCAGAGTGTTGGAGAGCAGGGGCTACAGCGTCGGTATCATCGCCCAGCCCGACTGGCATAGCTGCGAGGAGTTTAAGAGATTAGGCGAGCCGCGGCTCGGCTTTTTGGTCGCGGCCGGGAATATAGATTCCATGGTCAATCATTATACCGTCGCCAAAAAGGTCAGGAACACCGACTTTTATTCTCCGGGCGGCGAGGCCGGACGCCGTCCCGACAGAGCCACTATAGTCTACTGCAACCGAATACGCGAGGCGTACGGGAAGAAGATACCGATAATAATCGGCGGGATAGAGGCGAGCCTTAGGCGGTTCGCCCATTATGACTACTGGTCGGACAAGGTTAGACGGAGCATTCTGATAGACAGCGGCGCGGATATCCTTATATTCGGGATGGGCGAACACCAGATAGTCGAAATAGCCGATTTGCTCGCCGCCGGAGTCAAAGCCTCGGATATAAAGTTTATTCCGGGGATCTCATACCTCGAAGGCGACAAAGACGCGCTGCCGGACGACTGTATAATACTGCCGTCTTACGACGAGGTAGTAAGCAGTAAGACCGAATACGCGAACGCGACGAGAATAGAATACCGGGAGCAGGATGCAGTCAGAGGGAAGCCGCTCGCCCAGCTCGATCATAATAAATACGTAGTCCAGACCCCGCCGTCCAAACCGCTTACCCGGCAGGAACTCGACGACGTCTACGCGCTCCCGTATATGCGGACCTATCACCCGGTATACGAAGAAAAGGGCGGAGTACCGGCTATCTCGGAGGTAGAGTTTTCGCTGACTTCCTGCCGCGGCTGTTACGGCGGCTGTAATTTCTGCGCGCTGACCTTCCATCAGGGCAGGACGGTGACCTCGAGGAGCCACGAATCCATAATAGAAGAGGCGAAAGCGCTTACCAAGGCGCCCGGCTTTAAAGGATATATCCACGACGTCGGCGGTCCCACGGCAAATTTCAGAGGGCCGTCCTGCAAGGGACAGCTCGAACACGGGGTATGCAAGAATAAACAATGTTTGTTCCCCGAGCCGTGCAAGAATTTGGAGATAGACCATCGCGACTATATGGAGCTGCTCCAAAAGCTCAGGCGGATAAAGGGCGTCAAGAAAGTATTCGTAAGGAGCGGGATAAGATACGACTACCTGATATACGACAAGGACGACAGCTTTTTCAGGGAACTGGTCAAGTATCATATAAGCGGTCAGCTCAAAGTCGCTCCCGAGCATATTTCGGACAACGTGCTCAGATACATGGGCAAGCCGGGGAAAAAAGTCTACGACAGGTTCTGCGAGAAATATAAGAGCTTGAATAAGGAGCTCGGCATGAACCAATACCTCGTGCCGTACCTGATGTCATCCCATCCGGGAAGCAGGCTTAAGGACGCGGTAAAGCTCGCCGAGTATTTAAGGGATATAGGACACAGTCCCGAGCAGGTGCAGGACTTCTATCCGACTCCGGGCAGTATATCGACCTGTATGTATTATACCGGACTCGATCCTATGACGATGAAACCGGTATATGTGCCGAGGTCGTACGAGGAGAAGCGGCTGCAAAGGGCGCTGCTGCAATACAAAGATCCGAAGAATTACGAATTGGTATATAAGGCGTTAAAGTTCGCCGGCAGAGACGACCTGATAGGCTATGACAGGAAATGTCTGATACGCCCCAAAAGAGGCGGCGAGTTCGATAAGAGAAAAGACGGCAGATCTACCGTTTCGCAAAATCGAAAAGGCGGTAGAGGAGTAAGGCGCGGAGGAAAGCGGCGCCGATAGGAGAAGTAAGAAATATCATATACGGCTAAATATTCTAACAGCAAATATTCAAATAAAATATACAAACAGAAAGGATGTTTCAAATGGCGAAGATTTTAAGCGGCAAAGAGGTGTCGGCGCGGGTCAGAGGCGAGCTGAAGACCGAGGTCGAGGAGCTGAAGGAGCGGGGCAAGACCCCGGGGCTCGCGGTCGTATTGGTCGGAGAGGATCCGGCGTCTAAGGTGTACGTTGCGAATAAGGAGAAGGCGTGCAAGGAACTGGGCATATATTCCGAGATGCATAAACTGCCCGAGGAGACGACCGAGGAGGAGCTGCTCGAGCTGGTTAACAAACTGAACGCGGACGACAATATAGACGGTATTCTCGTCCAGCTGCCGCTGCCTAAGGGCTTGGACGATAAAGTCATAATCAACAATATACTCCCCGAGAAGGACGTGGACGCGTTCCATCCGGTAAACGTCGGCAAGATAATGATAGGCGATTTTGATTTTGTTCCCTGCACACCGGCCGGGATCATGGAGCTTATAAAGGAGAGCGGAGTGGACGTCGAGGGAAAGGAATGCGTTGTGATCGGCAGAAGCAATATAGTCGGCAAGCCGATGAGCATGCTGCTGCTCCACAAAAACGGAACCGTGACGATCTGTCATTCGAGGACCAAGAACTTGAGCGAGGTTACAAAGCGCGCCGATATTTTGGTCGCCGCGGTAGGCAAAGCCAAGTTCGTGACCGCCGACATGGTAAAGGAAGGCGCGGTAGTTATAGACGTTGGAATGAACCGAGACGAAAACGGCAAGCTCTGCGGAGACGTGGATTTTGAGAACGTTGAGAAGATAGCCGGAGCGATAACCCCGGTTCCGGGCGGCGTAGGTCCTATGACGATATCAATGCTGATGCGCAACACCGTAGCTTCCGCCAAGCTCAGATCTAAAAAATAAGCTTTGTTATATGAACAGATTCGTCCGGGCGCATATTTGCGTCCGGCTTTTTTTGCGGCCGCGCATTGCCGCCGCGATTAAAGAATATAAGAAAATTAACATTTTGGTTTAAGCGTAAAAAATCTGTAATGTAGTAAATTCCTGTGAAAAATATTTGCATGGATAATTTGAGAATTGTTACAGATAATTTGCGTATAATGTAAAAAGATATTCCTATTTGAGAATTATATGTTACAATAATATTGTAAAACTTACAAAAATGTATAATTAATTTAAGACATATTTGTAGGAATTGAGAAAAATATATATTTGAGTTGGATAATTTAACCAAGAAAAATAATACGGATTTTATGACATCAAAATGTAAAGACGCCGAATGTGTTTGAAAAGTGTTGGGTTGACATAAAGTATTATTAATTTTGTTTTTATTTGCCCTGACTTATTACAAATATAAAAGCGGCGTCTGAGATTTTGGTATAATGCGTAAATAGTTTGTAATAAGGAGGGGTTGCAATGTATTTTGATAATACAGATTTAGCGTCGGGCGGAACCGGCGGAGTAGTTTTAGACAGCGGCAATACAGAAGCAGCGTATTTTTATGCAGACATTCGCGAGGATTCGGGGACAAAACAAATTGAGATTACGCGCGCCGACGCTTTGAAAAACGCTAAGATCGATAAAATAGACGCTCGTAAAAAGAGGTTTATTAAGTTGCTTCTAATGTCCGATAAGCAGGAAGAGATGATCGATATGTATCTCGATAGAAGCGATATGTACGTTATCTGTTCGGGCGGCGCGGTCGTCGGGGAATGCGTGGTCATGAACGTATTCGAAGACGTTTTTGAGATAAAGAATATAGCGGTGCTGGAAGAATACAGAAACCGCGGCTTTGGCAAGCGGCTGATTAAGTTTGTCGAAAATGAATATAAGGGGCTTTGCTCGATACTGCTCGCCGGAATGCCGGAGTGTAAGTCGGCGGTCGAGTTTTATAAGCGCTGCGGGTTTGAGTATTCCCACAGGATACGCGATTTTTATATAGACTATTACGACAGCCCGCTCTGTTTAAACGGCGAGTACTTGACGGATATGGTATATTACAGAAAGAAACTCGTATGAGAGAATATTGCGAAATAAAATGCTCCGAGGCTTGCCACCGCATAAAAAGCGGCTTTCCTTATAGGTGGGATCTGAATATCTACCGGGGCTGCGAGCATAGATGCGTATACTGTTTCGCGGTGTATTCGCATAGATATATGGGCGGCGGAGGCGGTTTTTTCGATAATATTTACGTAAAAGCCAATATAGCCGAACGTTTGGAAAAACAAATATCGAGCCCGAACTGGAAGCGGGAGAGCGTAAATTTGGGCGGAGTCACGGACAATTATCAGCCCGCCGAGGCGCGGTATCGACTCATGCGCGACGTGTTGAAAACGCTGATAAAATACAGAAATCCATGCTACGTTTCGACGAAGTCAAAATTGATCTTAAGGGACCTGGATCTGTTCGAGGAGCTGGCGTATTATACCGAAGTAAGGGTTGCGGCTACGATAACGTGCGTGGACGAGGAGATACGAAGAAAGATCGAACCGGGAGCGGCGTCTTCTTCGGAAAGATTCTCCGTTTTGAAAGAGCTGAAAAAGGTCGGGGCCGACGTCGGCGTTCATTTCATGCCCGCGATACCCTACCTGACGGATTCGGACGAGAATATCGAGGGGATATGTAAAAGCGCGCGGGCTATAGGCGCCGATTATATAATCTCATGTCCGCTCAATCTGAGAGGAGAGACTAAGGCCAACTTTTACGAGTTCCTGATCAGGGAATATCCGGAAAAACTCGGGCGTATAAAGGCTTTGTATAAAGACGGCGGCTACGTTCCAAAGGAATTCGCGGCCGGATACTATGAAAGATTCGCGGCCGTTTCCGAAAAATACGGACTAAGCCGAAAATACCGCGCGCGGGGCGGAGGAGCGAGCGCCGAACCCGAAAATATCGACGAGTACGAGCAGATAAGCTTTATCTGAGCCGTCGGAGGATCGCGCTTGGCGTTTAGTTTTTAGAATATTTAAATTCAAGCGATTATAATAGTCGGATTGCTGAATCCGACGTTTTTTTATGCGGTTATATTTGTTTATTTTTCCGCGTTTCATTATCTTGACAAACTTTTTGACGGGTAATATAATATATTTGTTTGAATTCAAACTATTTATTCGGAGGGGAAAGTTTTGGATTATCGCGAATTACACTATTTGCTTCTTATAGGATTTAACCGCTCAAGCAGAGAGTTTGCCAAAAGGTCGCTTTCGGACAATTTGACGCCGGGTCAGCCCAAGATATTGGACTTTTTATCGGGAAACGACGGCTGCACTCAAAAGGATATAGGCAGAGGCTGCGCGCTTGATAAATCCACCGTTACGAGCTTGCTTTCGCGGATGGAGAGCGGCGGACTTGTCAGAAGGGAAGCGGACGAGAAAGATAAGCGCGTTACGCATATTTTTTTGACCGAGCTTGGCAAGGAGCGGGCGAAGCGCGTTAAAGAGGCGTTCGAGATAGTCGATAAGGCCGCGTGGGGCGATATACCGTAGGAGGAGCGGGAGAGTTTTACGCGGACGTTTATGAAGATCATAAAAAACTACGAAGCAATGGAGGAAGATAAGTGAAGAAATATATTTGCAGATACCTGTGGTTTACCATAGGAGTTATAATAAACTCGTTCGGTATAGCGTTGATAACCAAAGCGGCGCTTGGAACTTCGCCGATATCGAGTTTGCCGTACGTGCTTAGCTTTAGGTTCCCGTTTACGCTGGGACAGCTGAGTTTTGTGACGAACATGCTTTTTATCATCGCTCAGGCGCTCCTGCTCAGGAAGAAGTTTGAGCCGATACAATTTTTGCAGATAGCGGTAAACGTGGTATTCAGCGCGGTGATCGACGTCAGCATGAGTTTGCTGTTTTGGCTCGAGCCGAGCAGTATTTTAACTCAGCTGATAACTCTCGTTTTGGGCTGCGCGGTATTGGGAGTCGGAATAAGTATAGAGGTGGCTCCGGGCGTGGTCATGGTTCCCGGCGAAGGTCTGGTAAAGGCGATATCGACGGTTTTCAATAAGAGATTCGGAACCACTAAGATCATGTTCGACGTTACCCTTGTCGCGATAGCTCTGGTTTTGTCGCTGATTTTTTTCCATCATCTGCAGGGGCTTGGAGTCGGTACGATAATATCGGCGCTTATCGTCGGCAGATTCGTTAACCTGTATAACAAGAAATTGCCGCTCGTCTCGTATATAGCCGGTCTGAAGCGCAGAGGGCTCAAAGCCGGCGAGGCGTGTTAGCCGTAAACGTTTAAAAAACGCGATCTCGGGAGATACGGAACCCTATGAGGGGCGTTCCCGCCCGAGAGATCGAGCGGTTGTAATAATATATTTTTTTAATCTGGATCATATTGTTGCAGCGGTTTTATACCGCTTATTTTTGTATATTTTGCGGCGGCGTAATCGCCTTAAATCTATATTTGCGTTATCCATAAAATTATGTTGTTAAATTTTAACTCGTATGATATAATAATCCTAATTGATTTTTCCGGACGTATCCGAAATAGGGATAGTAAAACCGCCGGTCTCCTGCGAGGTTATATCTCCGGAGACGATCTCGCCGCGGTATACGAATACGTTCGCGTATATAAGCCCGGTATCCGATTCGGCGTGGTTTAGTACTTTGTACGAATAACGCGTTACGTTTTTCCCGCGGTACGGGGTAAGGTCGAAGCCGGAGCCCGAGGCTATCCGGTTGTATGCGTTATATACGCCGTCGAACTCGGACGGGATGGTTATGTGCGAGATCTCTTTCGGCGACGGATCGACTTCCCAGCCGAACGAAGTTATGAAAGAGACGTATTCGCCGTTCGAGCGGTTGTCTACGGAAAATAAGAGAAATACGAGGCCTATAGTAATAGCGGCTATGGATATTATTACTAATTTTATCTTGTGTCTTGTGAAAAAAACGCGCAAGCCTTTCACCTCCGGCCGTTTGGCGCCGCGCGGCCGTTTTGGATACGCGGCGGCGTTTTCAAACGAAATAGGACGCGCTTTTCGGCGGGACTATCTGAAATTTATTCGGATAGATCGTTCCGCTTGGTCCGCGTCAGGGGTTAGCGATCGATAGGGTCAAATTTATACGCGGCGCGCCTTAGCGGCCGATAGATATACGTCCGCCGCTTAAGCTTGCGCTTATAGGGCGGCGGGAGAGCCTTTTATTGAATAATATGCCGCGGAGCAAATAATTATGAGAGAATTGGAGAATTTTTATGAGACTTGATAAATTTCTCGCCGACTGCGGCGCGGGGACCCGGAGCGAGATCAAAAAGCTGATCAAGCGCGGAATGGTCGAGGTCGAAGGGATGGACGCCGCGGCGCTCAAACCGGATACCAAGGTCTCGCTCGAGAGTCGGGTGTTTTTAGGCGGAGAGGAGCTTGAATACAGAGAGCATATTTACTTAGAGCTCAACAAACCGGCCGGGTATATATCGGCCACGTTTGATAAAAGACAGCCGGTCGTTTTGGAGCTTGTGCCGGAGCGGTTTCAGCATTTTAAGCCGTTTCCGATGGGCAGGCTGGATATAGACGCCGAGGGTCTGCTTATCATTACCGACGACGGAGCTCTCGCTCATGAACTGCTGAGCCCGGCGAAACACGTTCCCAAAACGTATTACGTAGAGGCGAGCGGGAGCCTTAGCGCGGAAGCGGCGGAGCTGACGGAAAAAGGGCTGACCTTAGAGGACGGATACGTATGCGCTCCGGCGAAGCTGAAAATAATCGACCCGGGAGAGGAAAGCGGAGCCGCGAAGGCCGAGATCGAGATAACCGAGGGTAAGTTCCATCAGGTCAAGCGGATGTTTTCCGCGCTCGGCTGCGAGGTGCAGTATCTAAAGCGTATAAGGATAAACGGACTCGAGCTGGATCCGGAGCTAAGACCCGGAGAGATAAGGGAACTCGGCGAAGACGAGCTGGAAAAACTCAAAAACGGCGACTGAGGTCCGAGCCTATAAATAGATTTAAGGAGAATACGATGAATAATATAATACCAAGAGTGTGCGCTATACACGACATGTCCGGGTTCGGGAAGGTCTCGCTTACAGAGATCATACCGATACTGTCGGCTATGAAGGTGGAGGTCTGTCCGCTTCCCACGGCGGTGCTGTCCACGCACACCTATGAGTTTAAGAACTATACATTTTGCGATCTGACGGCGGAGATGCCCAAGATAATAAAACATTGGAACGATATAGGACTGGAGTTCGACGCGATATACAGCGGATATATGGGGAGCGCGGAGCAGATAGATATAACTTGTAACTTTATGGCCGATCGCAAAAAGCGCGGCAGTATGACGGTGGTGGATCCGGTGCTGGGAGACGTCGCGCTTGGTACGGGAAATCTCTACAGCGACAGGATGAAGGATCAGCTCGCCGGAATGAAAAAGCTCTGCGGCGTAGCCGATATAATAACCCCCAACGTCACCGAGGCGAGCCTGCTTATCGGCGAGGAATATCCGACGGCGCCGCTTAACAACGCGAAGATAAAGGATTATCTCTCGAGGCTTAGGGAGACGGGGGCTAAGGATATAGTTATCACAAGCGTGATGGATTCGGAAAATTCGATGTGCGTCGCGGTCTACGATTCAAAGAGCGATAAATACTATAAGATCAACTGCGGATATATCAACCGTCCGTTTCACGGTACCGGCGACGTGTATACGAGCGTGCTGACCGGCGCCCTGCTCGGCGGAGAGAATATAGTCGAAGCGGCCAACATAGCCGCGGGCTTTGTATACAAGGCTATACAGGAGACGATAAAACATCCCGAGATAAAGATACGAGAGGGAGTGTTGTTCGAGCCGGTGATAGTTAAATACTTTTCAAAGACTGAGTTCGATAAGCTGTATATAGAGATATAGCATATTTGTTCCGGATTTGAGCCAAACGCCGAATAGACGGCGGCGTACTAAAGATAAAATTGGGGAAGTGATAGAATGATTGCAAACATCAACAGTACCGGTCTGTACGGGATCGACGGCTACACGATAAACGTAGAGTCGTCGGTCGGGCGCGGATATCCGAGTCTGGAGATAGTGGGGCTCCCGGACGCTTCGGTGCGCGAGTCGAAGGAGCGCATAAGGTCGGCGATCGCAAAATGCGGCTTTAAAATGCCGAACGTTAAGATCGTGGTCAACCTGGCTCCGGCCGATATAAAGAAGGAGGGCGCGTATTTGGATCTGCCGATCGCGCTGTCCATACTCGCCGCGTCCGGTCAGATATCTGCGGACGGGCTTGAGGATTGCTCGTTTATGGGCGAGCTGTCTCTCAGCGGCGATCTAAGACATGTAAACGGGGCGCTGCCGATGGCCATCTGCGCGTATCAGGCGGGGCGGAAACGGGTATTTCTGCCTCTCGAAAACGCCGAAGAAGCCGCTATGGTGGAGGGACTTGAGGTATACGGAGTTAAAAATCTGAATCAGATAATGGATCACCTAAGCGGAATAAACCGGCTGAGTCCGGTCAAGGTAGACGTCGAAAGCGCGTTCTCCAAAAAGAATAAGATGATGCCCGACTTCAACCAGGTAAAGGGTCAGAAGAACGCGAAAAGGGCTATCGAGGTTGCCGCGGCGGGCGGGCATAACATGCTTTTTATCGGGCCTCCGGGTTCGGGCAAGACCATGCTTGCGCGGCGCATCCCTTCGATACTTCCGGATATGACCTTCGACGAGGCGCTCGAGGCGACCAAGATACACAGCATAGCGGGCTGTCTGCCCAAGGGCGAGCCGATAGTCGGAGAACGGCCGTTCAGGAGCCCGCACCACACGATCTCGGCGGTCGGGTTGTCCGGCGGGGGTTCGTATCCGAAGCCGGGCGAGATAAGCCTCGCTCACAACGGCGTGCTGTTTATGGACGAGCTGCCAGAGTTCAGGCGGGACGCGCTCGAGGTTATGCGTCAGCCTCTCGAGGACGGGATGGTTACAATTTCCCGAGTGAACGGAACGATCACATATCCATGCAACATCATGTTGGTCGCGTCGATGAACCCTTGTCCATGCGGCTACTACAACGACGCCAAGCGCGAGTGTATATGCTCGCAGCAGAAGATAGCCAAGTATCTGAACAAGGTGAGCGGTCCTCTGCTCGACAGGATAGACCTGCATATCGAGGTTCCCGCGGTGGAGTACAGCGAGCTCGAGAAGAAGAGCGACAGCGAAGAAAGCTCGGCCGATATCAAGAAGAGGGTCGATAAGGCGAGACGGATACAGAACGAGAGATATAAAGGGACGGGGATATTCTCAAACAGCAACCTGACCCCGGATATGATGGAGAAGTACTGCGAGCTGGACGAGGATACGAACCGACTGCTAAGAGACGCTTACGACAAGCTCGGCCTCAGCGCGAGAGCGCATAACAGGATACTCAAGGTGGCGAGAACTATCGCCGATCTCGACGGAAGCGAGAAGATCAAGACCCTGCATGTGGTAGAGGCTATCCAATACCGCGCGCTCGACCGCAAGTTTTGGAGATAGAACGTCCGGGGTTTGCGCCCCGCACGGCGTATAAATAAAGATTACTATATAAAAGACGATTAGGAGTAATACTGAAAATGAAGATAAACGTAGTTTTGGTAGAGCCCGAGATACCTTCGAACACGGGCAACATATCGAGAACGTGTTCCGTGATAGGAGCGGCTTTGCATCTGGTGCATCCGCTCGGGTTCGATATAAGCGATAAACAGGTAAAGCGGGCCGGACTGGATTACTGGGACGAGCTGGAGATACATGAATATGATTCGTTCGGCGAAGTCCTGGATAAGTATCCTGAAGGCGATTTCTATTTTTGCTCGACAAAGGCTAAGAAGACGTATTCGGATATGGATTATGTAAACAACGGAGACAGGGAGCTGTTCTTCGTATTCGGAAAAGAGACGAAAGGCCTTCCGGAGGATCTGCTGCGCGAGCATATCGAAAAGTGTATCCGGATACCGATGCGCGAGAACAAACGTTCGCTCAATCTCAGCAATTCGGCGGCGATAATAGTATACGAGGCGCTCAGACAGGGCGGCTTTGAGGATTTGCAGACCGAAGGACGTTTCCCGGACGAGGTTTAGGATCGGTATTTTACGCCGATACGCCGCGCGGGAACAGGGATATAAATATAAAGATGCGGAACGATAACGTTCGATATTTGATTATAGAAAAAGCGTAGCTTGCAAATCGCGCCGCGGCGCCGCTGTAAGCTATGGCGATACAGTACCGAAAGGAGCGCTTGATATGGTAAGGATCATAACCGACAGAGCGGCGGATATTGAAAAGGAGGTCGCGCTCAGACTTGGAATAGAGATACTGCCTTTTTCGCTGATCATTGGCGGAGAAGAGCTTACGGCGGATATAAACATGAGCGCGCAGGATTTTTATAATAAATTGAAGGAGCACGAGGGGGAATATCCTAAGACCGGGCAGATGTCGCCGCTCGATCTGGAGGATATCTTTAGAAAGTACGATAGGGAAGATCAGATAATATATATTTCCATATCTGCTAAGGGCAGCGGTATAAACGCGACCGCGAACATGGTCGCGTCTCAGCTTAGAGACGAGGGGTACGATATAACTGTGGTCGACTCCAAAATGTACGCGATGGCGCTGGGGCGTCCGGTCATAGAAGCGGCCGAGATGGCGAAGCGCGGAGCTGGTAAGGAGGGGATAATAGCCTACGTAGAAGAATGTTTCAATCGGGATACGGCGTATTTTATCGTAGACGACCTGACGTTTCTGCAAAAGGGCGGCAGGATAAAGCCGACGGCTATGGCGATCAGCAAGATACTCGATATCAAACCTATTTTGATGGTGACGGACGGCCTGGTCGAGGCCTATAAAAAGGTAAGGGGCATGAAAAAGGCTATGTCTACCCTTGTCGGTTACGTCTTGGAGAGGATGGACGAGCCGGAGAAAAACGAGATCGTTATCCTCCATACGGACGCGCCGGATAAGGCCGAACAGCTTCGCGGCATGCTCGAGGAGAAGGTAAAGCCCGGATCGATAAGCGCGAGCGAGGTCGGACCGATAATAACCGCGCATACGGGCTTGGGATTGATAGGCCTGTATTTTAAGCATAAAAAGCCGTATACCGAATACGATAAATAAGAGCCGTTCGCTTTAGCCGGGCGGCGCCTATAAAGAATTGATTTTACAGGATAGGGGGCCGTCTTAATGTATTTGGAAAAAGACGAGATGAAGTTCGCTATATTGTATACGCTGGAGAAGAACGTGGAACCGATGAGCATGTCTCTGCTCTGCGAGGTTCTCACTTGGGACAAGAACGTCATGGGGTATTTCGAGCTCGCGGAGATGCTCGCCGAGCTTATAGAGGATAATTATGCCGAGAGGGTGAACTACCGGGGCGAGGAAGCTTTCAGGCTGACCGGCAAGGGAAAGGACACTAACGAGTTCTTTTCAAGGCGGGTTCCGGCCAGCATAAGAGACAGGATAAACGACGCGGTCTCGGGCATGAAATACGAGACTCAGACCAACCCGAACGCCGTTGTGTGCGAGATACTCCCGGCGGCGAGCGGGAGGTACATGGCGTCGATGCAGATACTGGATCTCGGCAGTCCGATAATGGAGCTGAGGCTCGAGACCGGCGGCAGAGCGGACGCGGAGAGGATGATAGCGTCGATGAAAAAGAAGGCGGATGAGATATATGCCCAGACGCTTAAAATACTTGACGAATAGATTTACAATTGATATAATTAAATTTATTGATTTTACATTTTATAATAGATGGGGTAATTAAAAATGCAGAAATTAGGTTTGAATGAGATCCGAGAGAAATATTTATCGTTTTTCGAGAGCAAAGGCCATCTGCGTCTGCCGTCGTTCCCTCTGGTGCCGCAGAGCGACGCGAGCCTTTTGCTGATAAACGCGGGAATGGCGCCGCTTAAGCCGTATTTTACAGGCAAGGAGACGCCGCCGTCCAAGCGGGTCACTACCTGCCAGAAGTGCATAAGGACCGCGGATATAGAAAACGTCGGTCACACAGCGCGCCACGGCACGTTTTTCGAGATGCTCGGCAACTTTTCGTTCGGCGACTATTTTAAGAGCGAAGCTACGAGCTGGGCTTGGGAGTTCGTGACCAAGGTCTTGGAGATCCCGACGGACAGGCTCTGGGTGAGCGTGTACGAAGGCGACGAAGAAGCGGTTGAGATATGGACGAAAAAAGTAGGCGTCGACAGAGACCGTATAGTATATATGGGTAAGGAGGACAACTTCTGGGAGATCGGCACGGGTCCGTGCGGTCCGTGTTCCGAGATATACTACGACAGGGGCGAAGAATACGGCTGCGGAAAGCCGGACTGTAAGGTGGGCTGCGACTGCGACAGATACGTCGAGTTCTGGAACCTCGTATTCACTCAGTTCGACAAGGACGAGGACGGAAATTACAACAAGCTCGCGCATCCGAACATAGACACCGGAATGGGGCTTGAGAGGATAGCCTGCATAATGCAGGGCGTCACCTCTATATTCGAGGTAGACACTATAAGAAAGGTGCTCGACAGCGCGGCCGAGACCGCCGGGGTCAAATACGGAGACAGCGAGAAGAACGACGTATCCCTAAGAGTTATCACAGACCATATAAGAAGCACGGTGTTCCTCGTATCCGACGGAGTGCTCCCCTCGAACGAGGGCAGGGGCTACGTCCTAAGACGTCTGTTAAGACGCGCAGCGAGACACGGCAAGCTCCTCGGTATAGACGGAACGTTTTTATATAAGCTGGCTAAAGTGGTGGCCGAGGAATCTAAGAGCGCGTACCCTGAGCTCGAGGATAAATTTGAATATATAGAAAAGGTAATAAAGACCGAGGAAGAGAGATTCGCCGAGACGATCGACCAGGGAATAGAGATACTTAAGCAGTATATAGACGAGCTTAAACAGGCGGGCAAGACCGAACTGGACGGCGATAAGGCGTTTAAGTTATACGACACCTACGGCTTCCCCATAGACCTGACCAAAGAGATCCTCGAAGAGCAGGGGATGACGGTCGCGGAAAAAACCTTTGAGGATCTGATGACCGAGCAGCGCGAACGCGCAAGACAGGCGCGCGGAGATATGGAGGGCGCCGCTTGGGAGGACGATATATTTAAATCCATAGAGGGAAACACCGTATTCGACGGATATACTAAATATGAAGAAGAGGCCGAGGTCTTAGGCATAAGCGTCGGCGGAGAGAGAGTAGAGAAGGCGAGCGAAGGAGACGAGGTAACGCTCGTACTCGACAGAACGACGTTCTACGCGGAGAGCGGCGGT
Organism: Candidatus Roslinia caecavium; assembly: GCA_904419955.1. Classification (GTDB taxonomy): domain Bacteria; phylum Bacillota; class Clostridia; order Monoglobales; family Monoglobaceae; genus Roslinia; species Roslinia caecavium. Next base: position 52,244 of record CAJFTO010000010.1, on the reverse strand, counting down.
CAGGTAGCCGATACCGGAGTAATCGAGGGCGAAGATTGTAAGATCGCCGTGACCGACGTGAAGAAGCAGAACGGCAAGTTCCTGCATAAGGGCAAAGTTCTATCCGGGGCCGTAAGCGTAGGCGATAAAGTTACTACCAAGATAGACGCGGCTAAACGCGAAGCTATAAGACGAAACCACACTGCGGTCCACCTTATCCAGGCCGCGCTCAGAAAGGTTCTCGGCAACCATGTAGTCCAGTCCGGTTCGTACGTAGACGAGAAGAGATTCAGATTCGACTTCTCTCACTTCGCGCCTATGACTAAGGAAGAGCTTACGGAGGTCGGCAAGCTCGTAAACCAAAAGATATTCGAGGCGATCGACGTCGAGACTATGGAGATGGACCAGAAGGCGGCGCGCGATATGGGGGCTATGGCTCTGTTCAGCGAGAAGTACGGCGACGTGGTCAGAGTCGTAAAGATAGACGATTACAGCATAGAGCTGTGCGGCGGCTGTCACGCGGCCAACACAGGAGCGCTCGGACTGATGCAGATAACATCTGAGGCCGGAGTGGCCGCGGGAGTCAGACGTATCGAAGGCGTGACCGGAGCGGAGATACTCAACCTCATCAACGAAAAAGACGAGACGATAAATAAGACCGCGGAGATCCTGAGGACGAATCCGTCAAGCCTGGTAAGCCGCGCGGAGAGCGTTTCGGAGGAGCTTAAAGAACAGAAGCATGAAATAGAGAGGCTTAAGAGCAAACTCGCCCAAGGCGCGACCGCCGGGATAGCGGACGGAGCCGAGGAGGTAGACGGGATCAAAGTTATCGCGAAACTCCTCGACGACGGCATGGATATGAACACCATGCGCGAAGTGGGCGATAAGGTCAAAGAGAGCGTATCCAACGCGCTGATCGTTCTGGCGTCCAAAGCGGGAGGCAAGGTCAACCTCGTTTCTATGGCGACCAAGGACGCGGTGAAGAGCGGCGCGCACGCGGGCAGGATAATCTCCGAAGTTGCGAAACAGCTCGGCGGAGGCGGCGGCGGTAAGCCGGACAGCGCCCAGGCCGGCGGCAAGAACCCCGAAAAGGTAAACGAAGCGCTTAGCGGCGTTAAGGATATACTTATAAGGCTTAAGTCCGAGAGTAAGAAATAAACGGAGTTAATCGATCGATCTATAAGGAGGTGAAAACAATGGATTGCCTATTTTGTAAAATAATCGCGGGAGAAGTTCCTTCGACTAAGGTATACGAGGACGAATACGTATACGCGTTTTTGGATATTTCGCCTCAGGCGCCCGAGCACGTCGTGATCGTACCGAAGGAGCATATAACTTCGGCGAACGAGATAAACGCGGAGAACTCCGCGCTCGTTGCGAAAATATTCGAGGCCGTTCCCAAGATAGCCAAAGAGCGCGGCATAGCCGAGGACGGATACCGGGTCGTTAACAACTGCGGAGTCATGGGCGGTCAGACCGTCGGACATCTGCACTTCCATCTGCTCGGCGGCAGGAATCTCGGCTGGCCTCCGGGTTAAACCAATGCGAATATATTATAGGAAGCGTCGGCGGAACGTCTGCCGGCGCGTCCTTTATGTTTAGAATTGATCGAGTTGATAAATAATAGTAATGAGATCGATAATATAGCGGATAATATATAGGAAGATACGCGGCGGGAGCCGATAGGGATGTTATTTAGCGGCGGCCGGTATTTTCCGGATAAGGCGAATGTTGCATTTGTACTAAAAAAACGGCGCAAAAATATGTAATTTGTACATATTTGACCGAAAAAAAACTTGACAAAGAGTTTTTTGGATAGTATAATAGACAAGCGTGACAAAGACATACGATGATTCCGGAGGTGGCGGAGTCCGAATTTGCGGCGGATATAGCCGTTTGGGCTCTGGAAATTTCGGAGGAGATTGTCCGGTTTTGAAAACAGGGCGGAAGGTCACACTTCTAAATTAATACAGAGAGTTTTGTTCGGCGTTCTCCGCGGGACTATGTCCTAAAGCAGGAGATACGCTTAGGTAAAACTGTGTATAAAAGTCCCGAAACCGAAATTCGTTACCGAATACTGGCTTCGGGTTTAATTTTGCAGTCCGTGCAAAACGCCCGGCACGGTGTCAACATTATACTTAATTAAATTAAGGAGGGTATTCTCACAATGGCAGAGAGAATCAGAATCAGATTAAAATCTTACGACCACAACTTGATCGACCAGAGCGCGGCCAAGATAGTGGAAACAGTAAAAAGAACGGGAGCAAAGGTATCGGGTCCGGTTCCGCTTCCGACCAGAAAAGAAGTCGTTACGATCTTAAGAGCGGTTCACAAGTATAAGGACTCGCGCGAGCAGTTCGAACTCAGAACCCACAAGAGACTCATAGACGTGCTGAGCCCGAGCGCAAAGACGATCGACGCGCTTAAGCACCTCGATCTGCCGGCCGGCGTAGATATCGAGCTCAAGATCTAACTTCGGCCGACTTTTTTAAGAAAAATAATTAAAAATTTTGGCTACGTTGGCGCATAGTCAACCAATGGCCCGCAGGTAAGCTTATGTTAAGCCGATGCCTGTGTAAATAGGAGGAAAATTTTATGAAAAAGGCAATCTTAGGTAAAAAGATTGGTATGACTCAGATCTTCACGGAAGACGGAGTTCTGATCCCGGTTTCGGTCATCCAGGCCGGTCCTTGCTCGGTCGTACAGAAGAAGACCGAAGAGGTAGACGGCTATAGCGCCGTACAGGTCGGTTTTGAAGACAAGAAGGCTTCAAGAACCAACAAACCGGAAAAGGGTCATTTCGCTAAGGCGAACGTGCCCGTTAAGAAGTATTTGAAGGAGTTCAAGCTCGACAACGCGGCTGAACTGAACGTCGGCGACGAGCTCACGGTTTCGCAGTTCACAGGCGGCGAGCTGGTAGACGTTACCGGAACAAGCAAAGGTCACGGTTACGCGGGCGCGATCAAGAGATGGGGAACTCACAGAGGTCCTATGACTCACGGTTCGCACTATCACAGAGGCCCCGGTTCTCTCGGAGCTTGTTCGGATCCGTCGAGAGTGTTCAAGGGTAAGAAGATGCCCGGACATTATGGCGTAGATAAGGTCACGATCCAGAATCTCGACCTTGTTAAGATAGATGAAGAACGCAATCTTCTGCTGGTTAAGGGTTCCATTCCGGGACCTAAGGGCGGTTTGGTTGTTGTGAAGAACGCAGTAAAGGCAAAAGCCTAAGCCGCAGAGGAAGGAGGATATAAGACATGCCTACAGTAGATATATACAACGCTGAAGGCCAGGTGGTCGGCAGCATGGAATTAAGCGATAAGGTTTTCGGCGTCGAGGTAAACGCCGACGTAATGCACGAGGTAGTAGTTAACTATCTTGCGAACCAGAGACAGGGCACCCAGTCGACAAAAACTCGTACCGAAGTTCGCGGCGGCGGTATCAAGCCTTGGAGACAGAAGGGCACGGGCCGCGCAAGACAGGGTAGTATCCGCGCTCCGCAGTGGACAGGCGGCGGCGTCGCTATAGGTCCCAAGCCCAGAGATTACAGATACGCAGTAAACAAGAAAGTGAGAAGACTCGCTCTGAAGTCCGCGCTTTCTTCAAAGGCGAACGAGAACGAGATAATCGTACTCGACGGTCTTAAATGCGACGAGTTTAAGACAAAGCAGATAAGCTCGATGCTGAAGAACTTAAACGTTACCGAGAAGGCTTTGATAGTTCTTCCCGAGAACGATAAGAAGGTCGTGGCTTCGGCGAGAAACATCAGAGGCGTCGATACGACTTACGTCGGTTCGATAAACACCTACGAGGTGCTGAACCACACAAAATGCATAATATTAAAAGACGCAGTAGCGAAACTTGAGGAGGTGTACGCATAATGGTAGCTCATGATATTATCAGAAGACCTATAATAACCGAGAAAAGCATGGATCAGGTTGCAGACAGAAAGTACACCTTCGAGGTTGCTAAAAACGCAAATAAGATCGAGATAAAGAAAGCCGTTGAAGAGATCTTTAAGGTCGAGGTCGAGAAAGTGACCACGATCAACTACAAAGGCAAGCCCAAGAGACAGGGCGTGTTCTACGGCAAGAGAGCGGACTGGAAGAAGGCCGTCGTAAAGCTCACGCCGTCAAGCAAGACTATAGAGCTGTTCGAGGCGTAAGAGGCGATCTTGAAATTTGCAGATAAGGAGAAATAAAAATGGGTATAAAAAGTTATAATCCTACAACGCCTTCGCTGCGTCACATGACTGTTTCTACATTCGAGGAGATCGATAAGGTCGCTCCCGAGAAATCTTTGCTTCGTCCTATGCACAGCAAAGCGGGCCGTAACTCGTATGGTAGAATAACCGTTAGACATCGCGGCGGCGGCGCCAAGAGAAAATACAGAGTAATAGACTTTAAGAGAAACAAGGACGGTATGGAAGCTACCGTACAGTCCATAGAATACGATCCGAACAGATCGGCGAACATCGCGCTTCTTAAGTACGAGGACGGAACAAAGACATATATCATCGCTCCCCTCGGACTTAAAAAAGGCGACGTAGTAATATCCGGCGAAGGCGCGGATATCAAACCGGGCAACGCTATGGAACTTAAGAATATCCCGGTCGGTACTATGATATACAATATCGAGCTCAGCCCCGGCAAGGGCGGCCAGCTTGTTCGCAGCGCGGGCAACACGGCTCAGCTGATGGCTAAAGAGGGCGATTTCGCTCAGGTAAGACTCCCAAGCGGCGAGGTAAGAATGATCAGACTTAACTGCCGCGCGACGATCGGCCAAGTAGGAAACACCGACCACGAGAACATCAACATCGGTAAGGCCGGCAGAAAACGTCACATGGGCTTCCGTCCCACGGTTCGCGGCGTAGTCATGAACCCGAACGACCACCCGCACGGCGGCGGTGAAGGTAAGTCGCCTATCGGTATGCCGAGTCCTGTAACCCCGTGGGGTAAGCCGGCGCTCGGTTACAAGACCAGAGACAAGAAGAAAAAGTCCAACAAGTTCATCGTCAAGAGACGTAATTCCAAGTAAGGAGGGGATATCATGGGAAGAAGTGTTAAAAAAGGTCCTTTCGTCGATCAGAAGCTGCTTGCCAGAATAGTGGCTATGAACGAGAAGAACGAGAAGAATGTTATAAAGACATGGTCAAGAGCTTCCACAATATTCCCGGATATGGTTGGTCACACCATAGCGGTCTATGATGGAAGAAAGCATGTTCCGGTATACGTTAGCGAGGACATGGTAGGACACAAGCTCGGAGAGTTCGCTCCGACCAGAACGTACAGAGGTCACGCGGGCGCGAAGACGAGCAAATAATTAAGATACGGTATGAACCGTTTGGTTAAATAGAAGACGAAATACGAAACGGTTCATTTATACTTTTTTAAGAGCCGGCCAAGCCCGGCATAATCGAAAGGAGCCATACAGATATGGAAGCAGTAGCAAAGGTTACTCATGTACGTATTGCGCCGAGAAAAGTAAGAGTTGTGATAGATCTGATAAGAAATAAGACCGTGGGCGAGGCGATAGGTATTTTGAGAAATACTCCCAAGGCTGCGAGCCCGGTCGTTGAGAAGCTTTTAAAATCGGCGGTCGCTAACGCTGAGAACAACCATAATATGGATGTTGAAAAGCTTTATATTTCCGAGATATACGCGGATCAGGGCCCCACTCTTAAGAGAATACAGGCGAGAGCGCAGGGACGTGCATTCAGAATTAATAAGAGAACAAGTCATATTACAGTAAAACTTCAGGAAAGGGAATAAGATAGGAGGTAACAAGCATGGGTCAGAAAGTTAATCCACACGGCCTGAGAGTCGGCATAATTAAGGATTGGGATTCTCGTTGGTTTGCTGACAAAAAGAGCTTCGGCGATAGCCTCGTTGAGGATTATAACCTCAGAGTTTTCTTGAAAAAGAAGTTATTCCAAGCCGGAGTTGCAAGAATTGAGATAGAGAAATTCGCTAATAAGATAAGAATATTCATCCACGCCGCAAAGCCCGGTATCGTAATCGGTAAGGGCGGCGCCGAGATAGAAAAGCTCAAGAAGGAACTCGAAAAGATGACGGGCAAGACGATAATCTTAAACGTCATCGAGGTTAAGGTTCCGGACATGAGCGCGCAGTTGGTCGCAGAGAACATAGCTTCGCAGCTCGAGAGACGTATCTCGTTCAGAAAGGCTATGAAGCAGTGCATGGGCAGAACCATGAAGATGGGCGCTAAGGGTATCAAGACTCAGGTCGCGGGTCGCGTAGGCGGAGCCGAGATCGCGAGAACTGAGCAGTATCACGAGGGTACGATCCCGCTGCAGACTCTCAGAGCGGACATCGACTACGGCTTTACAGAAGCTAACACGACGTACGGTAAGCTCGGCGTTAAGGTTTGGATCTACAAGGGCGAGATCCTTGCCGACAATAAGAGCGCGACCACAAGAGAGACGACTCCGAGAAGAAGACCGGAGGGCAGAAGATCGGACGCTCCTAAGAGACAGCAGAGAGGGGGCAGAAAATAATGTTATCGCCAAAGAGAGTTAAACATAGAAAAGTTATGCGCGGCAGAATGAAGGGCGAGGCTCACCGCGGCAATAAAGTCGTATACGGCGAGTACGGAATTCAGGCTACAAGCCCCGCATGGATAACAAGCAATCAGATCGAGGCCGCTCGTGTCGCTATGACGCGTTACACCAAGAGAGGCGGTAAGGTATGGATAAAGATATTCCCGGATAAGCCGGTAACGGCAAAACCGGCCGAGACTCGTATGGGTAGCGGTAAAGGTTCGCCCGAGTACTGGGTAGCAGTCGTTAAACCGGGCAGAGTTATGTTCGAGATAGGCGGCGTGAGCGAAGAAGTCGCGCGCGAAGCGCTTCGTCTCGCTATGCACAAACTGCCGCTTAAGTGTAAGTTTGTCAGAAAAGCTGATCAAGAAACGGAAGGTGATAGTTAATGAAGATCCAAGAAATCAGAGACCTTTCTACACAGGAAATTGAAGATAGAATAAAGGACCTAAAGGAAGAACTTTTCAACCTACGTTTTCAAAACGCAACCAACCAACTCGATAATCCGATGAGAATGGCGAGCGTTAAGAAAGAAATTGCTAGGGCTAAAACGGTGTTAAAAGAAAAAGAGCTGGGTTTGAATACAAACCTTAACGCGTAGGAGGTGCAGATAGATGAGTGAACGTAATTACCGCAAGACTCGCGTAGGTCATGTTGTAAGCGACAAGATGGATAAGACGATCGTCGTTGCGATCAGAGAGAGGATCAAGCACCCGCTTTACGGCAAGGTTATGAAGAGAACCTACAGACTCAAGGCTCACGATGAGAACAATGTTTGCGGCGTAGGCGATAGAGTCAGAGTGATGGAGACCAGACCGCTGTCCAAGGACAAGAGATGGAGATTGGTCGAGATCATCGAGAAAGCGAAATAAGTTTCGTTTTTTAAGATCGCTGCAGGATCATTCGCCGGAGAGTATAGTTCCGGCGCTAAACTTAGGATCGGGTCTGCGCGTTTTTCAGATCCGGCAAGAACAGGATTCAGGAAGAATAGGAGGAAGTCCGTTATGATACAACAGCAAACTATTTTAAAGGTTGCTGATAACAGCGGAGCGAAAGAAATACTTTGTATCCGCGTTATGGGTGGATCTTTCAGAAGATACGGCAACATAGGCGACGTTATCATAGCTTCTGTAAAAAAAGCAACGCCCGGCGGCGCTGTTAAAAAGGGCGAAGTCGTTAAAGCCGTAATCGTACGCAGCACGAAAGGCGTAAAGAGAAACGACGGTTCTCAGATCAGATTTGACGAGAACGCGGCGGTAATCATCAGAGATGATAAAACTCCGAGAGGAACCCGTATATTCGGGCCTGTTGCGAGAGAACTCAGAGATAAGGACTATATGAAAATATTGTCGCTTGCTCCCGAGGTACTTTAATTTTAAAGTTTTCGCGGCGCTTTCACGTCCGATCTCGAGACCTCTCGGCTGAAGGCGAAAAGCGCGCACGCGTTATTTTAAACCTAATGATAGGAGGAACAACACATGTCTATAAAATTGCATGTTAAGACAGGCGATCATGTAATCGTTTTATCCGGTAAGGATAAGGGCAAAAAAGGCAAAGTTTTGTCGGTAGACCCCAAAAGACGCATGGTCGTAGTTGAGGGCGTTTCTATGGCTACCAAACACAAAAAGCCCCGCAGAATGGGCGAGATGGGCGGCATAGTTAAGCAGGAGACCCCGATATACGCAAGCAAGGTTATGAACGTATGCAGCAAATGCGGCTCTCCCTCAAGAGTAGGACGTAAAGTCTTAGAGGACGGCACGCACGTTCGCTACTGCAAGAAATGCGGAGAAACATTTTAGTTTTTAAAATCCCAACGGAAGGAGGACGCAGTATTAAATGAGACTCGAAGAAAAATACAATAAAGAAATCAAAGACGCTCTTATGGCTAAGTTCAACTACGACAGCGTTATGCAGATACCGAAGCTGGTAAAAGTCGTTATAAACATGGGCGTCGGCGACGCAAGAGAGAATTCGAAGGCTTGCGAGAACGCGGCTAACGATCTCGCTATCATTACAGGTCAGAGACCTATAATCACCAAGGCCAGAAAATCCGTCGCAACGTTTAAAGTAAGAGAAGGTATGAACCTCGGCTGCAAGGTCACGCTCAGAAACTCTAAGATGTACGAGTTCGTAGACAGACTCTTCAACGCGGCGCTTCCGCGCGTACGCGACTTCAGAGGTATCAACCCCAACTCTTTCGACGGCAGAGGCAACTACTCGATGGGTATCAAGGAGCAGCTTATATTCCCCGAGATAGAGTATGATAAGATTGATAAGATCCGCGGTATGGACATCATATTTGTTACGACAGCCGAGACGGACGAGGAAGCTCGCGAGCTTCTGACGCTGATGGGAGCGCCGTTTACAAAATAAGAGTACCGAATAAGGAGGATTAATTTATGGCTAAGAAAGCTATGGTCAACAAGCAGCAGAAGAAGCAGAAATACTCCACGCGCGAGTATAACAGATGTAAGATATGCGGCAGACCGCATGCTTATCTCCGTAAATTCGGAATTTGCAGAATTTGCTTCCGTGAGCTTGCTTACAAGGGCGAGATTCCTGGCGTAAAGAAAGCGTCATGGTAATATAAAATATAGTAAAATCAGGTGGTTAGCAGCTGAAGCGGCTGTATAATACGGAAAACCAAACCGATTTTTATGTAAGGTAGAGCCGAGATACAGACTCGGCGCAGACAGATAGAAATTCCGATAAAAAGGAGGTAAAATACAAATGCATATTACAGATCCTATAGCAGATATGCTCACAAGAATCAGAAACGCCAACAACGCGAGACATGCAACGGTCGATATACCGGCGTCTAAGATGAAAAAGGCGATAGCTGATATTTTGGTAGAAGAGGGTTATGTAAAGAGCGCCGAGCTCTTAGAGGACAGCGTTCAGGGAACGATCCGCATAACGCTCAAATATGCTGAGAATAAGCAGAAAGTATTGACCGGACTTAAGAGAGTGTCAAAACCCGGTCTTAGATCGTACGCGTCGAAAGACGAGCTTCCGAGAGTCTTAAAGGGCTTGGGAATAGCGATCATATCGACGTCAAAAGGAATCATGACGGACAAAGAAGCTCGTCGTCAGAATGTCGGCGGCGAAGTTCTGGCGTTTATTTGGTAAGGAAAGGAGGAGAATTCATTGTCACGTATAGGAAACATGCCGATAACCGTGCCCGCGGGCGTAGAGGTTAAGGTCGGCGAAAACAATGAAGTTACCGTAAAGGGTCCTAAGGGCGAGCTTAACAAGGTTCTTCCCAAGGATATGATCATTGAACAAAGCGAAGGAGTAATAACTGTAAAGCGTCCTTCGGAATCAAAAATGCATAAATCGCTTCACGGTCTCACTCGTACCCTGCTGAATAATATGATAGTTGGTACTACAGAGGGATTTAAGAAGGAGCTCCAGGTCAACGGCGTAGGTTACAGAGCTGCGAAGCAGGGTAAGAAGCTGGTTATGAACCTGGGTTATTCGCATCAGGTCGAGATGGAAGAGACTGACGGGATTACTATCGAGGTTCCTCAGCCGAACCAGATAATCATCTCGGGTCCCGACAAGCAGAAGGTCGGTCAGTTTGCCGCAGAGGTAAGAGAGAAGAGACCGCCGGAGCCGTATAAGGGCAAGGGTATTAAATATATCGACGAGAGAATCATACGTAAGGAAGGTAAGGCAGGTTCTAAGAAGTAGTAACCGCAAGGAGGTGCAGATTTAATGATTAAGAAGGAAAGCAGCAACGTATCGAGACTTGCAAGACACGCCAGAGTCCGCAAGAAGGTATCGGGCACTCCCGAGACCCCGAGACTGTGCGTTTTCAGAAGTCTAAAGCACATATACGCTCAGATCATCGACGACACGACGGGTACTACTTTAGTTTCGGCATCGACTCTGGATCCAGAGCTAAAAGCAAACTACGGCGGAAACAAGGACGCGGCTAAGGCCGTAGGCCAGTTAGTTGCTAAGAAAGCGGCTGAAAAGGGTATCAGCGAAGTCGTATTCGACAGAGGCGGATATGTGTATCACGGCAGAGTTGCTATGCTCGCCGACGGCGCTCGCGAGGGCGGCCTTAAATTCTAATTATTACTCATGGAAGAGGTGAAAAGATAAATGGCAGAGAAGGGCGAAAGAACCAGGAAACAGGAACGTATCAACGCTGACGCGCTCGACATTCAAGAGAAAGTCGTATACCTCAACCGCGTAGCGAAGGTTGTAAAGGGCGGTAGAAACTTCAGATTTTCAGCGCTCGTAGTCGTAGGCGACGGAAACGGTCACGTTGGATGCGGAATGGGTAAAGCGGCTGAAATTCCCGACGCTATCCGCAAGGGTATAGACGACGCTAAGAAGAATATGATAACGGTTCCGTTGCTTTATTCAACAATACCGCACGAGATAATCGGAGAGTACGGCGCGGGCAGAGTATTGCTCAAACCCGCCGCTGAAGGTACCGGAGTTATCGCCGGAGGCCCCGCGCGCGCGGTGCTTGAATTGGCCGGAATTAAAAATATAAGAACGAAGTGTTTGCGCAGCAACAATCCTAAAAACGTAGTCGCAGCTACGATAGAGGGATTGGCGTCGCTCAAGAGCCTTGAGGAAGTCGCGGCGCTTCGCGGCAAGAAGCCGGAAGAAATTTTGGGCTAAGTTTTAAAGACAGGAGGACATAACAGTGGCTAATACAATTAAAGTAACTCTTAAAAAGAGTACGATAGGCTGTAAGAAAGATCAGATCGCTACAGTAAAGGCGCTCGGTCTTAGAAAGCTGCACCAGACTGTTGAAAAACCTGATAACGCTCAAATTAGAGGAATGATTTTCAAGGTTAAGCACCTGGTTACCGTAGAAGAGTAATAGACGCGCGGCCGCCGAGATGAGCGGCCCGATTAAACCGAATACGGCGTTCGGTTTATTATTCTGTATAAAGTTTAGCTAAACAATGAGTTTGGTAACGTTATTTTAACAGATTTGTTGTTTTTCGGTAATATACGACAGTAAAAGTGTAGTAATATATAAAGAGCCGGGCTTCGCTCGGCTAAACCGGCCGATAGACCGGTCGGTTTGAAGAAAACTTTTTCATAATTGAAAATTAAGTTGAAAAGGAGGAGGTGGACTCAATGAAACTTCATGAATTATCTCCAAGCAATGGTTCGAAGAAGAAATCATTCAGAGTCGGCAGAGGCCATGGAAGCGGCAACGGAAAAACTGCCGGTAGAGGTCAAAAAGGTCAGAACGCGCGTAGCGGAGGCGGCGTACGTCCCGGATTCGAGGGCGGACAGATGCCTATTTACAGAAGACTTCCGAAACGCGGATTTACAAATATCTTTGCAAAGAAATATGTTTCGGTCAACGTAGAAGCTCTTAACAAGTTTGAGAACGGGACTGAGATAACAGCCGAGTTTCTTAAAGAAAACGGTGTTATTTCCAAGATCAACGACGGCTTGGTAATATTGGGCCGCGGCGAGCTTAATAAGAATTTGACGGTTAAAGCTAAGAGGTTCAGTAAGTCCGCCGCAGAGAAAATAACTGCAGCGGGCGGAAAGACTGAGGTGGTATAAGTCATGTTCGAGACAATAAAGAATGCATGGAAGATCCCGGATCTCAGGAAAAAGCTGATCTATACGCTGATAATGCTTATAATTTTCAGATTGGGCTCGTGTATACCCGTACCCCTTCTGGAACCCGAAGCAATGCGCCAGATATTTACGAGCGAGAACTCGCTGTTCGGATTTATAGATATCATCTCGGGCGGCGCGTTCCAGAACGCTACGATATTCGCTATGAGTATCACGCCGTACATTAACTCGTCGATTATCATGCAGCTTTTGTGCGTGGCGATACCCGCGCTCGAAAGACTTCAGAAGCAGGGCGAGGACGGCAGAAAGAAGATAGGTCAGATAACCCGTTACGGAACGGTCGTACTCGCGTTTATACAGGCAATAGGCTTGTATTTTCTGCTTAACAGCTACGGCGCGGTCACAAATCCGGGATTCGCTACTGCGATCGTCGTAATATTCACATTTACGGCCGGCACGGCGTTTCTTATGTGGCTGGGCGAGCAGATCACCGAAAAGGGCGTTGGTAACGGTATATCCCTGATAATCTTCGCGGGTATAGTTTCAAGATTCCCTTCGATGGTTCAGTCGCTCTACGCTTACGCAAAAGGCGGCACGCTTAGTATAGTCGGAGTAGTAGCGCTGCTTATACTCGCGCTCTTAGCTATAGGCCTGGTCGTTATGATGAACGAAGCGGAAAGACGTATCCCGGTTCAGTATGCGAAGCGCGTAGTCGGCCGTAAGATGTACGGCGGACAGAGTACGCATATCCCGATCAAGGTAGCGGCGTCCGGCGTTATTCCGATCATCTTCGCGATGTCGATCATGTCCTTCCCAGGTACGATTGCCGGATTCTTTGGAGTAACTTCTCAGTCGGGCGGTTTCTGGGGAGCGTTCTTGGCTGTGTTCTCGCAGGATTCGTGGATATACGCTATATTGTACTTCCTGCTGATAATATTCTTCACATATTTCTATACGGCAATTCAGTTCAATCCGATTGAAATGTCTAATAATATGAAGAAGAACGGAGGATTTATTCCGGGAATCAGACCCGGACGTCCGACTTCGGAGTACATTTCAAAAGTTCTATCGAGAATCACTCTGGTCGGCGCGATATTCCTTGGTCTGATAGCTATACTTCCTATATTCTTAAACTTGGCGCTCAACATCCAAAACTTCTCTATCGGAGGCACGTCGCTCTTGATTCTTGTCGGCGTTGCGCTTGAGACGGTTAAGAATATCGAGTCGCAGATGCTTGTAAGACATTATAAGGGCTTCTTGGAATAGTCGACCGAAATTATAGAGAACGTTCGGCAGTATTTAACAATATTATTGTTAATAGCTTGACAAAATAGGTTCAAATAAAATATAATCATAGGAGTGGATTCATAGGCGGAAAATGTCTAAGTATCTGCTCCATGTTTTTTATAGCCGAAAAATTCAAACCAATACGTTAGATCGATTTAAACGGAGGGCCGAGCGTATAACGCGGGTCTATGTTCCTGCGTTTGAAACGGGCGCCGCATATATGCGCGGGGGTTCGCTTCGAATACGAGGACTAGCGCGTTTGAGGCGTTTAGCCGGAGCTTAAGGTTTATAATAATATTGGGAGAATTTTCATGTACGGTTATAATATTTTTGGAATATGTTAATAATAAATTTGGTATAATTTGCTTTAGATTGCGCGGCGGCCTGAGAGAATATACCAAGTTAAATATAAAGTATATAATATTTTTTATATACGAAATGGAGGAAGAAAAAATGAGACTGATTTTATTGGCGGCGCCGGGCGCCGGAAAGGGCACTCAGGCTGAAAAGCTTAGCGAACATTATGAAATCCCCACAATATCCACCGGAGTTATTTTGAGGACGAATATCAAAGAAGAGACCGAGCTCGGAAAGCTGGCGTCGCAGTACATTAACGACGGCAAGTTGGTTCCGGACGAGGTAATGATCGAGCTGATGGAAAAGCGTCTTGGAGAGCCGGACTGCAAGAACGGCTTTATACTCGACGGATTCCCGCGCACGATCGCTCAGGCGGAAGCTCTCGACAATTCGGATATAGATATCGATAAGGTCTTGAGTATCGAGGTCCCGGACGAGAAGATAATAGCGCGCCTGTCGGGCAGACTCGAGTGCGGCAAATGCGGCACGACCTATCATAAGGAGTACAGAAAGCCGAAGGTAGAGGGCAAATGCGATAAGTGCGGCGGAGACCTGAACGTCCGCGAGGACGACAAGCCCGAGACGGTCAAAAACAGATTAAACACTTACCATCAGCAGACAGAGCCGTTGCTCGACTATTACCGCGAGAAGGGTATGCTGCGCGTAGCGGAGGGTCAGGAAGAGATCGCCGACACCACCGCCGAGGTTTTGAAGGCTCTCGAGGACTAATATTTGTTTGGCGCGACGCTTGAATTAAGTAATCGCGCAAATAAATTGTTATTTCTTTGTACAAAAGTTTATTCGGCGGTATCGAGGCGCCGCCGGAGTATTTTTTTGTGAATTGCAGTTGGTTTAGGGGGTTTTAATATGGTAGTGATCAAGTCCAAGTCCGAGATCGAGAAAATGAAGGTCGCGGGCAGAATTACATATGAAACGCTTGAACGCGTCCGCGAGGCGGTAAGACCCGGCGTTACTACGTACGAGCTCGATAAGATCGCGGAGAAATATATAAAGAGCCGCGGCTGTACGGCTTCGTTCAAGGGTTACGGCGGATTTCCGGGCAGCGTGTGCGCGAGCGTTAACGAGGTTATCATCCACGGCTTTCCGGATCATAACCCTCTTAAAGAAGGGGACGTCGTGAGCATCGACGTCGGCGCCTGCTATAAGGGGTATAACGGCGACGCGTGCAGAACGTTCGCGGTCGGCAAGGCGAGCGCCGAGACGCAGCGTTTGATAGACGTTACAGAACAAAGCTTTTTCGAGGGATTAAAATATATGCGGGAGGGTTATCGTATCTGCGACATTTCGGCGGCGATCCAGAATCACGTCGAGGGCGCCGGTTATTCGGTGCTCAGAGGCTACTGCGGTCACGGCGTGGGCGCGGACCTGCACGAGGACCCGGAGATTCCGAACTATGTGACTAAAACTAAAGGCGTGCGTTTGAGAGCAGGAATGATCATAGCGGTCGAGCCGATGGTGCTGCAGGGGAAGAAGGACGTCTATGTCGCCGACAACGATTGGTCGGTGATCGCAAAGGACGGAAAGCTCACGGCGCACTATGAAAATTCGGTGCTTATAACAAAGGACGAACCCGTACTGCTCACCCTGCCAAAACAATAGGGCGACGTAATCAGGAGATCATGAGTATAGAAAATTTGGAAAATAACAAGAACGCGCCGGCCGTTTCGGATATGAAACATGCGCGGGATTATTCGGTGGGCAGCGTTGTCCGCGCGGTTTCCGGACGCGGCGCGGGAAATTTGTATATCGTCGTTGGGATGGACGGGGATAAATACGCGTGGCTTTGCGACGGCAAGTACAGAAGGATCAAAAATCCAAAGCGTAAAAATATCAAGCACGTCGAGATGGAGCGTCCGGCGGACGGCGAGATGACTTCGATGATAGAGGACAGGATCGACGTATTGGATTCCGAGATCCGCAAGTTCATCAAAAAGGTCCGCGACGGCAGAGCTGCGAATTAGAGAACACGCCGCGGCGGCTTTTATTGCCGCGCGAAGGCGCAGATTATGCGCTGAAAGTTTAAAAAATAATAAAATATTATTATAAAATCATTATGAAAAGGAGGCAGAAATATGTCAAAAGAAGATGTAATCGAGGTAGAGGGAAGAGTTGAAGAGGTGCTGCCCAACGCGATGTTTATCGTCGAGCTGGAAAACGGGCATAAAGTCACGGCGCACATATCCGGTAAGCTCAGAATGCACTTTATTAAGATATTAAAGGGCGATAAGGTTACGGTAGAAATATCGCCGTATGATCTGACAAAGGGCCGTATAACATGGCGCGCAAAGTAATTGACGGGCGCCGGAACTTTGGACAAGATGGGACGGATAGTTATGAACAATTTATTTAAGCGTATACTGGCGTCCGCAGCGGCGGCGGTTATGTTGATTTTGCCGACCGGATGCGGAAACGGAAACGACGCCGAAAAAACGAGCGCAGAGGCGGAACCGACCGCCGTTTCGGCGGAAAACGAGATCAAAAAGGTGACGATAAGCTGCGCCGGAGACGTTACGCTCGGAACCGACGTTAACTTTGGCGGCTATACGATGCCTGAGCTGATGGCGGATAAAAACAACGACTATTCATATTTATTCAGCAACGTCAAAGAGATATTTGAAAACGACGATCTGACGATAGTTAACTTTGAGGGCACGCTAACCGACCGCGGCGTCCGGCAGGATAAGACGTTCGCATTCAAGGCCGATCCCGAGTACGTTCAGGCTCTCAGCGCCGGCAGTATCGAGGCGGTAACGCTTGCGAACAATCACAGTTCGGACTACGGCGAGGAGAGCGCCGAGGATACGAAAAAATATCTCGAGGACGCGGGGATAATTTGGTTTGAGAACGAGAACGCCGCGGTGACCGAGGTAAATGGAGTTAAGGTAGGACTTGTAGGCATATACGAGCTGGACGGTTCGGCGGCGGAGACTCTGCCGATCGCGATGCAGGACGTCAAGGACAAGGGCGCGGAGCTCATAATCGTCGAAGCGCACTGGGGCGTCGAGGGGGAGAACACGCCGACGCAGTCGCAGATCGATCTGGCGCACGAGGCGGTAGACCTCGGAGCCGACTTGGTCATCGGTCACCATCCTCACGTTTTGCAGGGCGTTGAGAAGTATAACAAAAAGTACATAGTCTATAGTATGGGCAACTTTTGCTTTGGAGGAAATCAGAATCCCTCGGATAAGGATACTATGATATTCAGACAGACATTCAGCGTAAGGGACGGTATGGTAGGTACCGACGACGACTATGAGATAATTCCGTGTTCTATCTCGTCTACGTCTTCGTATAACGACTATTGCCCGACGCCGCTTGAAGGAGACGCCGCGGCGAGAGTTGCGGAGAAGATACAGTCGTTTTCCGACCGGATCGGAGACGGGAATCTAAAGCTCAAATTCAGAGGCGTAGATATCGAGGGCGACGCCGATGCATAATGCGAATGTGGAAATATTGCACATAAACAGCGATTAATTTTTGTAAAATTTCTACATTGCATATAAAAATAAATTCCCAAAGAGCTTGACACCCGAATTAATTAATGTTATACTAACAAAGTTCGCATTATAGGGGTATATCTCTGTTTTATGGACAGAAATGTGTGGATTTCACGCGTTTTTCGCTTGAGTTCGGGCGTACGCGTGAAATGAAGTACAGAATCAGGAGGTGAAGGAAATGAAAGTAAGACCTTCAGTAAAACCTATTTGTGAAAAGTGCAAAATAATAAGAAGAAAAGGTAAGGTAATGGTAATTTGCGAAAACCCGCGTCATAAGCAGAAGCAGGGTTAATTGCAAGATGCAGAGCTTTACTGAGCAGGGTTAGGTTTAGCGGCCATTTTAAGTTAAGCCGACGCCATGAGTCTGAAGTGAATTTAGGCGCAGTGGGTGAAATTCTGCTCCGATTCTTCAAATTATCAATTGCGCAGACAAAAATTTGAAGAGAAAAATTATGGAGGTGAATTAATCAATGGCACGTATTGCAGGCGTAGATTTACCGAACGACAAGAGAGTTGAGATTGGTCTCACATATATATTCGGAATCGGTCTTTCTACATCAAAGAAGATTTTAGCGGCTACAGGAGTTAATCCCGATACCAGAGTTCGCGATTTAACCGAGGACGAGGTGTCCAAGCTCAGAGCCGAGATCGACAACTACAGCGTGGAAGGCGATCTCAGACGCGACATCGCTCTCGATATCAAGCGTTTGATGGAGATCAACTGCTACAGAGGCATGCGTCACAGAAAGAATCTGCCTGTTAGAGGACAGCGCAGTAAGACGAATGCAAGAACGCGTAAAGGCCCCAAGAAGACTATTGCTAATAAGAAGAAATAAGCGATAGCCGACAGGTCTAAAACTATTGAATCCGCCGTATCCGCATATGTTTTTCGGCGTGGATATGGCTTGAAAATCTTTCAGGAGGTGAAATACAATGGCTAAAGTAGCAAAGAGATCGAGACGCCGCAGAGAAAAGAAGAATATCGTAAACGGCGCGGCTCATATCAAATCTACGTTTAATAATACCATTGTTACTATAACAGATTTAGCCGGCAACGCGATATCGTGGGCGTCGGCTGGTGGTTTAGGCTTCAGGGGCTCGAGAAAGAGCACTCCGTTCGCGGCTCAGATGGCTGCCGAGACGGCTGCAAAAGCGGCTATGGAGCATGGCTTAAAGCACGTTGAAGTATATGTAAAAGGACCGGGAGCCGGCCGTGAGGCGGCTATCCGTGCTCTGCAGGTTGCGGGACTTGAAGTAAATATGATCAAGGACGTAACGCCTATTCCGCACAACGGCTGCAGACCGCCGAAGAGAAGAAGAGTCTAATTATTTTAAGAAGGAGGAATAACAGAGCATGGCTAAAAATACTCAACCGGTATTAAAAAGATGCAGAACTTTAGGTCTCGATCCGACAGTTCTGGGTATAAGTAAGAGCTCGATAAGAACTTCTAACCAGATGAGAAGAAAACGCTCGGAGTACGGTTTGCAGCTCAACGAGAAGCAGAAGGTTAAGTTCATATACGGAGTTCTTGAGAAACAGTTTAGAAAATATTATGAAATGGCTGTCAAGAGACAGGGCATTACCGGCGAATGCTTGCTTCAGATCCTTGAGTCGAGACTCGACAACGTAGTGTTCAGAATGGGACTCGCAAGCACAAGACGCCAGGCAAGGCAGATCGTAAACCACAGTCATATTACAGTAAACGGCAGAAAGGTCAATATACCGTCGTATCTCGTAAAGCCCGGCGACGTCGTCTCGGTAAGAGAGAAGAGCGTAAGCTCGGCGGGTATCAAGGATATAGTCGAGAGAAATCAGGATCGTTTGGTACCGCAGTGGATCGACATGGACAAGAATACTTTAACAGGTAAGATTGTCAGATTATCTAACAGAGAAGATATCGACTATGAAGTTGAGGAACACCTCATCGTCGAGTTGTACTCTAAATAATCACAATTTACCCTCAATGTTCGCAGACAATTTTGTAAGGAGATATTTGCGCAGCTTTTCGCCGCGTATAATATTCTCAAATTAAAAAGGAGGGCTATAAATGATCGAGATAGAAAAGCCGAGGATCGAGTGCGTTGAAGCGACGGACGACGATAGATACGGTAAATTCGTTGTAGAACCTTTAGAGAGAGGTTATGGCACGACGCTCGGAAATTCGCTGAGAAGAATGTTGTTATCGTCATTGCCGGGCGTAGCCGCTACTTCTGTTAAGATAGACGGAATACTCCATGAGTTTTCCACTATCCCCGGAGTTAAAGAGGATGTGACCGAGATTATCTTAAATATAAAGAATCTCGCTGTAAAACTGCATTCGGATACTCCTAAGACGGTATATATCAACCATGAAGGCGCGGGCGAGATTTGCGCCGGCGATATAAAACACGACTCTGACGTGGAGATAATAAACGAGGATCTGCATATAGCTACGCTTAACGAAGACGCGAGACTGTTTATGGAGATAACACTTGATAAGGGACGCGGTTATGTGTCTTCGGATCGCAACAAGGAGCTTATGCAGCCCGCTATCGGAGTTATTGCAACCGATTCGATCTACACTCCGGTAGAGAAGGTTAATTACAGAACGGAAAATACGCGCGTCGGTAACGTTACCGACTACGACAAGCTGATACTTGAGGTTTGGACAGACGGAACGATCTCGCCTGCCGAGGCCGTAAGCCTTGCGGCGAAGATTATCAGCGAGCATTTAAGCCTGTTTATTGAATTGTCTGACGATGCAAAGAACGCTGAGATCATGATAGAGAAAGAGGAGAGCAAGAAGGAGAAAGTTCTTGAGACGACTATAGAAGAGCTGGATCTTTCGGTGCGTTCCTACAACTGTCTCAAACGCGCGGGTATAAACACCGTTCAGGATCTTACCACAAGAAGCGAAAACGATATGATGAAGGTGAGAAACCTTGGACGCAAGTCGCTTGAGGAAGTAATAGCTAAGCTTGAGGCTATGGGTCTTAAGCTCGCAAGCGACGACTAATATCAAAATTACCGGTCGGCGGAGTTAGTTTTGCCGACGATAAATATTGAAATAAGAGGTGATAATTATGGCATGGCAGAGAAAGCTGGGCAGACCAACCGATCAAAGACGCGCTATGCTCAGAAACCTCACTACTTCGTTCTTGGAGAATGGCAGGATAGAGACCACGACTACAAGAGCCAAAGAGGTTAAGAGAATGGCCGAGAAAATGATCACTCTTGGCAAGAAGAATACGCTTCACACAAAAAGACAGGCGCTCGCCTATATTACAAAGCGTGAAGTGGTATCGAAACTGTTTGATGAAATCGCTCCGAAGTATGCCGACAGAAACGGCGGGTACACCAGAATAATCAAGGTGGGTCCCAGACGCGGCGACGCGGCTGAAATATCAGTTCTGGAGTTAGTTTAATATTTGATCAATGAACTGTCGTGTGATTTTTGAAAATTGCGCGGCAGTTTTTAATTGTTTATAGTATGTTAAAAAATTAGTCGAAAAATATTAAAAAATAGATATTATAATGACTATATATGCATTATCTGCCGGTTGGCATATAGGAGAATAGAGGTTTGTTTTCGCCGTTGCGGATTAGCGAGACGTAGACGATTGTTTTTATTTTAAAGACGCTAAAAGTAAGGCAAAGGAAACATAATAATGAAGAATTTGATAATAATAAACGGGGCGATGGGCTGCGGAAAGACGACGGCGTCGAAGACGCTGATGAAATATCTGCCGCGCAGCGTGATGCTCGACGGCGACTGGTGTTGGTATATGGATCCGTTCCGCGTTACCGAGACGACCAAGACGGTCGTTTTGGATAATATAATATATATGCTTAAAAACTATATGCTCTGCGGGGAGTTTGAGAATATTATTTTTTGTTGGGTCTTAAACGACGAGAGCGTTATAGATAGTATCAAGTCCAAGATTGAACGTCTGGGCTTCGATATATACGTATTCACCCTTATCTGCGGCGAAGCGGAGCTTGAAAGGCGACTGCTCAAAGACGTTAAAAGCGGCGCGAGAACGGACGACGTGGTAAAAAGGGCTTTATCGTACCTTAGCTATTACGATAATATGGATACGGAAAAGATTTACGCGGACAATTTAAGCGCGGCGGAGACGGCGCTGTATATAGCGGACCGCGTGGGTTATATGGTATAGAGAAAATTGTCGGGGTAAGGAAGCGGTTGTTATAAATATGATATGCAGAATGTTTATGAAAAGGTATAAGTTATTGAAAAAATGTGTAAAACCCGCCTTATCGGCGGCGCTGGCGCTGATAGTTTGTCTTTCAATATTACAGACGGCTGTTTTTTCCGCCGGGATCGGCGTTGTTTTAGACGGCGAAAATCTTGAGCTGGAAACCCAGCCCGTCATGATCGACGATAGGGTCTTGGTTCCTATGCGCGCCGTTTTCGAGGCGATGGGAGCGACCGTTGTATGGCACGGCGACGTGGGTTCGGTCGAAGCGGTAAAAGGCGATATATCTATGATGATAGGAATAGATATGAAATACATGATCGTCAACAAGAAGCAGATACAGCTCGACGTTCCGGCAAGGCTCATAGGCGACTATACTATGATACCCATCAGAGCCGTCAGCGAAGTATTCGGCTGCAACGTTGACTGGGACGAGAGTTCTCAGACCGTCGTGATAGAAACGTCGGAGTATTTGGATAGTATTTCTCTGACCAATACGGAAGGCGCGGCGTCGGGATCCGCGAGTTCGCCGGGTCCGGCCGATAGCGGATCGGAATACGAGAGCTATTTGAATAAAACGGTAAACGGTTACGCGCTGTATCCCGACGTTCCGGATTTTGGAGCCATAATGGATACGTCGGCCGCGGCGGTATTGGATAGCGGCAGGAACATAACCTACGACGCGGAATCGCTTCCGGAGTTTTCGGATGAAGTATATAAATATTATATGCTAAAAAATGGATTTGACTTTATCGCCCAAAACGGTTATGATATGTATATAAAAGGCGATCTGACTGTTTTGGCGGGATTTTATGACGACGTTTTCAGAGTTTTGATAGTAGAGGAATAAAAACGGCTGAAATTGACTTAAGTTAGAAATAAAGCCGGAAAAGTATCGAGTTTGATAAAAATATAAAGCGAGGAGTTTGGACGAGTGAGCAAGGGTTTTAAGGCGACGGCTCTTATAATAGCGATAGTTACAGTGGTATTTTCATCTTTTATTGGCGTAATGTCGGCCGACGTTATGTCTTCCATGTCTTTCGGAGAAGTCATATCGACCGATTCGGTCGACAGGCTGAGCGCTACGGGCGAGAACGTAGGGCTTGTAAACGCTTTGCTGATAGGAACCGACAAAGAAGGATTGAGAAGCGATACGATAATGCTGGTTTCTTTCGACGATAATTCCAATAGGGTAAACATCCTGTCGATACCGAGAGATACCAGAGTGGAATTAAACGGCCACACCGAAAAGATCAATGCGGCGTTTGGTCTTGGCATGCTTGAGGCCGAGGAGGATCCGGACGTTAATGACGAGGATATGCTTATCGACGAGGTGAAGAAGATCACCGGTATGCCGATACACTACTTCATCACAATAAACGTGGACGGCTTTGTGGACGTGATCGACGCCCTGGGCGGCGTTGATTTCGACGTGCCGTACGATATGGACTACGACGATCCCGCGCAGGATCTACATATACACCTTGAGGCGGGAGAGCAGCATTTGGACGGTCAGGCGGCGCACGATTTCGTAAGGTTTAGACATAACAACGACAACAGCGCGCCCGGCGAATACGTGATGGGCGACGAAGGAAGAATATACTGGCAGCAAAAGTTCATGGAAGCTTTGGCTGAGCAGAAGCTGAAGCCGGAGTATATTTCAAAGGTAGACGACTTATTCGACGTCATCAGGGAAAACGTCAGGACAAACCTCGCGTTTACCGATATTATGCGGATATTAAACGCGGCGCTCGACGTAGATCTTTCGGAGATGGAATCGTACCAGCTTCCGGGCGAGAGCGCGTATATCGGCGGCGTTTGGTATTATATCTACGACGAGGAGGAGACGTCTCAGCTTGTCAGCGACGTGTTCAAGCCGAAGAGCCTCGAGCAGTGGGAAGAGGAAAAAGCCTTGCGACAGGAGCAGGAGCTTCTGGACGCGGAAAATTCGGACGGCGGCGAGTCTACGTCGTCTCCGGAGACCGAGTGATATAGCGGCTCTGCTGACTGATTAGTGAAGAACAAAGAGCGGTTTGTAAGACGGGAATATAGAAACAGGAAGGTTTTCAAGCGCTATTTTGCAGTTTGTAAACTAAATATTTAAGGGGGGTGTTAAGTTTTAACGCCCCTTTTTGCAATAAAACAAGAATAATACGCTTAAAATAAACGCCTATACAAAGCGTTTGGCTCTATCATATATTCCAAAAGCTTATGTACGCCGCGTTTTTTATATAACATAAGCCGCGCGCCAAGCGCGTTGGCGAGATCAAAAAAAAGGAGTGGATATAAATGAAAAAGTTAACGAAAGCGATAGCCGCCGGTCTGTCAGCGGCGCTGGTCGTCTCGGGGACTTCGGGACTTACGGCGTTTTCCGCGGTGGAGACGGGCGTTACCATAAACGTAGACGGCGAGAGGGTCGACTTTACCGATCAGGAACCGCTGATAATCGACGACGTCACGATGGTCCCGGTAAGGGGCGTGTTCGAGCGTCTGGGCGCCGAGGTTGAATATATCGACCCCGATATGGTGGACATTATCTACCGGGATGCCGAACAAGATATTAGGATCAGGTTTACTATAGGTTCCAACTTGATCGAAGTCGTCAGAACGCATAGCGACGGGACCGAGGAGACCGAGACCGTAGAGCTTGAGAACGCTACCGTCCTAACCGAAAACGACAGAACGCTGGCGCCGCTCAGGTTCGTATCCGAGACTTTGGGCTGCGAGGTTAATTGGGACGGCGCTACTTATACCGTGGATATTTTAACTAACGGCGAGACTGAACCCGTTCCGTCGGCGTCGCCCTCGCCGAGCGTTCCCACCTCGTCTCCGGAGACCGAGGGCGAGATAGTCAACGCCGAGATCCAGGCTGATAACAGACTGGCGTTTACCGACGACGCGCTCTACTATGTCGGAGACGACGGAACAGTTTGGTACGGGAGTACGGCCGAGGAGGACGCTCAGTATTCTCAGGTCGAAGGGCTGTCGGATATAGTGGCGGTAGACTGCGGACTCAGTACCATATACGCGCTCGACCGGTACGGGAACGTATACGCGTGGGGAGATAACAGATACGGTCAGGCCGGCTCTGATACCGGAGAGCGGGTCGATTCGCCGCGCAGGATAGAGGGGCTTAGCGGTATAGTAAAGCTCAGCGCGGGCGGATACTTCGTGGTAGCGCTCGACGGTTCGGGCGATATATATGCCTGGGGCTTAAATACTAAGGGTCAGCTTGGAAACGGTACGACGGAAAACAGCGCGGCGCCGGTCAAGGTCGAGTCGGATGTTAAATTCGCGGACGCCGCGGCGGGGCTCGAGCACGTAGCAGCCGCGGCCGAGAACGGCAGAGTTTTCACATGGGGATCGAACGGCTCCGGTCAGCTCGGGATAGCGAGCAGGAACGTCTCGTACAGAGCCGAGCCGACGCAGGCGCAGAATATGTATAACATAACGGGCGTGGCGGCGGGCGACGAGCAGTCGCTCGCTCTGAGAAGAGACGGCACGGTCTATATGTGGGGAACTACGTATATAGGATTCTGCGACGAAGAGATCGCCGCGCACGATACCGCGCAGGACGGCGAAGAAAGCGAGAACCTTATAATCGCGGACGAGTACGGTTACTACAGATTCCCCGAGCCGACCAGGATCAGAAAGATATACTGGGATCAGGACGAGCGGGATTACATGGTCTCGGTTTTGACTGATATAACGGCGATAGCGTGCGGCAGGAGCGGAAGCGCGTTTATAAGCGCCGGGCGGGCGTACGCTCTCGGCAACACTCCGCTCGCGCCAGGAGGAAGAAGCCGTCAGGCTCAGCTTATGAGGTTTTACGCTCAGGAATATTCTCAGATCGAGGCCGACGCGGTATACTGCGGAAACAATAACGAGCTGTATATTATAAACGGCGACGGACTTTGGAGAATAGACGGTTCGGGAAGAACGCGGATAGAGATAGGCTAAAAATTTGATCGAGACCCGGCGGGATACGCTTTATCCTGCCGGTCTTTTTTGCGCGCAAATTTTATATCCTTAAATTGTTAAATCATTATAAAAATATTGCAATGAGAATACCGATATGCTATAATCAACCTAAGAAATATAATATTTAACTCAGAATGGAGATGAAATTATGAAAAGTAAGTTGCACAGATGGTCGGTATTAGGAATATTAATTTTAATCTTCACGGCTTGTCTGGGAGCGTCCGCGTCGGTCTATGCGGACGGGATAAGCGTTAACGTGGACGGCGAGCCGGTCGTATTCGACGCGGAGCCGTTTTTCCAAAACGATCGCACAATGGTTCCCATACGCGCTATTTTCGAGGCGTTCGGCGCGAACGTAGAATGGGATGAGGCGAGTCAAACCGCGGTCAGTACGCTCGGCGGAACGACGGTTTCGATCCGGTTGGGTTCGCCCGAGATGACCGTATCCGACTCCGCCGGAGCGAGGACGGTCGCGTTGGACGCGGCGGCTATTAGCGTATCCGACAGGACGTTCGTGCCGGTTAGAGCTATAAGCGAGGCCTTCGGCGCTGAGGTGTACTGGAACGAGGGCAAGCAGTTGGTCGAGATCGGAATGGATAGCCGCAAGGTGTATTTCCCCGAGGGCGAGAGGCTGTATAAGACGACCTACAGGGTAACTTCTATGCCGAGCGTGTTGCTGGACGGCGGAGCGGTTTACTACGGCTTTCCGGGCGACGAGAGTTTGAATAAATTTGAAAACGGCGCCAAGTACGCGTATCCGCTAAACGGCGAGGCGGAGAACCTCATACTCTACAACGGCATGATATACCTCTGGGAAGATCCGGGCACGGTCGGGAGTACTTCGAGCCTGAGGAGAATAAACAGAGACGGAAGCGGACTTGAGACGCTGTTTACCGAGGACGACGCCGAGCTTGGAAGTTACAGGATAGGCTTTTTCATCTGCGACAACAAGGCGTTCTATGTCGGCTACGACGTCGGAACTATTCGCGCGGCGGTCTACGATATCGCTACAGGAGATATTGAGAGCTATTCGGCCAAGGCAGATTTTACATCCGACGATCTGGATAGAGATTACAGAATGGCCGACTTCTTATCGGCGGCCGTGACGGACGGCTCGCTCTATCTCAACGTTACGCTCGACGCGCTCGAGCCGGAGGCTATGAGCTATATCGTGGAGATCTCCTTAGGCGGCGGCGAGAGCGAAACGGTAAGCGCGTATCCTACGGGCGCGTATGTTCAGGAGAAGCTGATCGGCGGCGGATATAACGGCAGATTCGCAAAGAGCGGCGGAAGGATAGTCAACAGCGAAAACAAAGTTATCGCGGAGGAGCTTGATAAATCAGGCGTCGAGAGCAATATACTCTTAAACTACGATAATGATCAGGCGGTCTACTATTACTTCGAGTGGACGGACGCGGGCAGTAATTATTCGAGAAGATATCAAATGATGAGCGTCATAAATTACGACGGAACCGAAAATAACGTGCTCGGCGTATGGGACGCCTACGGGATCGGAGCTCCGTCCGAACTGCCGAATCTCCCTGGTATCCCCGGAAGTTCTTCGAGCGGCTCAGGTTCGGGTTCGGGCGGAAACAATAACTCCGGTTCGTCCTCTTCGGCGAGCAGATGCCTAAACTGCGGCGGAAGCGGCTACCTCGAGTGTACCTATTGCCACGGGACCGGCAGGGCGACTCAGGCTCAGATAGGTATAGACGGCGGAATCTGGGAGGACGATTGCCCCAACTGCGGCGGCAGCGGCAGACGACCCTGTTCGCTCTGTCATGGCAGCGGACAAATGCCGTGATAGGCTCGGAGAATTTGATTATATAATTAGTTTAAAGGCTGTTTAAAAAGAGCCGGTCTTGCTTTTTACGGCGAGACCGGCCTTTATCATTATCAAAAATTATTATATCAAATCGTCATAAGTAGCTCTTCCACGCCTTAGACCACCTTTTGATCCCGTCGTTTATCTGGGAATTTTTAAGTTCGCCGAAGCCTATTACATAGGCGTTTTCGGGATAACGCGCGAGCGACGGGATCCCAATGCTTGAGTTGAGCAGACTCGCCTTTATACCGGCGCTGAGTAAAAGCCTTGAGCTTTCTCTTTCGTCGGCGTCTATATCGAACTCAGCCAGACAGAACATCCCGGCCTCGTCGCCGCTGAGCTTGGTGTGCGCAGAAAGTTCGGATTCCGAAAAAGCCGTCTTTAGAGTATTAAGCTTTTCGCGGTAAATACTGCGCATGTATCCCACGTGCTGTTCATAGTAGCCGAGATCGATAAATTTGGACAGCGTGACCTGTTCGGCGCGGGATACTCTGTTTGCATAAAATGTTTTGCTCGCCGCCCACAGCTTTAAAATTTGTTCCGGCAGAACCGCGTATCCGATTTTCATAGACGGAGCTATCGTATTGGAAAAACTGCCGAGCAGTATCACGTTTTTGCCTCCCGAGATTTCCCAGAGCGTTCTTTTTCTCTTTGAATAGCAGTAGTCGTTCTCGCTCGTATCTTCGATTATATATCTGCCGTCGCCGAGCCATTTTACAAGCTCTTCCCTCTTTTCGTTGGAGAGCGTTACGCCCGTGGGCAGATCGTGGGTGGGTTTTTGGTACAGTATCCCGGTCTCGCATTTCATAAGCTTTGCAATATCGATCCCGTTCGAGTCGTTTTCAATGAAGTCCGGGTCGAGATGAAGGACGTTGGCCACGCTTTTTATACGATAGTTATAGTAGTTATTCATCAAAATAGGCGTCTTATACGCGAGCAGCAAAAATATCTCCCGCATAAGATCCTCCAGTCCGGGACCGATGACGATCTGCTCGGTCTTACACTGTATTCCCTGCGTCCTAAACAGCAGTCTGCGGATGCTCTTTCTCAGACAATATTCACCATGCTTCTCGCCGTGCTGAAACAGCCCGGTATCCTCCTTTATCGTCTTGAGCATAAGCTTCGACCACTTGGCGAAAGGCAGCTTGGATACCTCGACGCCGTTACTGCTGAAGTTGAATACGTTGTCGGTAAGGACTTTTCTCTCGTCGTCCCAGACTCGGTCTGAGGATACGTAGTACCCGCTGCCCGGGCGGGCTATAACGTATCCGTCCGAGACCAGTTTGCCGTACGCGTTCTCGACGGTTACCGGCGAAATATTGAGTTCGCGGCAGAGCGCCCGCCGCGACGGCAGCGCCTCGTTGGCTATAAGGTAGCCGTTTATTATCTCGTCGACGATACTGTCGTATATCTGTATATATATAGGAGTCTTTGACTCTCTGTCTATCTTAAACATCTATCTCGCCCCTTTGTCGGTATCTTAAGGCGGTTTTATGCCTTCTTATATTATAGCGCTCTTTAGGATATTTTACAATATAAAATTGGCATACTATATTTTAGGGCGACCGGTACTGTTAAAATGCATAATTTTAATGTATAATTTAGATAAACTAATATATTATGCATAAAACATGAAAGGAAGGAATCATAATGCGTAAAAGAATTTTAGCTATGCTTTCGGCGCTGACGGTGTTCGTTACGATGCTGGCTCCGACCGCGATATCGTACGCGGCGCCCGAAGAAGATATGGCGGAGCTTGCGGCGACCACCACTCTCGAGGTAGGCGCTAATAAGGATTATAAAACAATCAGCGAAGCGGTGGCGCAGGCGAAGGAGATCGATCCGCAGAGCGAGGCGGACAGAGTAACGATCAACGTAGATCCGGGCGACTACGAGGAGCAGGTAAGGATACAGGATCTTAGTTTCGTCACCTTGCAGCAGACGCCGGGAACGGAAGGGCAGGTAGATCTGCATTGGTACTACTGCACGGGCTATTGCGCGGGTAACACCGGACTTGACGGAAACTACGATCCGAAGTTGAACTGGAGTCATCCGGGCACATGGTACGGTTACAACGACGTTAACGAAGACGGAGAAGTTATTGCAGACAACGAGGATGACTTCCCGGTTTACCGTCTTG
This sequence comes from Candidatus Roslinia caecavium, assembly GCA_904419955.1. Classification (GTDB taxonomy): domain Bacteria; phylum Bacillota; class Clostridia; order Monoglobales; family Monoglobaceae; genus Roslinia; species Roslinia caecavium. Next base: position 22,833 of record CAJFTO010000010.1, on the reverse strand, counting down.
GACAGGTACTTACGGGCGTCGATACTATCTCGTACTACGACGCCGACGGCGTTGCGCACAGAGACGTGCCTGTTCAAAAGGATCACCTTGGCGACTTTAACGACCAGGCGGCTTTGGTAGTAGACAGCGCTTCGACCGACATAACAATAAAAGATTTTAATATAGTAAATACTATACCCGTTATGGTGACGGAGGGCGAGAAAGAGTTTGGAGTAGCTCCGCAGGAAGACAGAAACGCGGATAACGCGACAGACTACGTACTCCCAAGGCGAGACAATCTTGCAATATGCGATGAGAATACCGTACCCAATGGAACCGATCGCGTCGTAGAGGCGCTTGCTATAGAGAACGACATTGAGAAAGTAAAGGCGCTCGAGGCGCTTACGGATCTTACGCCTGAAGAGAGCGCGTATCTCGTCCGCTCGAATAAGTATAACGAGCGCGGCCATGCGATCGCGATAGACGGCGACAAGATAATCCTCGAAGGCATAAGAGCGAGAGGAAATCAGGACAGCGTATGGGTAGGAAGAGGCAGACAGTATTTTAAAGAGTGCGACTTGATCGGCGGCACCGACTACATCTACGGCGACGCTACGGTCGTATTCGACAGCTGCTTGCTCGGAGCGGAAGGTATGACCAACCAGAGCTACGGCGCGACTATCACCGCGGCTAACCACGACGCGGCGAATCCCTACGGATATTTGTTCTTTAATTGTACTGTGTATAACATTCTGGATAATATCGGGACTTCGATGTACGGCAGACCCTGGAGACAGAGCGCTCAGATCACGTTCTACAACACGAAGATCGACGATACCGCCGAGATAGGCGCAAGTCCGGCCGGGATCGATTCTGTAGGCTGGAGAGACATGTCCGGAAGTACGGCGGATATGGCGCGTTTCTACGAATACGGCACGTATAACGCGAGCGGCTCCGACGTCGATCTGTCGGGACGTCTTGTGAATAAATCCGTTGAAGAAGGCGGACAGGGCATGGGCACCGTGCTCGATCAGCGGGAGATACTCGAGTTTAATCCGAGAAACTACTTTAACAGCGATTTCTGGCTTGATCAGGGCAAGAGCGAATGGGATCCGATGAACTTCGGCGATACGTATCTTTCGGAGGTAGACGCGCAGATCGAGGCTTCGACTATCAACGTTCCGGCGGGCGAGGAGACGACGATCAATCTGCCGACGTCTTCGGATGATAATATAGAGTTCCATTGGGAGAGCGCTTCCTCAAACGCAGTAGTATCGGAGGACGGAAAGACGATAGAAGTAGTCCGCCCGGCGCTCGGCGAGGAGCCGATAGAGACGTCGGTGATCCTTTATGCGAGAGATAAGACGACCGGTTACGGCGATAAGGTTGAGATACCGGTGACCATAGCGGCTACGAACGATGAGGAAAACGTATTCGATATGCCTGTTACGATCAACCAGTCTACGGACGCTGTGAATACCTACACAGTCAGAATAACCAGAAACGGCGCTCTGATCAAGGAGCAGCAGATAGAAGTAAATTCGATGACGACAGAGGCGACCGTTGAGAATATTCCGGCGAGCGCCGATGGAATAGATTACGACGTGCAGATCATATCGGTAAGCGACGAGTTTACGATAACGGTTCCGGAGGACGGCAGGACTACGGTCAGGGGAGTTGTCGGAAGTCAAGTTCCTCTCGAGGTGACCTCAAATAAGCTTGTAACCAGAACGGTAGATATCGAGCAGGCGCCGACGTCGCTTGGAACGGGCGCGAGCGTTGCCGATAACGGAGACGGTTCGTTCACCGTCAGCGGAAACGGAACCGGAGGCGCATACTGGAGACTTTCCGACCTTTTGCCGGATATATCCACGACAAACGCGGTGACGGTTCAATTCACTATCGATATGTCGGAGGAATACCGCGCTGACGATAACGGAGCTTCGGTAGAGATCACAAACGGTCTGCCGTCTGGATTCTCAACGGATGTCAGCAATATCCGCTATGCGAGAGTCAACGCTGGACGTTGGGATCAGCTCAACATGTTCGATCCTGACGCGCCGCGCAGAAGCGGATCGAGCAACAGCGAGAACCAGTGGCTCAACTGCGCGAACTCTACGTTTGGCGATAACCCCGTTCAGGATGTCAGAGTTATTATTGACTTTAAGAACTCAAAAATTATAGGAGAGTCTAAGACCGCTTCTGCAACGGAATGGAACAGATACAACGATTTTGACGCGTTCACGGAAAATGCGGACAAGAATAATATTTATCTTAATATATTCCCCGGAAGCGCGGGAGACAATACTTTTACGATTGAGAATATAAGCGTATCTTACGACGAGATCGTGACCGGAGAAGAACCCGATCCAACGCCTGTACCGGACGGAACCGGAGTATATGAGTTCAAGGGCGATAATACCGACGTAATTGGCGGAAATCAGTGCGATAATACATACACGCTTGTATTTGTGGATGGAGTAGATCAAAATGTCGCTAAGTATTTTGCAGACGAAGAGGACGGATCTATAATCGATCCTGAGCTTGTCACAAACTATAAGAACTTTATTGCCGGTACCGGCGACGGAGCGCATCCGCAGATTCAATTAAACGCCCCGGCCGGAAAGTACAGATTGTATTATCTCGGATTCCAAAGCGGTAATAATGTAACCGCGGAGGTAGGCGGGAAAATATACACGGCGGCGCCCGGAGTGAATTTTGCTTATAAGCAGGAGCAGTCGAGCGATATACTTAAACTCTACGCAATAGATATAGAGATGGCGGAGCCGAATCAGACCGTCACATTCAATTCGACGGATCCGTGGCTGCCCGATCTTTATGCGGTGGTAGCAGTAGGAACAAGCGAACTCGATCCTTCGATAAGACCGACGCCGGTACCGACCGCGGAACCGCAGCCGACGGCAGAGCCTACGGCCGCGCCTACAGCGGAGCCGAGCGCGGAGGGCAGGATCGTCAGCGCGTATACCGAAAACGGTAATACATACGCAGAGCTTGAGAACATAGAGAGCGGCGTCGTAGTAGGCGCGGATTACGGAGATAACGACATTCTCCTCGGTATGGAGACTGCGGAAGTCAGTGGAGACGAGATAATACTACAGGGAATCGAGGCTGATAAAGTGTTTGTTTGGGATTCGCTTAGCAATATGGAACCGCTCTGTGCTGCGGCGGACGTGACCGGAGGAGGCTCGCAGCCGATAGAGGGCGAGGTATACGTAGACTTTACGACTATGGACAGCGTTCCGGTTTACAGCGAGGCGACAGGTCAGGGCTTCGTCGCGCAGTCGAGCGCTATAATGCCGTCCGGTTATGAGAGACAGGTAGCGCCTGCGGAGCGCATAGAGCTGTCGTCTCAGGGAGCTACTGTTACTGAGACTGATGCGGGGTATCTTCACTATACAGCGAAAAGCTCCGCCAACGGATATGACGCGGACGACTATAACTACGGCGGCATGATTTACAGAGTCGATACGGGCGCTCCCGGAGCGTACCGCCTCGAAGTCGAGGTAACCGGCTCGAGTTCTGATACAAGAGTAGCGCCCACAGGCATGGACGCGGGCAGACTTACCGGTACTTCGACCTGGGATAACGCGGGTAACGTTCCGCGTACGGTCAGCGCAAAGTGGAACGGAAGTCTTTGGACGTACGATTTTGCGACAGGAGAGGATTTTGTCGAGATAGAGATAGAGCCTACTTCGCTGGCGAGCGCTTCGGATCCGAAGACGGTCGGCGTTAAGTCGATAAGAATCACCCCGCTTGAAAACAACGCGGCGGGAGACAAGCCGACCATACATATACTCGGCGACTCGACTCAGAAGACCTATACATTTAACGAGGTCATAAGCGCGTGGGGTCAGACTTTAGTTAACTACTTCGACACTGATAAGGTCAACGTGGTCAACTACTCGATGGGCGGCCGCGCAATGAAGAGCAACTACAACGAGGGACGTTTTGACGAGATCCTTGTTTCGGGAAAAGAGGGAGACTTCGTATTTATCCACTCGGCGCATAACGACGAGACGGTAAGCGTCGATCGTTTCTCAAGAGGTTCGGCGGTAGTATCGATTGACAACGACGATTCGGCGGTCGTTAAGGAAGAAAAGCTTGCCGCAAATAACGCTAATTATAACAGATGGTTGGATATGTACGTAGAGGCGATAAAGGCGAGGGGCATGACCCCGGTGCTGGTCACCGGAATGCCGAGAACAGGTTCCGGCAGATACAGCGAGAGCGACGTTAAACCTAACGGCTTCAATCCCGACTCGCCGGCGAATATGCGCGCTAAGGCGGCGTCCGATCCCAAAGTCGGACTTGTAGAACTCTACGAGGGCGCTAAAGACTACATCGACAGCCTCGACGCAAGAGAGGTTATGTATATCTACAACAACGTAGAGGCCGGAGAGACCCCGGCGGAGAACGCGGCGAACGGCGCGAACGGCGACGGAACGCATTACCGCGAGGCGGCTTCCAAACAGTGGAACAGGATAATGCTCCAGAGCATCTACGACCAGTCGGTGGCGGAGACGGATACCTACACCGATAAGGATATAATGCAGGAGTTGGTATCGTACATGAAAGAGGATGTCGCGGCCGCGGCTGAGAGCGGCGATTGGTCGGCGGTATTCCCCGAGATGGCGAGCGACGTCAGCGCGGTAGGAGTCGTTCCCGGAGCTGAGAAGCAGGCGGAGAGCAACTACTACTATAGAAACAACATAGAAAAAGCGCTCCAGCTCGGTCTTTTGCACAAGGACGACGATAATCTCTTTAAGCCTAACGATACGATAACCGTAGGCGAGTTCGCAAGAGGTATGGAGAAAGCGTTCGGGCTTGAAGAAAATTCGCTTACGAATTATACGATGACCTACGCTGAACTTCAGGCGGCGGGTAGAACCGCGTCGTTATCTGAAGATGAGAACGCGGCAATTGTATCTGATTCGGCGCAGCTTTCAGAGACGGCGGGTGATGGAAATATAGCGGTAAACATTACCCAACCCGAGGGCGGAACGGTTACAGTTTATAATGAGAGCGCATATCACACTTTGACGGTTGATATTCCGGAAAACGTAACAGCGAATCAACAGCTTGCCGACAACGAATACTTCACATTGACAGCGCCGTCCGAGGTTGTTAATAAGGAGGACAGCGGCGCAGAAGGAAAGTTTGAAAGCGGAATTTCTAACAATAGTATAGAAGTTCGAAACAACGGAACAAAACAACCAGAATACGTTGCAAAAGCGGACGGTATTCTCACTCTGTATTTGAGATTTGTGGATCATAAGCAAATAACCTGTGAAAATATGACGGACGGCACAATGGTTCAGAAATATATTAATAACACAGAGATCGCAGGAACAACGCAGGAGAACAAATATGAAGCTGTAACGTTTAACGTAGAGGCGGGTAAGACGTACGAGTTCTATACAAACGGCGGAACAGGAAGATTGTTTGGCGTAAAATACTCTTCAACCGATTATCCGCAGAGCACGTCGCAGCTTATGGTTAACAGTGGCGATACGATAAGAATTGTTGCCGAGCCTGATCAATATTATATTAACGGCGCGATAATAATCAACGGAGAAGAAGCTGAGGAACCAAAAGAGTGTACTTTTAAGGTTGAATCGGAGACGACCGTAACGGCAAGATTTATCGCAGAGCCGGTATTGGTTGAGGAAACTATGATAGCGACCGACGCGGCGCTGACCAGAGAGGCTATGGGCGCGATACTCTACGACGCTTACCTTGAGGCTTACGGTAAGGACGAGGACGGAAACTGGAATAAGGTTTCATACATGAACCAGAACGGAAACGTTCCTTCGCCCGACGATCCGAACTACGATCCTAATATCGAGTACGAAGGCTCGCCGTATACTCCGCTTGTAGGCTGGGGAGCGCTCGAGGACGTTTCAGAATTAGATTTAGATTTATATCAGAAGGTAAAAGAGGCGTATAACCTTGGCCTTATGAGAAGCGAACAGGGTATAGCGAGAGGCTCGATTGCATTAGGAAACCAGCTTGAGCCAAAAGCCGAAGTAACCCGCGCTAAAGCGGCTAAGACGCTTGTGTTTGCGTTTATACTCACGCAGGAGCCGAGAGGCGAGAGCCAGACCCTGCCGGACGGTATAAACCACGCGTCCGAAACGGCGGAGATAGCCGTACCGAACGAAGACGCGCCGAGTACGCCGATGTCTTTAAATTAAATATATGATAGGCATATAAATGGGATATGAAAATAACTGTCAATAGTTTTCCCTCCTATAATATAGCGCCCGGGAGTCTCAAACTCTCGGGCGCTTTTGTAGGTTTAAACAGAAGTCTGATAAATAGATCTAAAATACCGGCGCAGACGACGATAGCGGACAGCGGTTCGCCGCGCTAACTGCCGCGCGTTTTGACGTATTTTTCTTTAAATTTTAAGCTCAATACAAGAGCTTTTAAAACGGTAGTCGAACGATGCGGCCGGTCTTGTCTCTACAATTAGCCGCGCGTTTTGGCTCTTTTGAATATTTTCTTTATATTTGGAGCCGCTTCGACGATACGCGCGATCAGGCAGAGCACCAATATAGAGATCGCGCAGTACGCGGCGGCGAAAGCGCCGAGCTTAAGTAGTTGCGGCGGCTCGAGCGCGGGCGGCGCGCCATAGCCGAAGGAATTAAATACCGCAGCGAACCGGTCGAGAAGACCGAGCGAGTCCAGCGCGCCGAACGTTATCAGGCTCAGGATAAAGGCGAGCGCTCCCTGAAGAAGTTTGCCGAGGATATAGGGCTTTAGTGAAATATTCGAGTCGGAGACGATCGCGGATACCTGAAACAGCACCGAGACGCCCGACATGGAGACGAACATATTTATAAGACTTAGCTTAAGCGCGGGCGGTATATCGAGAGGAACGAGCGTTTTTACGCCGTAGGTTATCTCAAGAAGCGAATACAAAAATTCGGCTCCGGTAAAATGGGGTATCGCGCCGCATACGACTGAGAAAATGACAACAAAGCCGCAGACCTTGAGCATAGTCCGGACAGAATCGGTAACGGCCGCGCCTATGGCCGCGGAGAAACCGGAGATACTTTTATTGCGCGTAAGTCTCAAACGCCCGGGCGCCGTGCAGCAGTCGGCCGAGTCGGATTTATAGAACTTAAATATCGCTCCGGTCAGCATTGCGGATAGGATATGGATCAGATATAAGATAAGCCCGATATTCGAGCTGTAGAGCATACCGACGCCGACCGCGGCGATACAGAACATAGGTCCGGAGTTATTGCAAAACGCAAGCAGGCGTTCAGATTCGGTCTTTGCGAGCGCTCCGGAATTGTTGAGCCGCACCGCGCAGCTCGCGCCGACCGGGTAACCGCTTATTATCCCGACGACGAAGGCGATTGCGCCCGCGCCGGAGACGCCGAAGATAGGCTTCATTATCCTGGACAGATACCGTCCGGCGAGTTCGCCCGCGCCCAGCGACATAAAAAGCGAGCTGACGACGAAAAACGGGAACAGCGACGGAACGACCGTCTCCGCGCAAAGCCTAAGCCCATACCGCGCCGATTCGACGCAGCTCTGCGGGTCTATTACCATATATACGATCAGATATACGACCGGCGCCAGCGCCGCTGATTTTTTTAGTTTTCCCGCGCCGCGCCGTGTTTTTTCTACCATAATCCCAATACGCCTTTCCGTCCGCGCCATAGACTGCGTATAAACGCGGACTGATGTGTTTATAAATTAATTTCTCGTTATAATTGGTTTAGCGTTGACCTGTTGACCACGGTTTATTTTAAGTTGTTTCCGCCGCCAGAGCCAATTTAGAGCCGTTTCAATTTCCGATTTGATTTGGACTAAGCCGTTTTGGCTTAGTACGTATTTAAGTCGAATCTGTTTCGGCCGCTTAAATTGTTCCTATTGATTTTCGTCGGAGCCTAAATCGCAAGCCGTTTTCGCCGCCGCATAAAACGAACCTAAATTATTTCAGTCGCTTTCCGGTTCGTTGGTCGGCGACGGCGATGGCGACGGCGAGACGGCGCTCTGCGATTCGCCGGGGTCGGGTTCGTCGTAATCGATTGCCTGTTCTTCGGCGATGTTTTCGCTGCACTCGTATACGACTGTGACCGACACCGTATCGCCAGTTAAGATATTGTGGTCGCAGGTCTTGTTTTTTATTTCGACCCCGTCGCCGAGTCCGGCTTCGATCTCGGCGGAGAGTTCTTCTATTCCGAACTCTATCGCGTCGCTTATACTTCTCTGCTTTTCGACCGGCTTATACTCTGAGAACGTAGATTTTATTATAGTCAGATCCGGGATAAAGACGGGCATATCGACGACCCAGCTCTCTTCCGAGACGTCGTAGTTCTCATAGACGGGTTTATTCACGATCTTTTCGGGGAACAGGTCCAGCCGCCCGTAGGTTTCGTCCGTATCCGAGTTTGTGAAAGAGACGCTGAAGCGTTCTTTTGTATCCCCGGTGGTCTCCTTGTCCGTGTATGTAAGACTGTAGTTTCTACTCAGGCTGTACGTCGTCGTCGCGTATACTTCTCCGTATGCATGGACGAGCCGCGTGCTGTTCGCGTTGGAGATAATGCCGGAGGCGAGCAGGTCGCCCTTTCTGACCGCGTCGCCGGTCTTAACTACGCGTTGACCCTCCTTTATCTCGGTCTTTTCGATCACGCCGTCGCGTGAGGCGACAAGGTTGCATATGGCGCTTGGATCCAGGCGTTCGGGCGACTCGAGACGTTCGGTTATCTCGACATAGGCTCTCGAGCCGCGCATTGTGATGCCGAACCACGCCATATCCGGGAAGCGGTTCATCATCCAGTTGCGTATCGTATCCCTGTCCAGCCCCTCTATCTTATCGCCTATCCCCACGCCTATGGAGCTCAGTTCGCTCCTTATATCGGCGGCGGATATCCTGCTGTTTCCGGTTATGTCTATCCCGGTTATGTGCGTCGAGGTGAAGTAGAGTATGAATACCAGCGCGGCGACGCCGATCAGCGCGGGAACGCGTTTCTTATACCGCGAGATATAAAACGGCAGCCCCGACCTCCGCTTTATTTTGACCCTGACGCCGGTCTTTCGGACTATGGGGCGTATCCGCTTAAAATCCTTGATATCTATCTTCGCTTCGATACAGCCCGGGTATCTGTATACGTCCCGGATATGTATATTTCTCTTTATGCATATATTAATAAAGCGTTCGGGAAAGCGTCCCGTAACGGCTATCGTCAAAAATCCGTGAATAAAGTTCAGTATTCGTACGATAAACATTCTATCCTCCCGGTCAAAAAGAGAGCTTCGTTGTCGATCGTCCTGACGGTCAGCCCGCTCCCGGTCACCGTTATATTGTTTGGCTTCGCCTTTATTTTAATAACGGTATCGGTGTATTCGAGCAGACCGTGATGATTGAGCACCGTCAGCTCGCTTCCTATCAGCTTGATTATGGGTCTTTCGGTCACCATTTCGAGCGGCAGATCGAATTTCCTTGCAAAGCCGACCGCGAGCCTCTCGGAGCCTGATAATTCCTTCGAGCGTTTCGCTTTATCGGCGCCGCGTGCGTCGGTCGAGCGCGACATAACCGATCCCCCCTTTCGTTTTTAGGCTGAAAAACAGCGCTTTTATTAATAGTTATGCGCCGAAGTATGAAATTATTAACGTAGCAACGTAGCGATTAGAAATTAGAGAATAGCGAATAGGAAGTCCAGCACGCTTTTGTAGCGTGAAAACAGCGGCTGTAACGTTATAGGGAAACAAAGTATTCCACTTCCGTCGACGTAGCCGTCAGGCAATAAAGAGACGAGTTTTACCACCTATTCTCTAATGACTAATACCTAATCTCTATGCTATCTCTATGTTATCTCTTGATATTTATTTTGCGTTCTGGTATAATAAATACGACTAAGTTAAATAACGGTTTAGAGTTTTAAACATAGCCGACTTTGACGGCAGACGCGGTTTGGGACTTTAAGCGAATTAATATATTTAAACGAGGTAGATGAATGGAACGTCATATTGAAGTTGATAAAATAGACACGGTGATAAACTTATTCGGAAGTTTTGATTCAAACGTGAAGATCATTGAAAAGGAACTGGACGTCGCGATAATAAACCGCGGCTCGGATATAAAAATAGGCGGGGAGCCGGACAAGGTCGATCTTGCGATCACGGCGATAAACCAGCTGCTCGCAATGGCTAACCGCGGCGAGACGATCGGCGAGCAGGAGGTCCGGTACGTGATGGGTCAGGTCGAGCAGGGCAACGCCGAGGAGCTGGAACATTTGGGGAAGGACGTCGTATGCATAACCGCTAAAGGAGTTCCGGTCAAGGCCAAGACGCTCGGTCAGAAGCAGTATGTCGATAAGATGAGAAACAACCCTATTGTGTTCGGGATAGGTCCGGCGGGAACGGGTAAGACTTACCTTGCGGTCGCGATGGCGGTCGCGGCGTATAAGAATAAAGAGGTAAACAGGATAATCCTCACCAGACCCGCGATAGAGGCGGGGGAGAGCCTGGGCTTTTTGCCCGGGGATATGCAGGAGAAGGTCGATCCGTATCTGCGTCCGCTCTACGACGCTTTGGGCGAGATGCTCGGCTACGAGGCGTTTCATAAGACCGTGGAGAGAGGACAGATAGAGGTCGCGCCGCTCGCGTATATGCGCGGCAGGACCTTAGACGACGCGTTTATCATACTCGACGAGGCTCAAAATACCACGCCGGAGCAGATGAAGATGTTCTTGACGAGGATGGGCTTCGCGTCCAAGATAGTGGTCACCGGTGACATAACCCAGATAGACCTGCCGAGGGATAAGAAGTCGGGACTCAGAGACGCTGAGATAGTGCTTAAGAATATCGAGGGGATCGAGTTCATGTACCTCAGCGAGATGGACGTGGTCAGACATCCGCTCGTGCAGAAGATAGTAAAGGCGTACGAACGCAAGACTTTAGAACGGGAGCGCGTGATGAGAAACAGAAAAAATTCCGGAGGTCGCTCCTAAGCGTGGGCGGGTTCGGCGCGGGTTCGGTTTAGGCGCGTAAGAGATAGGAGAAAATACAATGAACGTCTTAATAACAAACGAACAGGATAAAATAGCGGCGGGTCAGGATATCGAGGAGCTTGTTAGATCCGCCGTGGCCGCGAGCCTTGAATATATGGGAGTAGACCGGAACGCGGAGATAAGCGTGTTGTTTACCGACAACGAAAATATCCGCGAATTGAACCGCGAGCACAGGGGGATAGACCGCGCGACCGACGTGCTCTCTTTCCCGATGTACGAGTTCGACCAAGACGGAGAAATGATAGACGAATACAGCGAGTACGGCTTAGGCGACGAGGGCGATATAGACGACGAGAGCGGCGCGGACGACTCGAGCGACAAAGACGGCTTGGGTTATAAAGGCGACGAATACGACGAAAATGAAGAATACGGCGATCCGTTTGAGGACGAACTCTGTTTAGGCGATATAGTAATATCGCTCGAACGCGCGGCGGAGCAGGCCAGGGAATACGGGCACAGTTTTCAGCGGGAAGTCGCTTTTTTGACCGTGCACTCCATGCTCCATCTTTTGGGATACGACCATATGACGCCGGAGGACGAGAAAGAGATGTTCGGACATCAGAAGAAGATAATGGAGAAGCTGGGGATAAGCAGAACAACGTAGAGATTAGGGATTAGCGAACATAGAGATTAGAGATTAGCGAATAGGGAATAGGGGCAAAATTCGCTTCTTTAGCGTCGAAATGGTTTTGTCGGCGGAAATTGGAATACTTTGTTTCCCTACTCCGCAACAGAGGCCTCATAAACGTTACAACAGCCGTTTAGGTTCCTAATTACAAATTCCTAATTCCTAATATCTACGTTTGGTGATTATTATGAAGAGATCAAGAGGATTAAAAAGACTTGCAGAAAGCTTTAAAAACGCGGCGTCGGGAATAATAAGCTGTATAAGATACGAACAGAATTTTAGAATACATATCGTCGCGGCCGTTTTTATATTCATTTTCGCGCGGGTATTCGGACTCGAAAGAGCGGAGTGGGCGACGCTGATACTTACGGTGTTTTTGGTAATAATATGCGAGGCGCTCAATACCGCTATGGAATTTTGCGTAGATCTTGTAACGGACGAGTATCGGGAATACGCGAAGCTGGCGAAGGATATAGCCGCCGGAGCGGTATTTTGTTCGGCCGCGGCGGCAGTTGTCGTCGCGGCGGTCTTATTCGGGGATATCGATAGGATATTATATACGATCAAGGTCTTCGCCGAGTTTCCAAACGTTATAGGCGCCGTTATATTTTTGGCGCTTGGATTCATGTTTGTTTTCTTCGCCGGAGACGATAAGAACGACGGAGACGGGACGCCGACGCGTAAGAGAAAAAAGTAGAATTTAACGCGCGGCGCGGAGGAGGTAGAGTTATGCCGTACTTTGAGTATAGGGATAAGTCGATATTTTATCAGGAATACGGACAAGGCGATCCGGTAGTATTTCTGCATGGAAATACGGCTTCTTCTAAGATGTTTGAACTTCTTATGCCGCTCTATGCGGAGAAGTTCAGGTGTATTCTGATCGATTTTTTAGGAAACGGACGCTCGGAGAGAGTGGAAAGCTTTTCGCCGGATATGTGGTATGACGAGGCGTTGCAGACCGTTACGCTGATCGAGCGTTTAAACTGCGAAAAGGTAGCGCTTATCGGAACGAGCGGCGGCGCGTGGGCGGCGGTCAACGCGGCTTTGGAACGTCCCGAACTGGTTCGCGCGGTCATAGCGGACAGCTTTGACGGACGCTCTCTAAACGATAATTTCGCGGCAAACCTGCTGTCGGAGAGAGAAAAAGCGAAGGCGGATTTGCAGGCGAGACGGTTTTACGAGTGGCAGCAGGGCGCGGACTGGGAAAAAGTAGTCGATCTCGACACGGAAGCTCTGCTCAAATGCGCGGAAGAAAAGCGTCCTCTCTTTCATAAGCCGCTGACGGAACTCGGCGTTCCGATCCTGTTGATGGGCGGTAAGGAAGACGAGATGTGCCGAACCGATCTTGAACAAGAGTATAGGGAGATGGCGAGGCTGATCCCCAACGCGGCCGTTCATATTTTTGAGCGCGGCGGACATCCGGCGATTTTATCCAACGCCGAAGAGGCGGCCGAAGCGATTACAGAGTTTATTGCCGATAATTAAAACGATGTTTCATTTTGAATTTAGATCAAAGAGGGAATTGTTAGACCGTATAAGAATAGTTGTAAAAAGGAGTTAATAACGTGAAAGTACCTTTCACGTTAGCCTCCGGCAGGATTAGAGCGCCCGCGCGAAATTTTCCTCGCATAGCGCTCGGAAACGCGTATGGGCGTATAATAATCTCTTGTCATTCCTTGCCCTGCGGATAAGAGAAATTTTAATACTATTAACGCCGAAGCAGGGCGGCGGAATGGAGATTATTATGAGATCAGGATTTATCGCGATAACCGGACGTCCAAACGCCGGTAAATCGACGCTGCTGAATAAGATCATAGGCGAAAAGGTCGCCATCGTATCCAACAAGCCGCAGACCACCAGGACCAAGATACTCGGCGTGCATACGGGCGACGATTATCAGCTCGTGCTGATAGACACGCCGGGGATACATAAGCCGCGCAATAAACTGGGACAGCGGATGGAGAAGTATATATATACTGCGACTCAGGACATAGACGCGCTTATCTACGTGGTGGACTGCAATATCGGCGCCGCGGAATACGAACTCGAAAAGGAGTCGCTCGAGGGACTTAAAACGTCCGGGATACCGGTGATACTCGCGGTCAATAAGATAGATACGCTGCCGAAACTCAATCTGCTGCCTATACTCGACAGGCTCGGCGGGATGTACGACTTCAGCGATATAATACCCATCTCCGCGCAGAAGGGGACGAACGTCGAGGAGCTTCTGGATAGGATCAAGGAGTACATGAAGGAAGGACCCAAGTTCTTCCCGGACGACGTTATAACCGATCAGCCGGAGCGGAGCATAGTCGCGGAATATATACGCGAGAAAGCGCTGAGACTTCTCAATAAGGAAGTTCCGCACGGCATAGCGGTCGAGATAGAGCGGATGAAACAGCGGGAGAGCGGCACATGGGAGATCCTCGCGGCGATATACTGCGAAAAGCAGAGCCACAAGGGCATTATAATAGGCAAAAACGGCGAGAAGCTCAAGGATATAGGCAGACAGGCGAGACAGGACATAGAACGGTTTTTGGGAGCCAAGGTCTATCTCGAGCTTTGGGTCAAGGTGAACGAGAATTGGAGAAACAAGGAACGTTTTATAAACGACATCGGTTTTGATTAATAGGTTAAAGAGGTGAGCGCGGTTGGCATTGATAGAGACGGAGGGGCTTATAACCCGGGAGGTCAAATATGGAGATTCCGGAAGGATCCTGACGGCGCTTACCAAGGATCTGGGTAAGATATCGATCCTGGCGAGCAGGTCGAGGACGAACAAGTCGGGCGTTCTTATGGCGACCCAGCTCCTCAGCCTGTCGCGGTTTGAGCTGTACAAGGGCAGAGGCAAGGGGATGTATAAGCTGAACGAGGCCGAGCTTATGACTACGTTCTCGGATATCGGCTTATCGCTTGAGAAGACGTCCTACGCGTCATACTTCTGCGATCTGGCCAATTACCTGACGCTCGAGGAGATACCGAATACGCAGGAGCTGAGACTTCTGCTCAACTCCCTGTATTTGCTGAACTTGGAAAAGGTCGAGCCGGAGACGCTTAGAATGGCGTTTCAGCTGCGGAGCATGGCGATAGAAGGACTCGCCCCGAATACCGAGGAATGTAGTATCTGCGGAGATAAGAATATCCGCTACATAGACCGCGACGAGGGCGTCGGCGTATGCGAAAAATGCGCCGCCGGAAAAGGTCGGCTCACCGAGGTCAACGAAGGCGTGAGAAGAATAATTAACTTTATATGCACGGCGGATATAAAAGATATTTTTTATATCGATCTGAGTCCGAAAACTGTCAAATATATTTCCGAGTTCGGCGAAAAATATATAGAGGCTCAGTTTCAGCACGAGTTCAAGACGCTGAATTTCCTCAAAGACGTGCTAAAACTCAATGAACCGATTACCGGTGCAAATAATTCTGACGCGCCGGACGATACTAAAAAAACGGAGGGATAGGCTGTGTACGGCGCAGATAAGAACGCGACTCCGGCGGAGCTTCAGAGCCTGCTGGAGAAATTCTTAAAGGAAAACGGCGCGGGCGACGTGGGATTTTGTAAGATAGATATAGAGAACGAGTTCGGTCTTGATTATGCGGTATCGTATACCATACCGCTGTCCGACGCGATAATAGACGGCATAGACGGGGCCCCGACTCACACGTATTTTCATCATTACAGGAGCGTGAATACGCTTATCGATAATAATTCGCTCAAGGCGGGCAGGATACTTGCAAGCGCTGGCTATAGATACGTTCCGATCCCGGCGTCGCAGTCGGTAAACGGATTGCAGGGAATATTCTCGCACAAGTATGCGGCGGTAATGTCCGGGCTTGGGTCGATAGGCAAGAGCGGGCTGTTTATTTCGGAGAGCGGCGCGGGACCGAGGGTAAGGCTCGGTACGATACTTACCGACTGTCCGTTTGAGACGAAGGAGGTCAATCCTGAATGTAAATGCGGCGGCTGCCGCGAATGCGTAAAGGCTTGTCCCGCTATGGCGATAACCGGCGAATTATGGAGACCCGGCGATGACAGAAGCGTGATCGTGGACGCCAAGGCTTGCAGCGATTATATGAAGAAACATTTTAAGGATATAGGCAGAGGCGCGGTGTGCGGAGTGTGCATGGCGGTATGCCGTCGCAGAGATTAGAGCTTAGCGAATAGGAGGTAAAATTGGATTCTTTAACGTCTGACGGAAGCGTCGGCGGAAATAGAATATTTTGTTTCCTATGCGGTATAGAAGCCGTTAAAACGATCCGGAAACATTTTAGGTTCTTACTACCTAATTCTTATATCTAACGCCAACGTTAAGGAAATGGAATACATTGTTTTCCTTCGCGGCTTAGAAGCCGTCAAAATGATACAACAATGTTTTGGACTTCCTATTCGCTAATCGCTAATCGCTAATCGCTCCGTTGCTATGTCGCTCCGTTGTTTTTTACTTGACGATGGGGATAACTTGGTGTATAATAAAAGCAGAAAAGAGGTAAACCGCTTTGCGGTTAGCCAAATAAGTAGTTAATAGTATAACCGCCTATTTGACGAGGGGCGGTTATACTGCTTTAATGGTGAAAACCACCAGAAATATTATAATGAGTATAAGAACTCGTAATATAAATTTCATCAGCAATCACCTCCTATAAACAAAATGGAGATGAACACCCCCCTTTCGTTATAAAATGGGGTGGCTAACCGCTCTTCAATTACCTCTTATCTGCTTCAATAATTATATATTATTCGATAAATTATGTCAATTTACAATTCTTTTACAAACGAAATTACGAAGATATTAGGTTGATGGATATTATGTATTAATGGGAAGAACGGGAGCACTGACCCTTAAAGCGGACGCATGCGGAATGGAATAATTCTGTAGTTCTTGCGGCTCAGGAAGCCGTCGGGCAGATACGGAAACGATTTAAGTCCCTATTCCATAATCCCTAATATCTAACGCCTACGTTTGGAGGTTAATTATGCAAGAAGATAAAAATAGACCAATGAAAAAGGTTTCGGATTCTTATACCGAACAAGTACAGATGATAACTCAGCAGGATCTGAACGGCTACGGCAGGTTGTTCGGGGGCAGGCTGATGGAGTGGATCGACGAGGTCGCCGGGATCGTGGCGAGACGGCACAGCAACAGTATCGTCACCACGGCTATGGTGGACACGCTCAACTTCAGGGGTCCGGCTTATCCTAACGACACCATCGTTTTGGTCGGCAAGGTGACTTATGTGGGCAGAACTTCTATGGAAGTCTGCGTAAGGGCGTATAAAGAGGACATAAACGGCATGAAGCGGACGATAAATAAAGCCTACCTTGTCCTGGTCGCCCTCGACGAGAACGAGAAGCCGAAGGAAGTACCGGGCTTGATCATCGAAAACGAGATCGAGCAGATGGAATGGGACGCCGCGGTAAAGCGCAACGAGCTCAGAAAGAGCAGAAGAAAGCAGCATTACTAATGTAGAGATTAGCGAATAGGGGGTAAAAATTGGTTTTGTATCGCCATATGGGAGCGTATGCTTGAAATACGTTGTTTTCCCATACGGCTGAGAGACAGTATAAACGGCTATTGGAGAGTTTTTACCTCCCTAATCCCTAATTCCTAATCGTTATGTTTATTTATAGACTTCTAAAATATGGTTTCGCAAGCGAGGCCGAGATTATCAGTTCGCCGAACCGTTCCTTTAGATACTCGGCCATAAATTCGCATATGGTGTTCTCAGTCTCAAAATGTCCCGCGTCGACGAGGTTCAGCCCCAGCTCGAACGCAAGCTGCGCCTCGTGGTGGCGTATGTCAGAGGTCACGTATACGTCGGCCCCGGAGTTGTAGGCGGAGTATATCCCGTCCCCTCCGGCGCCCGTGCAGAGCGCGACTGTTTTTATTATATCCGATTCATCGCCGACAAACCGGATCGATTCGCAGGAGATCGCCTGCTCTACAAAAGCGGTGAAGTCGAGCATATTCATCTTCTCCGGCAGTTGTCCGACCCTGCCTATCTTCATAAGCGGCGCGCCGTACTCGTCAACGCATTCGTCGTCCGTAAATTCCCTTATGTTTATCAGTCCGAGCCTTTCCGCCAACGCGTCGTTGGTTCCTCCGGCCGCTATGTCCAGATTGGTGTGCGCGCTGTAGACCGATATATCGTTTTTTATCAGCGTGCGGATTATGTTCCCTTGCACAGTTTGCTCAATAATGGATTTTGCGGGCTTAAACAGCAGCGGATGATGCGAGATTATCAACTCCGCTCCCTCGGAAACCGCCTGTTCCACATTTTTAGACGTTACGTCCAAACAGATGAGGACTCGTCTTACATGAGCGTCGAAGTCGCCGACCATAAGTCCCGGATTGTCCCAGCTCTCCGCCAGTTCTTTCGGCGCCAGCTCCTCGATCGCTGAAACGATCTCTTTTACCGTATACATTCTATCACTCCTTATTTATCTATATTAATATTTGTCTTTATATTTGCGTTAATATCAGCCAAAGTCTCGATCTACGATCGATATTTGTATTCGTTTGAGAATTAAAATTTTTCTCAAAAGTCGCGCTCGATATTCTTTTCGATATATTCAATAAGCTCCCCGCACCGCTTAAGCTTACCGGCAAATTCGTCCGAACTCGAGTTTTTAAGTCCGTCGGCCATTTTGAGCAGAGACCGCTTTTGATTTTCTATATACTCTTCAAAATGCTCGGGTCTGTCCTCGATAAGCTTGCGCCCGAGGAAAATCTCCGGACTGTATTCGTCGAGGTCTCCGATCGCGGAGCCTCGCCGCTCCGGCGCGTAGGTTACGTCCATGACTACGTAAAGTTTGCGCTCCTCTTTGGCAAGATATTCGGCGAGTATATTGAATCCGTTTAGGCACAGGTAGAGCCTGAGTTCGGGGATACTGCTCATCGGCTGTAGGATCAGCCGCTCTGATCTGCTAACAGTCAAAATATCCGCGCTCAATATTTCGGCGATCATCAGCCCGCCCATGCCCGCTATAACTATCGCGTCCGCTTCGCCCGGCTCGATAGTCGAAAGTCCGCCGCCGAGCCGAGTCACGACCGTATTTTGAGCGTCGTAGCTCGTTATCGTCGCTTTCGCCCTCTCTATCGGTCCCGGTCTAATATCCGACGCGATAGCGCGTTTCGCAGCGCCCGTCTTGCATAGATAGACCGGAAGATAAGCGTGGTCGGTTCCTATATCCGCAACGCAGGAGTACGCTCCGCTCGAGTCCAAACCTTTCGGCAGCATATTTGCCGACTCTCCGCCCGACCGCGCCGGCGGATTAGAGATAAGGTCGGCTATAAGACCGAGCCTTGGGGTGAGTTTAGGTATTTTTTCAGTCATGATGTTTCTCCGTTTCAGCTTGATTTTGTTGATGCGCGTAGAATAACAAATTGCGCGATATTCGCGGCGTCCGCTGCGCCGACGCGATTGTTTGCGCAGGATATCGGCATGCGCCGTATATTTGCCTGCGCGCGGGTATTAGCTTCGGATTAAGAACGCCGAAGGAGACGGTTCACGTTTAATAATTGTATTGTACAGAAAAAAGCGGGTTGTGTCAACAGAGATAAAACGAGAGGCGAGGTAAGTTAAAAATATATAAATTTGTTTTATGATAGTAAATATACGCCGATATATAAAGGGAAAATCCAAAAAATGTTGAATTATAACAATATAGATAAAATTTTATTAAATCCATTTTGGGAGATGATCTAAATGAACGTTAGGGAAACGACTGAAAAGTACCAGGCGGAGCAGTTGTCTCCTCTTGCGTGTCTGAGCCAGAACAGCCGCGGCAGGATCCGGGAGGAGGAGAAGTGCGATATACGCACCGATTTTCAGCGAGATCGCGATAGAATAATCCATTCCAAAGCGTTTAGGCGGCTCAAGCATAAAACGCAGGTATTCCTCTCTCCGATGGGCGACCATTACAGGACGCGGCTCACGCACACTTTGGAGGTGTCGCAGATAGCGCGGACGATAGCGAGGGCGCTTCGTCTCAACGAGGATCTTACCGAAGCAATTTCGCTCGGTCACGATCTGGGGCATACCCCGTTCGGGCATAAGGGCGAGAGTATTTTAAACGAGATTTGCGCGTCCGGATTCAAGCATAACGAGCAAAGCCTTAGAGTCGTGGACGTGCTCGAGGGCAGGAGCGGACTAAACCTGACTTACGAGGTAAGAGACGGCATACTTTGCCATACCGGGGATCGACTTCCGTCTACCAAAGAGGGGGAAATAGTCAGGATAGCGGATAAGATCGCGTATATAAACCATGATATAGACGACGCGGTGCGCGGCGGGGTCTTGACCGAGGAGGATATACCTAAGGAGTATGCGGAGATCTTTGGGAATAAACATTCTAAGCGGATAGATACTATGATAAAGGCGATGATCGACTACAGCGCGGCGACAGGCGGCAAGATAGGGATGGCGGAGGAGTATTACAGCGCGATGATGGGATTGAGACGGTTTATGTTTGAAAACGTATATTATAACTCCGGAACAAAGGCGGAGGAGAAGAAAGCGGAGTACATAATCAAGGGGTTGTACGCCCGGTTTAAGGAGGATATAAGCCTTATCCCGGAGGACGCGAGGCGGAGCAGTAATACCGACGACGAAGAGTTGATAGTAAAGGATTACATAGCCGGGATGAGCGACCCGTTCGCGGTATCGACGTACGAGAATTTGTTTGTGCCGAAGTTTTGGGTGTGAGAGTAGAAACATCGAATGACGATAATAGCGCGAACGGCCGCCGTAACGTTTAAAGGCGCGCAAGCGGGATGGGAAATATTTATCCCATTCCGCTTACGTTACGTAATGCGTTAAATAAAGCTGGTTTCGCTCGCGATCTCTGCGTTGCCGCGCCGGAGAATTAGGAAGTTTTTGTTTTTGATAATATTTTGCAAAGGATATTTGCAAAGCGGCTTAAAAAATAGTCCCGACTTTCAGGCGATCAGGAAAACGCTGTGAAAACGTTGCTTTTGGAAGATAGTTTTGGGAGGATTTTTTGCGGGGATAGGAGTGAAAAGAAAGAATTATTATATTTTTTCAACCTGTATGACATATAGTTTTCAAAATAAAAAAGGGTTTTATTAAAATATGTCGAATTAATTAAGCTGAGACAATTTTAATTTGTTTCTATATATTTTAAGGTAAAAGGCGGGTGATATTGTATGGCGTCGTCTGAGTTTCAGGCGTTTATCGACGAGGTTGTAGGACGAAACGATATAGTCGATGTGATAAGCGAATACACTACGCTTAAACGGACGGGTTCTAATCTGATGGGTCTGTGTCCTCTGCATAACGATAAAAAGTCGCCGTCGCTGTCGGTCTCGCCGGACAAGCAGATGTTCCATTGCTTCGGATGCGGCGCGGGCGGCAACGTGATACACTTTATCCAATCCGCCGAGAACCTCGACTTCATCGACGCGCTCAGGCTTTTGGCGCAGCGGGTCAGACTGGAGATGCCGGAGCCGGGACGCGGCGGAATGAGCAGAGAACGCCAGGCCAAGCTCGCGGATAAAAAAGAACGGATATACGCCGTCAACAAAGAGGCCGCGCTGTATTTTTACAATAACCTCGTATCGAGGGGCGTATCGCCCGGCTATGAATACTTAAGAGACAGGCGGATAACCGACGCCACGATAAAGAGGTTCGGTTTGGGTTACGCGCCCGAGGGCTGGGATAATCTTAAGGAATTTTTGCTCTCGAAGGGCTATTCGCTCGAAGATATGCACGACGCGGGTCTGGTAAAGAAACGCGACAACGGCACGTATTACGACGCGTTCCACGACGGCAGGGTCATGTTCCCGATAATCGACGTCAGGGGGCATGTGATAGGTTTCGGCGGCAGGATTATAAAAGGTTCGGACGCCGCTAAGTATCTCAATTCGCCCGAGACGATCGTTTTTAAGAAGAAAGAAAATCTTTTCGGTTTAAACATAGCGAAAAACGACAAATCGGGAAAATTGTTGCTGATGGAAGGGTATATGGACGTTATATCCCTGCACCAGAGCGGGATATCAAACGCCGTGGCCTCGCTCGGCACCGCGTTTACCGAGGAGCAGGCGTCGCTGGTCAAGCGGTATTCTCCGGCGGCGGTCCTCTGTTACGATAACGACGAGGCGGGGAAAAAGGCGACTATAAGAGCCGGGGACATACTTCTAAACGCCGGAGTCAAGACGAGCGTGCTTACTATCACCGACGGCAAGGATCCCGACGAGTTTGTAAACGCTAAGGGTCCGGATATGTTCAGGGTATTGATCGAACAAGCAAAACCATTGATCAGGTATAAAATTGACGAAATAAAGCAAAAATATAATTTAACGGAGATAGAGGGCAAGCTCGAGTTTTTAGAGGAAGTAACGCCGGTCTTGGCGCAGATAAAGGGTCTCGCCGGACGCGAGATGTATATTTCGGAGCTTGCGCGAGAGCTGGACGTCAGCGCGGAGAGCATAGCCTCGGGAGTCGAGCGTTTGGCCGAGAGAAACCATATTGTAGACCAAAGGCGCGAAGCGCGGAAGCTGGAGCGGCGGAGGTACGAGACTCAGAGGAGTATCCCGGACAACAATATGAAGCTCTATAACGCGGAGAGATTTACGCTCAGTCTTATGACCGAGCCTAAGACGATAAAAGAGGTCTTAGACGCCGGGGTAGAAGCCGACGATTTTATCTGCTCGGATATACATAAGCGGCTTTTTAAGGAGATCGTAGACGGGTATAATTCGGGCGAGACCTTAAGCGCGACCGAGCTGGTCGGACGTTTCGATTCGGACGAGGCCAAGGCGGTCTCGGATATCCTGATACACGATAAGAACGTCCGCGACAAGGAGGCCGCGGCGGAGAATCCGCTTAGGATAATCCTATCCGAAAAGCTGGGACGGCTCGAAGAGAACGCGCTTAAAAGCGGCGATCAGGAGGAACTTCAGAGGTTGTTTGAAATGAAAAAGAGACTCAAGCGGAGCGGGTAGCTCATGCGTTTGAGAGACGCTGCGGCGCGGAGATATGTTATATCGCAGACGCGGCGGGAGACGTTATATTCAATACGCGTATCGGCAAGAGCATACGCGTTTGAGATATTTATATTTGCAGTAATCATACTTAGGAAAATTATACATGAGGAGATGATCGGTATGGCTGAGAACAACAACGAGAACGTAAAAAAGGGACAAGGACGCA
>CAJFTO010000009.1 GCA_904419955.1 Candidatus Roslinia caecavium | reverse complement strand
TGCTACCTCTCCGCAAATGGCAAAGAAAAAAATATTTTTATTTCAAAATGAAATTTGACGGCAATAGATACGCAAAAAAGACATCTGAGAAATTGTTACCAAACACAGTATTTGAAACATCATCACTTATGCTAAATGAAAATAGTGGATTTGATATGAAGTACCAAATCAATAAGGTACACAACCTAAAACTTGCCGCAAAAACAATCAATAAAGTGATTATTGAGCCGAAAGAAACATTTTCATTTTGGCAGCTTGTACGATGGGCAGACCATCACGAGAAATATAAGGACGGATTAAACCTTGTTGACGGAAAGATTGTCGGCTCTTATGGTGGAGGTTTGTGTCAATTAAGCAATATGTTATTTTGGCTTTTTTTACACACACCTCTTACAGTTGTTGAGCGACACGGACACGCTGTTGAGTCATTTCCATCCACAACAGAAGATTTACCTTGCGGAACTGATGCGACAATCAACGAAGGGTGGTTAGATTTAAAAATCCGCAACGATACGGACAATACTTTCCAGATTGAGATTAGCTTTGATGATAAATATATGTATGGTCGAATTTTGTCGCAAAGCCCCGTAAACATTGAATATTCAGTTTTTAATTCGTCAGTTTCTTACATTAAACGAAATGGACGAACCTATCAAATCGCTCCCGTTTATCGTTCTGAACGGGATAAAAAGACTTGTAGGGAAACTGGAGCAGAATTGTATATTAACCAATGCGAAATAGGTTATGAACTACCAAATGATATAAAAATTGAAGAAAGAGGTGCGTAATATGCAGAAGAAAAAAATAGCTATTATTTTTGGCGGCAATTCAACAGAGTATGAGGTGTCATTACAATCGGCATTTTCTGTTTTTGAAAATATCAATAAAGAAAAATTCGACATAGTTCCAATCGGAATTACCAGAAATGGCGACTGGTATCATTACACAGGCAAAAAAGAAAAGATTGCAAATAATACTTGGTTTGAGGATAACGAAAACCTGTATTCTGTTGCGGTATCGCAAAACCGTTCTGTAAAAGGCTTTATAGAATTTAAGGAAGAAAAATTCTACATCATTAAGGTTGACTTGATATTTCCTGTATTGCACGGCAAGAACGGCGAGGACGGTACTTTGCAGGGATTATTTGAATTGGCAGGAATACCTGTTGTTGGGTGTGATACACTCTCGTCTGCTCTTTGTATGGACAAAGATAAAGCACATAAACTTGTTAGCCTTGCGGGTATCTCTGTTCCAAAATCAGTAACATTCAAACGCTTTAACAAAGAAGCAGCGATGAAAGAGATTGAAGCGAATTTAACTTATCCGCTGTTTATTAAACCTGTTCGTGCAGGCTCTTCCTTTGGAATAACAAAAGTAATTGAAGAGCAAGAGCTTGATGCTGCCATAGAGTTGGCATTTGAACACGATACAGAAGTCATCGTTGAAGAAACAATAAACGGCTTTGAAGTCGGTTGTGCCGTACTTGGCATAGATGAGCTGATTGTTGGCAGAGTTGATGAAATCGAACTGTCAAGCGGCTTTTTTGATTATACAGAGAAATATACACTTAAATCTTCAAAGATATATATGCCTGCAAGGATTGATGCCGAAGCAGAAAAACGGATACAAGAAACGGCTGTAACTATATATAAAGCTCTGGGCTGTTCGGGTTTTTCCAGAGTGGATATGTTTTATACACCGTCTGGCGAAATTGTATTTAATGAGGTAAACACAATACCAGGCTTTACCTCGCACAGTCGCTATCCAAATATGATGAAAGGCATTGGTCTATCGTTCGCCCAAATGTTGGATAAGCTGATAGGTCTGTATGTGGAATGATGAAAACGATTGAGCTTGAAAAGGAAGAAATTTATTGTGGAAATTTGCTGCTCGTCAACAAAAATTATCCGCTACGAGATAACAATGTAAAGGGTTTAGTTCCTGCTGATGTACGCTTTCCAAATATTCTTATGAAGCGTGATGTGGCAAATGTTTTGCAGCTTATTTTTGAAAAAATCTCGGCAGGTAACTCTATCGTTCCTGTAAGCGGTTATCGCTCATTAGAAGAACAGACAGCCATATATGACGGCTCTCTCAAAGATAACGGAGAGGATTTTACAAGAAAATATGTTGCCCTGCCAAATCATAGCGAACATCAGACAGGACTTGCTATTGATTTGGGATTGAACGAAAAAGAAATAGATTTTATCCGTCCCGATTTTCCCTATGTCGGTATCTGTAATGAGTTTAGAAAAGCAGCCCCAGACTATGGATTTATCGAACGCTATGCAAAGGACAAAGAAGAAATCACGGGAATTTCACACGAGCCGTGGCATTTTCGATATGTAGGATACCCACACTCAAAAATTATGCAGGAAAATGGTTTTTCACTTGAAGAATACACACAATTTATAAAAGCCTATCTGGAAGATAACAAATATCTTTTTGAGCAGGCTCACAGAGCTGAGATTGAAATATATTATGTTCCTGCAAAAGACGACAAAACGCTGATAAAAATACCAGAAAATTGTGTTTATCAGATTTCTGGTAATAACATAGACGGTTTTGTTGTGACCATATGGAGGAAAACAGATGACTAAAAACGAAAGCTATTCTGGCATTGATTATTTTAGATTTATTGCAGCCTTATTGATTGTTGCTATTCATACTTCGCCTCTCTCTTCTTTTAGTGAAACAGGCAACTTTATATTTACACGCATTGTAGCCCGTGTAGCCGTTCCGTTCTTTTTTATGACATCTGGATTTTTTCTGATTTCCAGATATACCTGTAATGCCGAAAAGCTGGGAGCTTTTATAAAAAAGACAACCTTAATTTACGGGGTTGCAATACTCTTATACATACCTATCAATGTTTATAACGGTTATTTCAAAATGGACAACCTTTTGCCAAATATCATAAAAGATATTGTATTTGATGGTACTTTATATCACTTGTGGTATCTTCCTGCATCTATTATCGGAGCTGCGATTGCTTGGTATCTGGTAAAGAAAGTTCATTATCGCAAAGCCTTTTTGATAGCTTCTATACTCTATATCATAGGCTTATTTGGAGATAGTTATTATGGAATTGTGAAAAGCGTTTCCTGCTTAAATGTTTTTTACAATCTAATCTTCCAATTAACAGATTACACAAGAAACGGAATATTTTTTGCCCCAATCTTTTTTGTGCTTGGTGGATATATCTCTGATAATCAAAACAGGCTATCGTTAAAAAGAAGTATAGTAGGATTTATAGTTTGTTTTGCCCTTATGTTTGGAGAAGCCCTTACTTTACATCATTTTGATATACAGAAACATGACAGTATGTATGTGCTTTTACTTCCGAGTGTGTATTGCTTATTTAATCTTCTTCTGCACTTTAGAGGAAAACGCCGCACAGGATTACGGACAATATCATTGATTATCTATATCATTCATCCGTTTATGATTGTTGTAATACGATTGTTTGCCAAATTACTGCAGCTACAAAGCCTGCTTGTTGAAAACAGTCTTGTTCATTATATTGCGGTCTGCTTTGCATCGGTAGTATTAGCAGTGGTTATAACAGCGTTATTGAGCTGTCTGAAACCGAAAAAGGCAAAACATACCGCCGATACGGATAGAGCGTATCTGGAAATCAACCTAAATAATTTAGAGCATAATGTAAACACTTTGCAAAAAGCAATGTCACCTAAATGTGAATTGATGGCGGTTGTAAAAGCGGAAGCCTATGGTCACGGTATGTATGAAGTGACGACATATCTTGAGCAGATAGGAGTTTCTTCATTTGCGGTAGCTACCATTGATGAAGGTATCCGATTGAGAAAATATGGCATCTCTAGCGAAGTTCTAATTTTAGGCTATACATCGCCTTCAAGGGCAAAAGAACTTTGTAAGTATGAGCTGACACAAACCTTGATAGATTATAGGTATTCGTTGCTTTTGAATAAACAGGGATATGACATTAAAGCACATATTAAAATTGACACAGGTATGCACAGACTTGGATTTAGCACAGAAGATAAGGATAAAATCCTTGCAGCTTTTTCTTTGAAGCACATCAAAGTTGCGGGAATTTTTACACATTTGTGTGCGGCTGACAGCCTTGAAGAAAATGATGTTGCATTTACAAACAAGCAAATAGGCAGTTTCTATAAAGTGCTTGATTGGCTGAAAAGCAGCGGTTTGAATATACCTAAAGTACATATCCAAAGTAGTTATGGATTATTGAATTATCCAGAGCTTAAATGTGATTATATCAGAGTGGGTGTTGCTCTGTATGGTGTTTTAAGCTCTACTAATGACAAAACAAAATTAGAACTTGATTTAAGACCTGTACTTTCTTTGAAAGCAAAAGTTGTTTTAATTCGGAAGATAAAGCAGGGCGAAAGTGTTGGTTATAGCAGGGCTTTTACTGCAACCCGAGATAGTTTAATTGCCATATTACCAATTGGATATGCGGATGGTTTTCCAAGAAATCTGTCTTGTGGAAATAGTTATGTGCTGATTGGTGGACGACAAGCCCCTATTGTCGGAAAAATCTGTATGGATCAACTTGCAGTTGATGTAACAGATATTCCCAATGTTAAGACTGGAAGTATTGCAACGCTGATTGGTAAAGATGGAAAGGAAGAAATTACAGCACCGATGGTAGCTGAAAGTGCAGAAAGCATAACCAATGAATTGTTAAGCCGTATGGGACACAGATTAAATATTATTCGTAGAGCGTAAATGTGCAAAAGAAAACCAGAGGTTTTAATCCTCTGGCTCCTTTGCCTTACATAGTCCGCCTGTTGAGATTCGTAAGATAATATATACAACGAATATTATTGAAGGCTTAAACCGACAGTTCCGCAAAGTGACAAAGACGAAGGCAGTATTTCCGAATGATGATTCATTGAGGAAGATGCTTTATCTCGCATCACAGAACATCACAAAGAAGTGGACGCAGCGTTACAAGAACTGGGATATAGTTATACGTCAACTTGAGATCATGCATGAGGATCAGACGGCATAATCGGGGCTCTGCCCCGAACCCCGAAGTTTAACGCATTGGTTTTCCCTAAAACGGGCAAAACGAGCGAAAATAAAATTTCCGCCCGTTTTAGTGCAAAAGCCTCAAGACCGCTCCGGTCGCTCTTCAGCGTAGCCGTATCCTGTCGAGAGGTAAAAGCC
This sequence comes from Candidatus Roslinia caecavium, assembly GCA_904419955.1. Classification (GTDB taxonomy): domain Bacteria; phylum Bacillota; class Clostridia; order Monoglobales; family Monoglobaceae; genus Roslinia; species Roslinia caecavium. The sequence goes on along the minus strand of CAJFTO010000009.1, from coordinate 72,055 downwards.
AATAGTATTATTGACAAGTCATGTTAAGCTTATACCTGTAATTTTCACCTTGTCGAGGTTTGTCAGATATTGCTTACACATCTTTTTCCGCGGACCCCAAATAAAGAACAGCCATCGGTAGATGGCCGCTCGTAATAGTAATGCGATGTCAAATCTTCAATACCGCCTTTAGGTGGTGAGCAAGTGCTGCCCCTTATAGGGGCTGAGCAAACCACCAGTTCACTGGTGGTTATGATTAATTTATCCCTAATAATGCTAACTGCAAAAGCTACGGTTTAAAGGAAAAAACGCCATGAAGCGAATATTACGACAAAATATACTAAGCTTTATAATGTTAAAAAAAATCTGTATTTGCTGGCGGGGGATTTTGACTATAAATACGAACTGTTAAATCATATAAATATATTATATAATTCTTATGCGTCTATCTATATTTTCAGGATAGGCGCATTTTATATTTTTCAAACACTTCTTGAAAAAACGCAACAATCACCTTCTCTTTTCTTGGATATTGAACAGAAAGGGGTTAGCAGGACAAGTCCCTGTTCACTACTCCACAGAGGAAGGAGGTGAACTCAATGGAGCTATCTTCTTCCCAGCAGAAAACAATACAACATCAGTATGACGCCTTTGCAAAAAAGACGTTGGCAGGCGAGGCGAAAAACTATTTAATGGAGCTTGCAAAGCAAAGCAGCCGTGAGGTTTGTTTTTCTGAATTAAAGGAAAATGAACTGAACAAATTTTCTACATTGGACGAGTATAGCAGCGACTATTACAATCATACCGTCGCCGGATATGACGTCTATGTGAAAGATGATTTACTGAATGAAGCATTAAATATCCTGCCTGTACGGAAGCGTGAAATTATCCTCTTATCCTATTTCTTGGATATGAGTGATGAAGAAATCGGCGCTATGATGAATGTTGTACGCAGTACAGTTTTCCGACATAGGAAAAATGCGCTTGCAAAAATGAAAAAATTTATGGAGGAAAAGAAAAATGACGAACACAAGTAACAAACCCACAAATTTACTGCCGTTCAATGTTATTGCAGACGCAGCTAATGGCAGTATTGACGCAATGTGCCTAATCTTAAAGCATTATGAGGGGTACATAGCCAAACTTTGTACTCGGACACTTATAGACGAATCCGGGAATACTTATTCCTATATTGACGAGGAAATGAGAAACAGGCTGAAAGTGCGCCTTATTGCCCGAACACTTGCATTTAATGTAGCTTAAACAGACAAGCCCATACGGGAAGCGCGTTCCCCCTTTCCGCGCTTCCTGTAATGGGCTATTTGTCATTCCGTCAAAGCACATTTTGAAAATGTGTTTTGACAGGCTGATAAATGCCGATTGTTCTTTGACAAAGAAAGCCCCTTGCGGCAGAATAGGCAAACAAACACATTCCGTCCGTGCCGAGCTTTACGGAAAATGCGCCACGACGTCGGGACAAACTTCACTTGCTCCGTTTTTACTGATTACGCAAAAACCTCCGCTTGTTTCGTTGTCCCTCCTTTTTCCCAAAAAGCGCAAGTCGCTTTTGGGGAGCCCTAAGACTGAGCGATAACCATTTTTACCGTAATTGCAGATATGGCAGTCTGCAAGCAATGACACACGGGCGTAATAATGATACTCCCGCCTTGAACGCTTCACAGCATTGGGCGGCTGGACGAGAACCGTGCAGGGGTGAAATTCCCGTGGAGCGCAAGCCGGCGCCGTTTGGATTTGCTATATAAATTTTATGAAACAAACAGACACGATAGATTAAAATTACCTGAATTGAAACGGAGGTAATTATGGCAAAGCAAAAAGAAGAAATAAAATTTGTTGTTGTTCAACATTACAGTGGCAATAAAACATTAAAGGATTTACTTGAAAATCTGATAATGAGGGAAATTACTGATACAAGCAAAAAATCGGCTTGTTCAAAATAGAGAAAAAACAACGAAGCGGTTGAAAAATCAGGAATTGCGCGTTATAATAACAGTAACAAACAATTCCTTATAAATGCTGTTTTGCGTTGTTGGAAAGGAGCAGAGATGTTAACTAAACAACGGGCAGCATTGTATTCAAGGTTATCACGGGACGACGGAATTGGCGAGAGCGAAAGCAACAGTATCACCAATCAGAAAGAAATGCTTATCAGGTATGCAAAAGAAAATTCGTTCAGCATTGTAGACCATTATGTAGACGACGGCTGGACAGGTACGAGTTTTGAAAGACCGAATTTTAAGCGCATGGTTGCTGATATTGAAAAAGGGCTGATTGATGTGGTAATTGTAAAAGATTTATCGCGTTTAGGCCGGAACAATGCAATGGTAGCGCTTTATACCGAAATGATTTTCCCGGATAACGACGTTCGCTTTATAGCGATAAATGATAACATTGATTCTATCAACGGCGACAATGATATTATGCCTTTTAAGAGTGTGGTAAATGAGTTTTATGCGAAAGATATTTCAAAGAAAATTCGTTCCGCATATCGTGTAAGGGCACAAAACGGCGATTTTACAGCGGCATTTGCACCGTATGGTTACAAGAAAGCCCCGAATAATAAGCATAAACTAATTCCTGATGAAAACACGGCTGATGTAGTCAGAAAGATTTTCAAGCTGGCGGCAGAGGGCGTAAGTCCTTATAAAATATCAATGATATTGAAAAAAGAAAAAATATTGATACCGCGTGCTTATCAGGCGTTGGAAACAGGAAGATATAACAACTGTTACGATACCGAGCACCCGTATGATTGGTGCAACAGTACGGTAACTATCATTTTGAAAAACCGGGTTTATTTAGGTCATATGGTAAATAACAAAAGCACGACAAAATCCTATAAGAACAGGAAACTTGTAAAAGTGCCAGAAAGTGAATGGATTGAAGTAAAAAACACACATGAGCCGCTTGTAGATGAAATGACTTGGGAACTTGCACAAAAAACAATCGGAAAAAGAAAACGTCCAATGAGGACGGGGGAAATTCAGATTTTTTCGGGACTTGTCAAATGTTCAACCTGCGGCTGTACGCTTTCGCTTGCAAGACAGAATGACAGGAAAGGAAACGGCAGCTTTGCCTGTTCAAAGTCAAGAAAGAAAGGTAAAGCATACTGCTCTTTTCACTACATTACATATGACAATCTTTATAACATTGTTTTAGATGATATAAAGACACAGGCAAAGGCAGCGAAAAACTTTGAGGCTGATTTTATTGATATGATAGTCAATTTGAAGTTGAAAAAGCAAAAGGAGCAATGTTCTAAAAATGTAAAGAACATCGAAAAAGCAAAGGCACGGCTTTCAGAGCTTGAAAATATTATCAAGTGTTTGTATGAGGATAGGGTTAAGGGCAGAATGACTGACGTGCGGTTTGCGTCCCTTGCGGACGGCTATGAGCAGGAAGAAAATCAAATCCGAAATGATATTCAAGAATGGCAGGGCGAGCTTGATATAATCAGCGATACCAAAGAGCAAACAAAACTTTTTGCCGACAGTGTAAAGAAATACACGGATATAAAAGAGTTGACAGCCCCGATTTTGAATGAACTGATTGAAAAGATTGTTGTGCATGACGCTGAAACGATTGACGGCGTACGGACGCAAAAGATTGAAATATTCTACCGCTTTATCGGATTGGTAAATTAAAAGAGGTTTTGTATCCCTACCAACACATCACTCCTTTATATAAACAATACTATTTGTTACTCTATCTTCAAGCAACTCGTCGTTTCGTGCAAATACAACTACAAAAATTCCCAAAAGCTTAATAATATTTCTCAATAGTATCTGACTTGGAAGTACGTCGACGCTTGATTTACCTCGAATATACATTTTCATCATTGCTTTTCCAACCGTTGTCGAAGCCAACAATTCTGAAATTGTATTGATAAGCGTAAAAATAACTGGAAATAACACGCCCAATTCAAACGACGTATCGCTTATTTCAAAAACGCCAAATAATATTGTAAAATAAATCACGCTCCACAACAATAGGTCTACCATGTAAGCGCCCAACCTCATGCCAATGCTTGCAGTTTTATATTTTTCCTGTTTTTTTATGACAGTATCTTTTTTATTATTTTGTTCAGGCAATATGGGCGGCGCTATTTTATTGTTTTTCGAAGGTTTATTATCCAATTCCAGTATGCTTTTCATCTCCGCTATACTCGATATTCTCTTCGCAGTAGTCAATTCCATAGATTTTTCTATACAATATTTTAAATTGTCAGGCAAATCCGGACGGAGACGAGAAAACTCCTCCAAATTATCTTCAGCGACCCGTTGTGTTGATTCTATCGGCATTTTTGAAGTGAACAAGTGATAAAATGTTGCGCCAAGCGCATAAATATCTGTGTAAGGGCCCTGTTTCCCATGTCCGCCGTATTGTTCAATAGGAGCGTAACCCACTTTAACAATAACCGATAATTCTCTGTTAAATTGATCCATCTCGCTTCTTGCAGAACCAAAATCTAAAATCTTCACATAATTGTTTTTTGTTACATAAATATTATCCGGAGCAATATCGCGATGTAAAATTCCTTTTGCGTGTATGTATTCTAAGCCGTTCATAATCTGATAAAGTAAATTCATACCTTCCTCATATTCCAGCTTTCTACTAAAATTATTAGTATATCTGCGCAAATCAATGCCATCGCAATATTCCATAACATAATAGGCGGTATTGTTTTCAAAAAAGCTATCATATATTTTGATCACGTTTCTATGATTTAACTTTTTGACTAACTCTGCTTCTTCAACAAAACGCTTCATTATCTTATTGTACCGCTCCAAATTTTGTTCCGCTACCAATACGGATCTGTTCGCGTTAGTTCTTAACGCAAAGTTCGACGGAAAATATTCCTTTATCGCGCATATGCCGCCAATCTTTGTATCAAGACATTTATATGTTATTCCAAAACCGCCTGCGCCCAGCGCTATACCCACAATATACCTATTGTGAAGAAGAGAACCTGGGCTCAAATAATTTTGAGACGTCGCGCTTGGATTATATTTATATCCACATTTCGGACAAGGCTTTTCTTTAATCGGCTTTTCGCAAAAACATCTGTAACAAAGATTGTTGTAATTCACTCAAATCACTCCAAACGTCAACTAAAATCTTACCTCAAACGTATTTTCAGGACTTGCCAAATAGAACTTTTCGCCCGATTTTAGTATTTGAGGTACATTGGGCTCCAGCTTCTTCCCGTCGATGGCGAACGTGCCATAACTCGAATTCAAGTCTTTTACATAGCACACTGTTCCATCGAATGAAATTTCACAATGAACGGCGCTTACTCCTTGTGTGTTTACAGGAAAAGCTATAGCGCATTTTGTAGCGTCTCTGCCGATTTTCACCGTGCCGGAAACAGAATATCTCTTACCGTTAAGCGTTCCTCCAATAGCTATAATTCTTGCGCTCGCCTTATTTACCGGCGGAGTCTGTTGTTTCGTCGCATTATTCACAGGAGGCGGAACCGGTTGAGTTCCAACGTCGTTGCTTCTGCCGTATCCCGTTTTGCGAACGATAAGAATTATGACTAATGCAATAATTATAATCGCTACTATTCCGCCTGCAACTAAGAACCAATTAATACCTCCATGCAACGTAACGGGGATCCTATCGGTATCAATAACCTTTAAAAGCTCGTCGATAGCTATTGCATAGTTGTCGTTATTTAAACCAAACGTATTAATACCAACAACTTCTCCCTGAGAATTAACGAGAGGGCCGCCCGAATTACCATGTGTAATTATAAGATCCAACATATAAACGTCAAGTCCGTTAACTCTGTCGACCTTTTTGATACCGCCCTTTGTAATTGTAATATCGTCAATATTATACTTAGGCCAATCAGTTATCTGATTTCCAGGATAACCTAAAGCTGCAAACTCGTCGTCCGGATCGACATTTTCCATTGTACAAAGTACCATCGCCTGTCTTTTGTCAGTAGCCTGCGGTAACTTTAAAACGGCTATATCCTTTGCCGCGTCATAAAAATATACGTTTGCAAGCATCATTTCATTAGAAGCTAAATCAAATGCAACTGTTGCCGTTGTGTATCCAATATCGCCTTGTACTACATGATTGTTTGTAACAATATATTCAACCGGCTTTCCAACTTCCCCAATAGCAAACCCTGTTCCATAACTCATTCCGTCCTGACTGATAACCGCAACAACGCTGTTTTTCGCGTCAGACGCAGAGGTCGCCGATACTGTAACCGTCATTGTTAGCGACACCGCCAATACCGCTACGACTACTAAGCTTATCGCCCTTTTTAATCTCTTAGTTTTTTTCATTACTAAAACCTTCCTTTCAGACTAAAACATAATTTAATTATTTCTCTCACATTTTATAACCATAACGGTCATATTATCTTGTCCCGGAAATCTCGAACTTAAAACGTTTGATATAATTTCCTCGCTTGCAGTTTGCGCGTCGCAGTTCGATAGTATATCTTTCATGGCGTCTTCAGATATTCCGTTATATATGCCGTCTGTACACAAAATAAATGTATCTGACGGTTTAATTTTATAACCTCTTATGCTTACATCCACATAAGGTATCTCTTTTTTCCCAATAAAGCAAACTAAACTATCCTTCTGCTCGTCTTCCTCGACGTCTTTAAGATTTCCGCCTTCATTTATATACTCTCGATACAACTGATTCTTATAATCGTGATCTTCATTCATTTGTAGCAAATTACCATTTCTGAAGCAGTATAATCTACTATCTCCAACAGTTATCCAGTAAATACGATTTTTGAAAATATACGCCAAAACCATTGTCGCTCCAGCTTTACTACTTCCATCATCGGCGCCATACTGTTCGCATACGCTGCTATTTATGTACCCAACTATATTCTCCAATTGTTTGCTGATATCGGTCTGAGGATTCATTGAATCAAACATAGCAATAGACGTTTGCACTACATAATCCGCCACGTTTTTTCCATTGGTCAATCCTCCCATTCCATCAGACAAAATCGCGAAAACTCCTTTTTTCGAGACAACATTGCTGTCTATGATATTTGAATAACCAAATGAGTCTTCTTGATATGGTCTGGCGCCTTGATTTTGACTATTTCCTGTATTTATATACATTGAAGCGTTTGAAGTAAGCTTTAATTCGACCCCAGCCTTGATGTTTTCAGAATTATTATTTTCTGAAGAATCAGACTTCTCTGAACCGGAAGTATACTTATTATTCATAAACGCCAATCACATCACCCCTTCCATATTTAAACCCGCTTTGCTCGTTACTGAGGCGGCATAGGCTGCATAGGCTGTCCGCCAATCGGCGGCTGCGGCGGCATAGGCTGTTGAGGACCTACCAAATTAACGATAAGAATAATTATTAACGCTATTATTATTAATGCGCATACGCCAATTATCAGACCTTTAATTATTCCGGATTTTTCTTTACTTTCACCATACTGCGAGATTTGATGCTGCGACTGAGGATATCCAGATTGAGGATATCCGGATTGCGGGTATCCGGACGGCGGGTAATATGAAACATTTTGAGCCTGTATCTGCGAATTAGGGTACTGGCTGTTATTATTCTCATACGGATTGTACCCCGTCTGCGGTTGAGCGACAAACTCGTTATTACCGCCAAAGTTCACAGCGTTTCCCTGCAGACCTGAAGATACTCCGTTATATATATTTTGAACGTATTCGGCGCCGCCGATCGCGACATTCTGAATATTTAATTCGCTCAGCGCCCCAAGTAACTCTATCGCGCTTTGATAACGATCCTCAATCTTACTCTGTAAACATTTTTTTATTATGTTGGCAAACTGAGGCGAAATGTTTAACGCCGGATCAAATACAATGTCTGGATGCTCTACTCTATTCATTGCGTCAGGAGGAATTTTACCTGTGACCGCATAATACATTGAAGCCCCAACAGCATAAATATCCGTCCACACGCCTTGTTTTCCGGTACTCTTATACTGTTCCGCCGGCGCGAAGCCTTGTTTAACAACCACTGAATACACTTGCTGCGCATCGCCTATAACTTGCTTTGCAGCTCCAAAATCAATTAGCTTCACATCGCCGTTTGTACAAATAAAAATATTATCCGGCGATATATCTCTGTGAAGAGTTTGGGTGCTATGTACCGCTACCAAAGCTTCGCAAACGCCTCTCATTATCGTTACCGCTTCCGCTTCGCTTAACCTGCCGCCCTTTTTGTTTATATATCCTTTAAGATCGATTCCCTTCAAATACTCCATCGAATAATATACGGTGTCGTTAGCATAGAAAAATTCATACACTGATACTATATTCTTATTTGTATTGAATTTGGACATAGTCTTAGCTTCTTCAAAAAACCTATTCGCACCCTTTTCAAACACCTTTCTTTTTTCGGCGGAAACGATAGAAATTTTTTCCTCGCCTTTTGCTCGATTGGCAATGCCGGTAGGATAATATTCCTTAATAGCCACTACTTTATTGCGCTCGCTTGAATAAGCTAAATACGTTGCGCCAAAGCCTCCCCTCCCTAATACACGGCCGATAATGTACTTACCTAACAGATTAGTTCCCGGCATTAGCAATCCAGCTTCGGCATTATAATTTTCATGGGTAAGACCGCAGTTGGTACAAATGCATCCTGGTCTGATAGGTTCAAAACAAAAGTCGCATAAATTCATACCTTTGTATTCCATAAAGTTTTTCCTCCTTTATTTTTTGTAATTCTTAGGCAAATTGCCGAATAATTGTCATTAAACATATCCGCTTTTTCCGAATGATATTTCATCATTGCTCCAAGCCACTCGCGAGCGGTTATCGTATCGGTCAATGTTTCGATCATTTCATTCTCGTTAACGTATTCCCAAAAGCCGTCGGAACAAATTAAAACTGCGGCGTCATTCTTAATTTTCTGTTTAAAAATATCCGGCTGTCTAATTTTTCCTACCCCTAACGCGGCTTTTAAAATATGCCTTTTCGGATCTTTTCTTATATCTTCTAAAGAGCCGTGATTTTTCGTGATTTCTTCATAAGCGACGCTGTGATCCTTCGTCATGAATCGTAATCTATTATCCTTAAAAAAATACACGCGCGTATCCCCCAGATGGGCTGAATATATATATTTGTTTCTACACAGAACGCACGATAATGTTGTTTTCATCTTCAATTCTTCCGTTTGTTGAGCTACTATCGCTTCATTAATTACTTCAAAAATCCTATATATATTTTTTTGATCGATTTTTTTAATCCGCGCATATTCCTTTCTGGCAACGTCGATCGCTACTTTAGAAGCAAGATCTCCGCCGCCGTGCGCGCCTAAACCATCAGCTATAGAAATAAATATTTTTTCTTCCATATCTTCAACTAATATAGAATCTTCATTGACAACCCTTCCGCCTCGTTCGTTGATATAAGAAATATCAAACATAAACTTTTCTTTTCTAATTATCTCACTCTTAATCGATACCATTATGCTCTTCTTTTCTTCTTTTTTATAAGAAAGATCGATAGTCCCAGAGCCGCCATATCAACGCAAGTAACCGTCGCTCCAATAACAATCGCGCTCGTCATATTCCAAAACGTTTTATGATTATAGCATTCATCGACGCTATATTCAATAACGTCCGTAGGTTTCGGGGTATTATTCATAATCATAAATAGTCTATATAGCACAACGGCAGCGTCTTTACGCGAAATACTATCCATAAATTTTAAGTTCATATCATTAAAATAAATTCCCTCTCTAATAGCTAAAGCCACTTCTTTTTTAGCCCACTCGTCTATAACATTATCGTCTGTGAAATTCAAATACTTATCTATGCTTTCAGGATAAACATACCCATTCTTTTGATTTATAGTACGAGCTGTTAGCGCGATCACCTGCTCAACCGTTACGTTCTCATTGCCTCTAAATGTTCCGTCGTCAAATCCACGAACAATATTACTCTGTTCCGAAGCTGCTACATATCTATAATACGTTTTATCCACATCGGTAAAAGAACATTGCGCATCGCTGTCTAAGGCAAAAAACATCCTTACCAAAGACTCTGCAAAATCATATCTTGTTAAGACGTCGTCAGGGCCAAACCTCTTATCGTCTACTTCAAAATATCCTCTGACAACCATAAACCTGATCGCCTGTTTTTCGTATTCATCTAAACTATTTATGTCTTCTATAACGATTTCGGGAGAGGCGACGTTATATTCGCCGCTATACCGAGTCATAAACTCTATCGAACCGTCAACGCTGTTATATTGACCTCCCCAATTTTCTTGAGTATTATTCGTAAACAGATAGACCGTTTGCTCGCTGTGACTTGCCGGCAATCCAACTTTTATATTAACGTCGTACTTACTTATTATACTATTTGTTTTATCTATAAAACGTATTGTATAAGTATCGGATAGACTTTTTACTTGAACTCTAAATTCATTATAGTTGGCCGCGATATAACTTATACTTTCATTGTTCAATGAAATATACTCGTTACTATTTTCTAAGGTTATCTTCAGCGTATCTATATTTGCTATTTGATCTAAAGCCGCTGAATCAATATATATTTCAACATATTCCGAAATATTTATCCCATCCGCTTGGATAGTTACTACGTTTACTAAATCTCGATTTAGATACATACCGCTACCATTAAGCTTGTCGACATATTCTTTGATTTCTGATATTGCCTCATTATACTTTTGAACGACTGCCGCTCCATCAATATAGATTATATTATCGATAGCGCTGCTACTAATAACAGACTTTTGATTCACTATCGCTTCTATCTCATTTGCGGCTATATTAGGATCAAAGTTTTGCTGTTCGGGTATTTTATAATAAGACGCATACGCGTTGGGTATACCTATAAATGAAAAACTTATCAAGCTAATTAAAGCAGTCATAAATATAATTTTATTGTTTAAACGTTTTCTCATATCTATTTCCTCTTAGTCGTCAAAACTAAATCCACATCGCGGACACTTACCTGTTATACCAAATAGCTCGCAACCGCAATTAATACAAAAATTTCTATACGCTCTCTGCATCCCGGGATATTTTCTTTCACTAAACGTTCTCGATGGATTTGGTAATCTTTGAGAAAATCTTATCCCGCTCCTCTCATTCTTTGAGCTCTGTGTTGTAATATATTGACACCCAATACCCGCCAAAGCCATTGGTATCCATAAAATTGCGGTGATTATAGGATTAGCGTTAACCCCCAAATCCATTATTATATATGCTGAAGATAATATAATCCCTGCTCCTGAGAACGAGGTAGTTACGATTACTACAGGCTTTACAAAATATATGGCCAGTATTCCTACTATAGCGGCGATTAATAGAGCGATAAACAAATTTTCAAATAATATATATATCGCTACCGTTGACAAAAACGCCGTAAGTATAAATATTCCAGCTAAATATAGTTTAAAAGATAAAACCGCTAATCCTATACCAAACAGCAGTACAAACATAAATCCCAATATCGTATTATCTGCTGAGACGCCTATTAAAACTCCAAGCGCCGCGCCAATTATAAGCCCCCAAATCGAAAGAGTCGCTTTCATGATTTTAAATCCGGCAAAGCACTCTACCGCGCCAAGAATTAATGAAATACATGCAAAAAGTCTTATAATATCGTCTAAACTCATTCCATCTTCCTCCTTACGCTAATTTTGCGCCGCATTTGCCGCAGTATTTTGCCGAAGCTCTATTTTTATAACCGCACGCGCACTTTTTATAATTAATTGGAATAGGTTCCATTCCATACGGACAGATTACCTTCAGCTTACTTTTAGTTACATTTCTATACTCGCCTTTCATTTTCTTGAGATCTTCACGCTCTTGAACCTCAGAACTGCCTTGCGACGCCGCTTCTAAACCATTTTTTATCTCATGATTTATTGACGATATCGAATCGCATAGCGATAGTACTTTACTATTAAATAATTTACTATCGACATAAAGGTTATAGCAAATACATCCCAACTCTTGAATCTTTTCGCTCAAACCGGATTCCTGTATCTTCAAATAATCAGCGTTGATATTGTTTTTCCTCAAGACCAGCAAATAAGTTAACACGTTTTTTATATCATTAACCGTTTCATTCATCTCAGGAAAAATCATAACGCCGTCTATATATAAATTATAACAAAGCGCGCCTAACATCTTTAATTTGTCGTCTCTTGATTGCTCCAATACATATCCATTATCTTGTTCCATAGGAATTTTCAACTCCTGTTTTTGCTAGTAATTTCGCTTAAATAATTTAACGCCAATAAACATGATGCATAAAATAACTAAAGCAATCGCGATTGTAATATCATTATTACTCTCATTTTGCATCGTTCCAGACATACCCGGCGGCGGAACCATTCCTCCTTGACCATCGTCATTCGGCGGCTGCGGCGGAGCCATTACGCCCTGTCCATTTTCTCCCGGCGGCTGCGGCGGAGCCATTGCGCCTTCTCCATTTTCTCCCGGCAGCATATCTCCCGGTCCGCCCATAGATCCCATCTCGCTAATAGAAAAATCTGCAGTTATTAAATCAGCGCCATTCTGTAGCTCCAATTCTGACGGAATTTCTCCATTCAGTTGGCATTGAATGCTTCGGCAACGAAGTTCTAAAAAATCCTTCAATACTTTAAAGGCCTCTTTATGTTCTTCGGGCGTAAAGAAAGAAACCGTTTCTCTCTCAATATACGGATAGATAGCCTTTTCAACCGCTTCAAGTTTGTTAATAAAATCGCCCGACGCATATATAGTTAATTCATCTAAATACTGATGGTATTTTTCCTTATAATCGTCCCTGCTCAGCAAAACTGAAACGAGCGGTCTTGATTCCATAGATACCCCTATGGTGGGCGTGTCTATGGGATGATTTATTGCCTCTATCGTTTCATTATTTACTTGAGCTGTTTCAACATCAGATCCGACAATCTTGTCGCTATCAATCTGCATTTCAGGAGGCGCGCCGCCCGGACCTCCTCCAAACGCGCCGAACGATAAATTATAATCCCACGGTAGAATAGTAATCTTACCGTCTCGCTCAGCTAAAAAATAGTTTTGCATCATATTACCTGTATAACTATCGCCATTAACCATAAAAGCGTGAACCGCCAAATATCTTAATACAGCGTCGATATCCCAGTATTGTTCTAACTCTTCATTAGAGACGTTTTCTTTATTTAAATATTTTATCGCTCTAATAACTCTTGCAAAATCTTCTGCATTCGCGCGCTTGGAGACTGCGTTTGCAAATATAGCGCTGTAACTTTCTGTTGAGTCGTCAACATAAACTAAATCTCCGCCTCCACTTTCAGACCCCGGAGGCGGTTGTGGTATGTTTTCCTCATTTGGCGCCCGCATACCGACCGCATCAGGAACTTGCCCGTTTGGCGGAGGCATAGGAGACTGACCCCCAGGCGGCATGGGACCGCCCTGCGGCGGAGGCCCGCCTGGACCGCCCATATTCATAACTTCTCCTACCCCCTGAGATTCTATCACTGTGCCGGTTTCAGGATCGACAATCGCGTTTTCAAACTCATCCATACCCGAATTTTTTACATTGTATAGCTCAATATTTATATCGTCGTAAACTCTTGACAAATAGTCTTCGTCATATACCTCGACCGCCAGATAAACTCCAAAAGGCTGTTCGTTTATCGTTATAAACGCAAATGTATGTAGCGGTGCGTTTACGCCTTCATATGCCATCAAATCGTAAGCGATATAATCCTTCATATATGTGGCGTCGGCTTGTAAATTATTCAAAGCCATTTGCTCCAAGCCGTAACAAGTTTGATTATCGATGTAATGATCGAAGTCCAATCTATAGCTTATTCTGTCTCCCTGAATACTCGTTAAACTTGAATTTCCCTTCGGTCTCAATCCGACATTTTTAAATTCTTTTCCATCGATTTCTATATCGCATGAGATATAGGGCTTTGACATTCGATTTTCCAGCATGCCATTCCAATCGTTTTCATCAGCCGTAATTTTTATATTAACGACGTCTTTTTCAAAAATCTTAACCGGATACTCTTCTTCAATCCTATCTTTTGAAATCCGAGAAAATATATTTGGAAAACATACTATAACCAATGAAAAAACCAACGCCATAATCACAAGCCATACTATTATTTTTTCAAATTTTTTTGATCCTAACATAATACAACTCCAACTATGACATATATTCTCCATTATAGCTAACCAGGACGGCGTTCCCTACGCCTTCTAAATTTATTAATTTATTCACAGCGTAAGCTTCTTTATCTCGAATTCTTACTTCGTATGTCAACTCTAAACCTTTTGGGGTAACTGTTTTTGATTTTAGAAGATATTTGCGAGACTCCTGTTTTATAACATAATTAACGTTGCGTTCGGCTTGAAACGCACAATTTACAATAAGTATATACGGCGTCGCTCCAATTGTTTTTATATTGGCAAAAATAAGAATAACCGCGCCTATGATAACCGAGCCTATAATAGCAAGAGGGATAAATCCCGCACCTAATACTATACCGGCCGCGATCGCCCAAAAAAGAAACGCTATATCCATCGGCTCCTTGATCGCCGTTCTGAATCTAACAATCGACAACGCGCCAACCATACCCAAAGAGAGAACGATATTAGCGGTTACCGCTAATATAACTAACGTCGTAATCATAGACATCGCCAGCAACGAAACTCCAAAAGTCGCCGAATACATAACTCCTTTATAAGTTTTCTTATATATAAGATATATAAAAATACCTATAACAAACGCTAACCCAAGTGCAATCAGCGTGTCTACTACTGAAAAACTGTTCAAATTTGTTGAATTTAAAAAATCCGATTTAAAAATGTCATTAAACGTCGTCATATTTTTATCCTCCCTCATAAATTTAACATATTATATACTCAACGTTTCTGTTCCAATTGTCGTATATTAAAATGCATCGACTCTTGCCGCAGCATATTTTGAAAAATTTTGTGCTTGAATATTACCAAGTTGAACGGCGTCCCTGATAATTTGAGGTAAAAATTCATCCCACTTTACTTCCAAAATGCTCATTGGAAATACTCTGATACCCGTCCAGTCGTCATCAAAAAATCCCGTAATATCGCTTTCTCCGTATATATCAGAGTCGATTGTCACACGAGCATTCCCAGGCCTATAGGTATAAGCCTCTCTTGTATATATAACAATATTTTTAGGACGCAATAATTGGTACTGCATTTTCGCCCAGAGTTCAACCAATAATTCCTCTTCAGCAAACTCCATCCAAGAAACATCCAAATCAATAATTTTATCTACTTGCTCTTTAGTAATTAAACAACTATTCTTTAAACACATTCCTCCGATCTTGCTTTTTTTCTCTAAGCGAATAAAACTTGTATCGTCGTTATAGTATCTGATTCTAAACTTTTCTTTTTTAGAATATCCCGCTATTTTTTCCACTAAAGCTTTGTCGTAGCAATTATCAAAATATAAGCTTTTAACGGTGTATATCCCATTTTCATTTGCATGAATATCTCTTTCAGCAATAAACTTTAATCTTTGCCGAAGTCCAATTAAATCAAATTCTGTAACATGGTGTTTTAACTCGTTTCTGAATTTCATATGCCAACCTCTCCAAATAACCAATAAACCAAATCAGTTTTTAAAACTCTATTAATAAGGCTCTTGATTGTTATATTTTATCAACTCATCAGATTATTCATTTTCAACTACCTTTGACTGCATAACGACTTTCACAGTATAATTGTTTTTATATAAAGCTCAGTATAAATACAGCAATAAACATTTTGCGTAATCCCCCATACACCAAAAAGTTTGTTATGCGTCATAATTTTCATCTATAATCTAAAAAGCAGTCTTCATAGCAACTCTATTCTTATTTATTAAGATCTTTAAACCTAAATTGCATTTTAATCATATTATTAGCGTATTTACCGTATATGCAGTCAACCCATATAAAATCGCTGACATTCTAAATTCAGTTGCTATTAAAAACTTTTTTATACTAATATAAACAAAATATGCTGTTAAACGTCATATAAATTATATCTAAAATTCGTCTAATAAATATTAAATTTATATATATATTCATTAAACTCCTAAAATATTTATTTATATAGTTCCTACTTAGTTAATATTACATCAATAGTATTATAATATCTTCGTTTTTATATTAATACCGAAAATTCAATTTTTCCCCAATTTATATAATGTTCGATATATAATATTAAAAAAACATAAAATTAACTACATAATTTGTCTTATGTTGTTAAGTTGACGTTATAAAAAATATAATTTTATATCTCAATATTGCGAATAAAGCAAGATAAGCAACAACAATAACGACTTTTAGACCAATGAAGCTTATCGCTTATTACATTGGTCTGGATTTTTGCATCTATTATTGTAATATTTAAATAAATTTCTTTAAATTAAACTCTAATTATTGACAAAGCGACAAATTTCTGCTATATTAATAAAGTGCAATTACATATAGTTTAACCATTTATACAACATAAGACAAATTATGTAGTTAATTTATTTAACATCTCAATAGTCCAAGTTCTTGCATCTGTTGTCTGTGAACTTCTCCGCTTTCTATCGTATAAATTCGGGTTGTATTTACGCTTGTGTGTCCAAGAATATCTGCAAGTCTAATAATATCTTTTTGTAATGAATAAAATGTTCTTGCGAATAAATGGCGCAAATTATGCGGAAACACCTTATTCTTTGAAACGCCGGCTCTTTCACATAAACCTTTTAATAATTTCCATATATTACTACGGTCTAACGGTTTCCCTGTTCTTGTAATGAAAATAGGACCGCGTTTAATTTTATTTTCCTTTATATAAGCTTTAAGCATCTTACAAAGTAATCTTGTAAGCATTACTACTCGCAATTTTCCTTTACAGCTAATAATCGCCTGACCGCTTTTAACAGCTTCTACTGTCACAAATCGCAATTCAGAAACTCTAATACCCGTAGAGCATATTGTTTGCATAAGTAAATATAGTCTTTCGTCCCCCTTATACTTTGCCGCGGCAAGCAGTCTTTCATATTCGGCTTTAGTAAGCGTTCTATCTTTACTAATAAAAATCTGTCGTTGAATTTTAAGCGTTTTAACTTTACATTCGTACCATTCGTTATATGAGAAAAAGCTGTTCAGAGAAGATATAATAGAATTAACGCTTGTTGGCGCATATTTTTCTGTTAATACTCGCTTATATCTTAACACTTCTGTTTTTGTGACGACAGATCCCGATAGCCACATTTTAAAATTCAATACGTCATGCACATATTTCTCAATAGTTGCAAACGCCTTTTCTTCATTAAATAAAAAATTTTTGAAATTTTCTATCAATTCAACTGTTATGATTTTCAATTTTTCACAACTCCTTTTTTATTTTTATACAAACTAACTATAATTAGCTGGGTAATAAATGATAAATATAATAATCTAAACCCTATTTGAGAACAAAAAATGTAATATCAGCTCCCCGTTATCATTCTACAAAGACTGTCGACAAATCTACTCGGCCATTGATGAGTTAACATTATGTTATCAAATATATTTTAGCATTATATATATTTAGTTTATATACTAACCTCTTATTCTATTTACATAAAAATCTATAAGTATTTTTCAACATTCGTTCAGCCATACCCTAAATGAGCGCTTTGAAGCCATACTTCCTCGAACTTTTATAATATCCGTCCGAAACCTAACGCCGCCGTAGCGGACGGCTACGCGGCCGTATAACTTTGAGCGCGCAGTTTAAGCAATTACTATTATATACTCTCAGGCCGAGAATATCAACGCAAATAATTTTGAAAGTTTTTAACCAAGGTAAAAAAATTGCGCGCCTCCCGGACGATCCGCGAAGGCGCGATGAAATTATATAGACTTTTAAATTTATTTGTTAACGATATTGAATATTTTAGCATATGGATTAAAAAAATCTATTCGCATGGTCAACAAAATTGGAAGCCGAGCCGGAACGCGCACGATTCCGATAAAAAGTGCCAAACGTACAAATTTTCATTTTCTAAACGCGTCGATATGATCATACGTCTTCATTAAAGAAATCCGAGTCGATACGTTTGACCTTGTACGTCGCGACAGTAGATACGCCGAGATCGTAATCTATCATGAGTTTCGTCAGCTGTTTCCCGTCTACGAGGACAATTTTGCTATGTAGTTGCTTTTTGGCAAAATCAAGCGCCTCTTTTGAGAATTGAGCCGTAGTGATGAAGATTCCTTTTGTCGCTCAAATTAATTTAATAATACATCACTTGTTAGATAATTGCAAATAATTTTTTGAAATTTATTATCTTTTTCAGTTGACTAACTTAAACTCATATGTTATAATAAATAATATGATGGTTAGACATAAGCTATGATTATCAAAGAACGAATAATATTTTAAGAAGTCTACAAAGTAATACGAAATAATTTAAAAATTTGACTTTGTATCAAGCAAAATCTAATCAATTTATAAACAATCTCACAAAAAGAAGGGAGGTGAAGATGTGAACATAAAATATATCGGAAAAGACACAAGCAAGTCTGAAAATGGCAAAATTCATGTAAGAAAAGGAAATTATACTGGTTGTGGCGCCAGAATAGATGATAATCCTGAAGATTGGGTTGAAACACCTCAAGCTATTACATGCGAAAAGAACGGGTGTAAGAAGCAATAATATACGCGTTTTTTCACACTTGGAGGATCTATCCCGCGTTTTGTGCAAACTCCAAAATACGGGATAGACCCATTAAATTTTCAGACTTTGTTGAATAATGGATGTAATAATTTTGGCTTTCCTTTCTATCTGTAGGTTATGCCGATTGAATTAAGTCAGCTATTTCCGAAGCGATCTCATCAATAGTGTTGATAGCCGTATTACGAGCTAATTTATCTGCCAAAGAAGGGCTAAAATCAATTACCTCCTTTTTGGTAATATTGTGCCAAATTGGGAGTACGATCTGTTCTCCTGATATAGCCTTGGTAATAATACCATCTAACTCATAATTAGTCCAGCCTTTTTTAATAAAATCTTTAGATATAACCACGATACCAAACCGGCTGTTTGCAAGACCTTTATCTATTTTTCTTCGCAGACTGTCACCAATTTTCATTTCAAATTCATCATACCACACTTTTATGCCTTTGTCTCGCAAAGCGTTAGCTAAAGGGCGCACCACTGCATCCTTATCTTCTGAAGCATGAGATATGAAAACATCGTACTCTGGTTCGATATCAACGTCCACATCTATCCCTAAACCGCGATTATGTAGTAAAGAAGGCATCGAAGCTAATGGTTGTTGATTGATTGCTGGTAGAGCTTTGGGCAAAACACGGGCAGAACTTTTCACATTACCACCTAATCCGCGCAGATCAACCGCTACATGCCAATGGCTATAATGCGTTGTTTGTAAACGAATTGGAGATTTTTTCGCAAGTCCTCCTATATAACGATAGCGTTTTCCGTTTTTATAACTGCTAAAATTTGATGAGTCTAATAGCTGCACATTTGCAGCATTTCCTTGAAGAACAATTTCAACTATTCTTCCTTTTTCAAGATTACCTAAATCATGATGTATAAAATTCAATGTTCGCACCTCACTTTCTAAACACAAACAAATACTCGTGTGCAATCAGCAAAAAATTATATTTCACGCTATTTGTTTTCCAATACCCTGTTGCCTTGCAATTATGCTGTTCTTTTATGATCAGCTCTTTCAATTTAAACCCCGCATCCTCAAAAATACGCATCACCTCAAAAGACATCGGTATCATATGTCCTTTTTGACGTGTATCACCCATCAGAACAGCACAAAACTTGTCATTTTTAAGCACCCGATAGCTTTCAGCTACAACCTTATTCATTTCTCCAAGAAAGTCTTTAATTTTTAATTGTGACAAATCTCCATCAATTCCGTCGCTGTATTTGATAATATTCGCATACGGCGGATGCGTACATATTAAATCAATACTATCATCGTGTATAAAATCAAGATTTCTTGCATCGCCTTTTTTTATATGCACTTTTCCTTTCGCAGGTTCATAATCAAAATCTGTTTTTTCTCTGCATCTGTCAAGCGCCGCATCATTTACATCAACGCCGATTATATCCCGATTTAAAAGCTTCGCTTCAATAAGAGTAGTGCCGCCGCCGGCGAATTGATCTAATACAAGCTCTCCCTCTTTAGAATATCGAAGTATAATATTTCTTGGGATATAAGGCGACCAATTCCCGCGCCATTTGGCGTCATGAATTAAAATTCACTCCATTCAGTACAATCACAAGATGGTGATATTACAGCAATTTGTCTGAATTGCACTTCTCCAGGAGAAACTACAAGCTCACCTTTACGATATTTTTCTTTTGCAATATCTATAGCCTCAATAAAATCATTTGCTTCTATTTCAAATTGATCTACAACGGTTTCTTCTATCGCAATTGTATATTTCTTCATAGTAGCACCTCAAACTATTTTTTTGTATTGACCATTACCTAAAAACTCAATAAATCCTTTATCTCTTAAAAATTGCAACTGCTGTCTTATTTTAGGTCTGATATTATTATTTTTAGGATGTTTGATATGCAATACATTCTCGAATTGATACATTTCTTCTAATGTAAATGTCTTTGATGACATATTATTAACACAATTCAAAATATCCATAAGCCAACCGCGGCTATTTATATCATTTGTTTCAAGTCGATTGCTTTTATTTACTTTATTTATAACATACTCTATGTTTACTATTTCACCATTTGATATTATATCAATTCTCCCTTGTTCAGGGATTTTGTCAATCAAAATATTGCAACCAATCCAGCCGGCACGACGTGCAGTCGGTGCCAATGGTTTTCGTTTTTCAATAATATCAGGAACAAAAAAGTGTTTGGGAATTAAAATAAAATTTTTTACTTTTAGCTCTTGTTTTGAATAACTCATAAAGAAAAAATCAGGATTATTGTTACCCGTTATTCTTTCAATCATCGTACTGTAAGCACCGTCGTTTATCTTATGACCTAAAGTTCCATCTTTGCTCTTCAATTCATATTCATTATTGCAAGTAGGACAATAAAAATCCGCAACAGGACGATTGTTCTCAAAATGTTTGATATGTGAATTTCCACATCGTGGACAATACATATTTTCATTTACCCAATTTTCCGTCAATACTCGTGCTATTTGTGTTCTTGAATGATAAGTTTCAATAATATTATTATCAAACGCAAGGTTCATACAATTTCGCTCCTTGTCTGTTTGCATTAATTACAACCATTTTAGCACCTATTTTGAGCTGCATCTCTTGCCGATATATATTTCATAATCATGCACTCCAATCATATATTATTATATACTAAAGCTCGAATAATGTCAATATCATTTTCTAACTTTTCTATGTTTTGCACAATTTTTTGGTATGATAGTATAAATACAATCACTAGCGCGTCAAAAGCCAACTTTACAAAAAATTATTTTTTATTTTACATATACAATCACTGAATAAATTACCTTATCCACCTAACCACCAACACTGGAATGTGGTACATCCCAGTACTGGTTATTAGACAGAAATATTTTATCTTTCTTGCACAACACGCCTATTATAGTTTCTTTGTATGAGGCGATGATAGTTTTAAGCAATTCCTTAACCTTATCTACACCAAGATGACATTTGATTCTGCTGTAAGCACGAAACTGTACTTTTATTTGGTTATTTCCTTATTCAAGTTCCAAGCTTTTAACTTATAACGTACCTTTTCTTCATAAGCTTTGGAATTTTTTCATCAAATCTTTGCTCCTCTTTTTCTGCTTGGTAACATCTTCGAGTAAGGCCTTGAATTATTTCAATCAGCTTTTCATAAAAGGTCTAACAACTTTTTATTTTCAAGTCTTTGCCGACATAAAAGGCAGATGCTCCATTATTTTAAGGCCAGCATTTTCTTTCATCTTTATTGCAGCGTGCGGTGCATATTCTTCTACGTCCTTACGTACTTATAAGTAGATATTTTATGTTCCATATCCGCGTTCTTTCTCTTTAAGAGCCCCCATTTTTCAATCAGTTTATCCCTTTTATGCGGATTTATGGATATTGTTTATCATTCCCACTCAATAGTAGCGGGCGGCTTAGAAGTAATATCATACACGATCCTATTCACGTGTTTCACCTCGTTGACGATCCTGCGGCTTACTTTATCTAAGACCTCGTACGGGATCTTAGCCCAGTCGCCGGTCATGAAGTCGGTCGTCGTTACCGCTCTGAGCGCTACTGTGTAATCGTACGTACGCTCGTCGCCCATTACGCCTACGCTGCGCATGTTGGTTATAACGGCGAAGTATTGGTTTATATCGCGGTCTAAGCCGGCGTTCTTTATCTCCTCGCGGAAGATGTAGTCCGCGTCTTTTAATATCTCTAATCTATCCTTCGTTATCTCGCCGATACATCTTATCGCGAGTCCGGGACCCGGGAACGGCTGTCTCCATACTAAATAATCGGGTATGCCGAGCTCTAATCCAAGCTTGCGCACTTCGTCCTTGAACAGGCTTCTGAGCGGCTCGATTATCTCCTTAAAATCAACGTGGTCGGGAAGTCCGCCTACGTTATGGTGGCTCTTGATTACCGACGCGTCGCCCGCTCCGCTCTCTATTACGTCGGGATAGATAGTGCCCTGTACCAGATAATCCACACGGCCGACCTTTTTCGCCTCTTCTTCAAATACGCGTATAAACTCTTCGCCTATTATTTTGCGCTTCGTCTCAGGATCGCTCACGCCCTTTAACTTGCCCAAAAATCTGTCCTCGCAGTTTACTCTGATCATATTTATGTCGAACTGCTTTGTAAATATCTCCTCCACCTCGTCGCCTTCGTTTTTACGAAGCAGACCGTGATCCACAAATATACAGGTGAGCTGTTTGCCTATAGCCTTATAGAGCAGCACCGCGGCTACGCTGCTGTCGACCCCGCCGGAGAGGGCGCATAATACTTTTTTGTCGCCGATCTTCTCCCGCGCGCTTTCAATATATCTCTTCGCGTAATCCGCCATCGTCCAATCGCCGGACACTTTGCATATATTATACAGGAAATTATGCATAAGCGCCTTGCCGAAAGGCGTATGCTTAACTTCGGGATGGAACTGGACCCCGTAAAATCCTTTTTCAGCGTTTTCAAACGCCGCAAGAGGACAATCCGCAGTATGAGCTATCACCTTGAATCCGTCCGGGAGCGCCTCTACCTTATCGGTATGGCTCATAAGACACCTGCTCTTTCTCTCGATCCCGTCGAACAATTCGCTGTCCGAAAGTTCTATATCTATAACGCCGTACTCTCTCGTGTCCGCGTGTACGACGGTCCCGCCAAGCGTCATGCTCATGAGCTGAGCGCCGTAGCATATTCCAAGAACCGGAACTCCCAATTCAAATATCTCAGGATCGACCTTAGGCGCGTTCTCGTCGAATACGCTGTTAGGGCCGCCCGTGAATATTATTCCCTTCGGCGAATACGCTTTTATCTCATCAATACTTTTAGTATATGGCAATACAACGCAATAAACGTTAGCTTCACGCACGTTTCTCGCTATTAATTGGTTATACTGACCCCCAAAATCAATAATTACAATCGTTTCGTTCTGCATATTTCTCTCCTTAAATATCTCCGGCCTCGGATACTTATTTATTTTTATCGTTCTATTTAGTACTCAAAACCTTTTCGCTGATAAATATTTCTAAATAAAACAAAATAGGAGTATGAATGAATTAAACCTATGCTCCTCCGCAAGTTCGATTCTGCGGATATAATACATTTCTAACTCCTATTTCATACCGCCGAACAAGCGCGCGCTTCATTTGCCCGACGATTTCTAATCGTATATTTTCACTTTTTTAATTGTTAAGCGCTTCCGTGTTATTCTCCTGCGGCACATACACCGGATACTCGCCCGTGAAACAAGCGTCGCAATGTCCGCATTTTGAATTTTGCGCCAGTTTCTTCATCGATTCTATAGACAGATACGCCAGAGAATCCGCGCCTATATGCTTACGCGTCTCCTCTACCGACATATGACAGGCGATAAGACTGTCTCTGTTCGGAATATCCGTTCCAAAATAGCAAGGGTTTTTAAACTGCGGCGACGATACCCTGACGTGAACCTCTTTAGCTCCCGCGTCGCGCAGCAGTTTGACGATCCTGCCGGACGTAGTGCCTCTTACTATAGAATCGTCTATCATTATGACCCTTTTTCCTTCGACAGCGTCTCTCATAGCGTTGAGCTTTATTTTAAGCGCCATCTCGCGTTCCGCTTGCGTCGGCTGGATAAAGGTTCGTCCTATATATCTGTTTTTTATAAATCCAACGCCGTACGGTATCTTAGATTCTCTCGAATATCCGAGCGCCGCGTCAAGACCCGAATCAGGCACTCCGATCACCACGTCGGCGTCGACCGGACTCTCCTGAGCCAAATACTTACCCGCGTCCAATCTCGCTCTGTGAACGCTCTCTCCGTCTATCACGCTGTCCGGACGCGCGAAGTAAATATATTCAAACACGCATAACGCCGACTTCTGTCCGCATCTGTCGCGGTACGACTTAAGCCCGTCCTCGTCTATCACTATCACTTCTCCCGGCTCGACGTCGCGCGCAAACTCGGCGCCCACCGCGTCGAGAGCGCAGGATTCGCTCGCAAATACGTACGACTTGCCGATCATGCCCATGCAAAGCGGCTTAAATCCCTGGGGATCGCGCGCTACGACCATCCTCTTTGGAGTCAGGATTATGATCGAATAAGCGCCGCTGATCTCTCCCATCAGCTTCAGCATCGCCTCTGCGGTAGAATTGGTTTTAATCCGCTCTTTGGCCATCAAATGAGCTATTATCTCGCTGTCGTTATTGGTCTGAAAAATAGCGCCCTTGTCTTCAAGTTCTTTGCGCATACTTTCAACATTGACAAGATTGCCGTTGTGGACCAGGGCGAATGTTCCCTTCTGATATTTAGACACAAGCGGCTGGGCGTTCATTCTGCTGCTCGAACCGGCGGTGGTGTATCTGACGTGTCCTACCGCCGCTCTCCCTTTAAGTTCGTTTAGGATCAGGTTATTGAACACTTCCTGAACCAATCCCATATCCTTGTACTGCAATATCTCAATTTTATCGTTTTCATATAAATTGTTTACAGCTATACCGCAGCTTTCCTGACCTCTGTGCTGCAGAGCATATAATCCGTAATATGTGAGTCTGGAAACATCCAAACCGTCTCCCATGTCGTAAATACCAAATACTCCGCATTCTTCATGTACCGAATCCGCGCCTAAAATATCCTCGTATTTGCTCACAGAATATCCTCCTAATGTGTTTTTTCTTAGCATAGCAAAATTATAATCTAAAATCAAACGTTCGATTTCATAACGCCTATCAACTCAACGAACGTTCGACAAAATTAGGCCGCATACCCCAATAAACATTATTGAGCGTAAACGCAAAACTTAAACCTCTTCGCCCATAAGACGTCTCATTATCTCTTCGTAGGCGTCTTCAACGTTGCCCATATCTCTTCTGAAGCGGTCCTTATCGAGCTTCTCGTTCGTCTCGGCGTCCCAGAATCTGCACGTGTCGGGCGAGATCTCGTCTGCGAGAACGATCGTTCCGTCCGAAGTCTTTCCAAACTCAAGCTTAAAGTCGATAAGCTTTATGCCAAGACCGATCAAGTATTCCTTTAAAATATCGTTTACCTTAAACGCATACTCGGCTATTTGATCGAGCTCCTCTCTCGTCGCAACGCCTAAAGCGATAGCGTGATAGCTGTTCATAAGCGGATCTCCGAGATCGTCGTTTTTATAGCTGAACTCGAGCGTCGGGCTTTTAAATTCAACGCCCTCCTCAACGCCGTAACGCTTAGAAAACGAACCGGCGGCCACGTTTCTTATTATTACCTCCAAAGGTATTATATCGACTTTTTTTACAAGAGTCTCTCTGTCCGAGATCTCTTCGATAAGATGCGTGGGGATCCCCTTTTCGGCAAGCATCTTCATTAAGTGATTAGTAACTCGGTTGTTGATGATACCCTTAGACTGGATAGTTCCCTTTTTCTCGCCGTTAAAAGCCGTAGCGTCGTCCTTATAATCTACTATCAACACTTCGGGATCGTCCGTTTTAAATACTTTCTTAGCCTTTCCCTCATATAGTTGTTCCAATTTCTGCATCTTTGACCGCCTCCGTATTTATTAAAATTTTAGCTTCAAATAATTTTACAAATAAAAATACTTATATATTGTATTACATAAATCGATAAAAAGCAATACTTCATTGCAGATTTAAGGCGAAAAAATTGACATTATTTAAAGAAAAGAATTATCCAAATTGGTTGTTTTATTCAAAATCCACAATATCGATATAGTATTGAGCAGGTTTTTCATAGCGCGTCGGATCTAACTATTTTAAAACATCAAAGACCGCCGCCGCGTTAAACGGCAACGGTCGAATTAGATCATTTTTAATATTTCACACAAATAACGCCGATCTTACCAGATCCTCGCCCTGTCTTCAGGAGCTACGTACATTCCGTCTCCGGGCTGTATATCGTAGACCTCGTAGAATTTATCGACGCTTTGCAAAACTCTGTCGGTGCGCACATTATTGGGGCTGTGAACGTCCATATATACAAGCGCCTGCGTATATTCTCTTGTAGCGACCGACAACCACAGAGTGGAATAACTCTCGTACATGGCTTTAAAGTCAAAATCCTCGTGCTTCGAGCCGATCTCGGTTATACAGGACATAGCGCCTAAGTCGGCGATATTTTCGGTCAGCGTCTGCTCCGAATCGATAACGATCCCGGGCGCCGATTCAAGGCCGTCGTAATATTCCACAACGTCTTGGCAAAGACTGTCGAAAGCCGCCGCGTCTTCTTCGGTCCACCAATTGACCGCGTTGCCGTTCTCGTCGTACTGCGATCCCGAGCTGTCAAACGCGTGGGTTATCTCGTGGCCTACAACAAAGCCGATCGTGCCGAGCCGCTCTTCATACGACCCGTCGATATCGTATATCGGCTCCTGGAGAAACGCCACAGGGAAGTTGATCGAGTTGAAAGACGGCATATAAAACGCGTTTACCGTCTGCGGCGTGGTTATCCATTGGGTTCTGTCGATCTCGGTTCCGGCAAACTCCGTCGTATAATCCTTGTTCGCCTTAGATATCTCGATCATATTCTGGTAGTAGCTTCCGCCGTCTTCCGCGCTCCTCAGATCCGCCGTTTCAAGAGTAAACTCATAGTCGTCGTAATCCGGAGCGCCGACGTTTACTATCATTGTATCTAATTTGAGCAAAGCCTTTTCCTTCGTTGTATCGCTCATCCAGTCAAGTTCGCTTATCCTTTCTCTGTACACCTCTATAACGTCGTCGATCATACCGGTAACGTCTTCTACGATCTCATCCGTGCAATATCTTTCCGCATAGGCCTGACCTACGTAATCTGCCAAAACGTTCGATACCGTGCTTGAAGCGACGTCTTCAAGAGACGTCGTTCCGGTAGTTCCCATCATCTCCTGCTGATAGGTATTTCCGGCGTCTATAAACTCCTCTCCAAACATCGACGCGCAGCTTCCTATCAATGAGATCTTAATGTAATTTTTAACGCTCTCTATATTATCGTCGCTGAGCAACGACGCGACCTCTTCCATCTGACCGACGTCGCTTACGAGAATCTCGTCCTGATCGATAAGTCCGGCCGCCTCATAGAGCGCGTCCAGATCGCAGGACGGGAACAGAGCCTTCAATTCCTCCAACGTATAAATGTTATAAGTATTCTCTATATCGTACTGCTCCGCTACGGTCAAAGAGGCGTCGGATATCCGCTTTTCGAACTCGAAATACTCGTTTGCGTCCGCCTCGGCTTTCGCCCGATCTTCTCCGCAAAGCGTAAGTAAAGTCGTTATATATTTCAAGTACGCCGCTTTCTGATATTCCACTTCGCCGTCGTATACCTGCTTATTCAAAGACGGAGACGCTACTGAGAAAGAGCTCATATACGAGCTGCTGTCCATTGGATCGATCGTCGGCGAAAACGAAATAAGCGTCGAGACGGCCGACCTGGAATCCTCCAATACGGATATTTCATTGAGATCGGCTATCGACTGAGCCGCGCCGACGGCTTCCAGATCGTCCCTGATAGGTTCGTATCCGGCGGCGTTCCTCGCGTCCATATCCATTATGTTATCGTATAAAACTTTTATTTTTTCCTGCGGCGAACCGCTCTCCGGCGTACCTTCCGCCGCCTCTGTTATTATTTCCTTTACCTGCTCCGAAGTGTTCTCGATCACCTGCGCTATAGTTCCATTTTCCGCAAGTCCGTCCTCGATCTGAAGAGAGTCGAGTTCGGCTTTGTTGACCGAGCTGTAAAAGCTGTCCTTGGGATTCGAGCCGTAGAGCGTGAACACGCGGTTTATAAACGTCCGCATCTCCTCGGTCGTGACGTTTCTGTCCGGAGAAAACGTTCCTTCGCCGGTACCGGCTACAATACCCGCGTCGAATACAGGATCAAGCTCCGCCTCCGCCCACTCCGGAATATCCGTAAAATCTTCTCGGGGTATCGCAAGGCGCAGATTATTTCCCGTCAGCTCCGGAAAACCTCCGAATGCTCGGCCAAGCATGATAAGCGCCTCGGCTCTGGTTACTGGTTCGTCTTCCCTTAAACCGTTCTCGTCGCCGTGCATTATATCGCTCTCCCGGACGTTCGGATTATAATCGTCAGCCGCCGTCATAAGCGCTTGTAGAACTTCGCCTCTCGTGGCGTAACCGTCGTCGGCCAATACGGCTACAGACGGCAGAGAACATACCGCCACCAACGCCGAAACCGACGCGCAAATAAATCTCTTCAACCTCATTGATTTACCTCCTTATATCAAAAAAAGTTTGATTTATTATATCATTTTATCCCGCGCAGGTCAACGTATATATGTAATGTGAAAAATATTTTTTTGAGCTATTATTACTCGCAGTCGCAGTCTCCGGACAAACTAAAACCGCAAACCCGAAAAAACCGAGTCTGCGGTCAAATATCAAATTATAAATCAAACGGAGAACTAATCTATTAGTACATTCCGCCGCCCGACATAGCCGCCTGTGCCGCCGCGTCCGCCGCCGGATCCGGCTTATCGGCTACTACGCTCTCAGTCGTAAGGATCATCGACGCAACGCTCGCCGCATTTTCAAGCGCGCTGCGCGTAACCTTTGTAGGATCGACGATACCGTTCTTTATCATATCCATATATTCGCCGACCAAAGCGTTATAACCTACGCCAACGTCGTTTTTCTTTACCTGATCTACAATAACGCTGCCTTCTACGCCCGCGTTATACGCAATCTGCTTTACAGGCTCCTCGAGCGCCTTTAATACTATCTGAACGCCCGTTCTCTCGTCGCCTTCAGTGTTGTTTAACAACTCTTCAACGCTCGGTATAGCGTTTATGAACGCCGTGCCGCCGCCGGCTACTATGCCTTCTTCTACAGCCGCCTTCGTAGCCGCGAGAGCGTCCTCTATTCTAAGTTTCTTTTCCTTCATTTCAACTTCCGTAGCGGCTCCGACTTTAATTACCGCAACGCCGCCCGAAAGCTTAGCCAGACGCTCCTGAAGTTTCTCTCTGTCGAAATCGGAGGTCGTCTCTTCTATCTGAGCTCTGATCTGCGCTACTCTCGAAGCGATCGCATCCTTATCGCCCATACCGTCTACGATGATCGTATTCTCTTTCTGAACCTTGACCTGACGCGCTCTGCCGAGCTGAGAGATCTGGGTATCTTTGAGTTCGAGTCCGAGCTCCTCGGAGATAACCTGACCGCCCGTAAGGATCGCTATATCCTCGAGCATAGCCTTTCTTCTGTCGCCGAAGCCCGGAGCCTTAACGCCTACGCATGTAAACGTTCCGCGGAGCTTGTTTACGATGAGAGTCGAAAGCGCTTCGCCCTCTATATCCTCTGCGATTATAAGCAGCTTCTTGCCCTGCTGTACTATCTGCTCGAGCAGCGGAAGAATTTCCTGTATATTAGAGATCTTCTTATCGGTTATCAAGATCAAAGCGTCGTCTATAACGGCTTCCATCTTATCGGTGTCCGTTACCATATACGGGGTTATATAACCTCTGTCGAACTGCATTCCTTCAACTACTTCGGAATACGTCTCCGCGGTCTTGGACTCCTCTACGGTTATAACGCCGTCGCTCGTGACCTTCTCCATAGCGTCCGCGATAAGCTCGCCTACCGAATCGTCCGCCGCCGATACCGACGCGACTCTCGCTATATCGTTTTTGCCGTCGATCTGCTTGCTATTAGCTATGATCTTTTCAACCGCGGTCTCTACGGCCTTAGCCATACCCTTGCGCACTATCATCGGATTTGCGCCCGCCGCTACGTTCTTCTGACCCTCGCGGACGAGCGCCTGAGCCAACAACGTAGCCGTCGTCGTACCGTCGCCGGCGATATCGTTCGTCTTTGTAGCGACTTCTTTAACGAGCTGAGCGCCCATGTTCTCGAACGGATCGTCAAGCTCGATCTCCTTAGCGATCGTTACGCCGTCGTTGGTGATGAGCGGCGCGCCGAACTTCTTATCC
The DNA here is from genome assembly GCA_904419955.1 of Candidatus Roslinia caecavium. Taxonomy (GTDB): domain Bacteria; phylum Bacillota; class Clostridia; order Monoglobales; family Monoglobaceae; genus Roslinia; species Roslinia caecavium. The sequence continues at coordinate 41,465 of CAJFTO010000009.1, read as the reverse complement.
AAAACAACGTTGCGTCCCTTAGGACCAAGCGTGACCTTTACGGTATCCGCAAGTTGATCTACTCCTCTTTCCAGAGCTTTTCTGGCGTCCTCGCCGAATTTAATTTCCTTTGCCATATATATCAGTCCTCCTAATCTTAGTCGATCTAAAAATTACAATCAAATTTATTTAAATTCCGTATCCGTAAGCCGAACTACTATTCAACTACCGCCAAAACGTCTTTCTGGCTGATTATTATATACTCCTCGCCGTCGATCTTGACTTCCGTGCCGGCGTATTTGCTCATTATTACCTTGTCGCCGACCTTAAGCTCCATCTTGACCTCTTTGCCGTCTACGACTCCGCCGGGTCCTACCGCTATAACTTCGGCGAACTGCGGCTTCTCCTTAGCGCTTCCCGCTAATATGATACCGCTCTTCGTCGTCTCTTCAGCTTCCGCCATCTTTGTTACCACTCTGTCTCCCAATGGTTTGATGTTCATATATATTACCTCCTTAAATTTTTAACGAGTTCAATTTATTAGCGCTCATACCTTTTGAGCGCTAACGATTTTATAATACTAAATTAAAACGCTAAAATCAAACATGATTATCTCCGATTAGAATCGATTATATACCTATTTTTGCCATTTTCTTTATTTTTTATTAAATCTCTTGTAATTACTTATATTTAGCCGTTTTACCAATAATATAATTATGCGCGAGAACTCGGCTTAATAATCCCCAAAACCGTTTTCAAAAAAATAAGTTACTTTTATTCGGACGCTCTTAAGCCGCCGCATAATAAAAGTAACTCTCAAATATTGTATTATTCTTCCAAGAGGCAGACCGCGTATGAAGAGATCCCCTCGCGGCGGCCTTCGAAGCCGAGCTTTTCGGTCGTAGTGGCCTTTATGTTCACGCGGCCTATATCTATTTGTAAACGCTCGGATATATTTTTTCGCATTTGTTCTATATACGGCGCCAGTTTTGGGCTTTGCGCCGCGACCACCGCGTCGATATTTCCGACCTTATACCCCGCCTCTAAGAGCATATCTCTCGTATGAGCGAGCAGCTCGAGGCTGTCCGCGCCGCGGTACTTCTCGTCTGTATCCGGGAAATGCTTTCCTATATCTCCGAGCGCGGCGGCTCCTAGGAGCGCGTCCATGACCGCGTGTACGAGAACGTCGGCGTCCGAATGGCCGAGCAGTCCGTATTCGTATTCTATCTTCACGCCGCCCAATATCAAAGCTCTGTCCTCTACCAGTTTATGTACGTCGTAACCAAAACCTATTCGCATAAATACGCCTCCGCTAATCTAATATCCTCAGGCGTGGTTATCTTGATATTTCTGTAATCGCCTGTTATGACCTTTACCTTTATCCCGTTCGCCTCGGCGAGAGCGCAGTCGTCCGTGACTTTAATCTTATCGCGCCGAGCCTTGGCGTGCAGTCTTTTTATATCCGCCGCCCTAAACGCCTGGGGCGTCTGTATCGCGATCAGCTTATCTCTGTCGGGAGTACTGACTATAACGTTATCCGGATCGACAACTTTTATGGTGTCCTTGACTCTGACTCCGCACGCCGCGGCGCGGTTATGCTCGAGCGCTTCTATGATCTTTGAGATCGTCTCGTCGCTGATAAGCGGACGCGCTCCGTCGTGGATAAGGACGTTGTCCTCGTCGCCGACCAGCTCAAGCCCGCAGGCTACCGACTCCCTCCGGCTGTCTCCGCCCGGAACCACGTCTGAAACTTTTTTTATCCCATATTCTTCAATAAGCGACTTAAAAACGTCTATATTCTCCGATCTTACGACCGTTATTATATTGTCGATATACGCGTTGTTCTCGAACGTCAAAAGAGTCCTTATGATAACCGGGATCCCTTTTATCTCGATCAACTGTTTATTCTTGTCGCTCTTCATTCTCGAACCGCTCCCAGCGGCGACTATCAACGCTGTATTCATATCTTCTCTCCTGTATCGAACCGGCAAACTTAAACCAGTCTATCGGTTCAGATAATTTATATTTATAATTTTTTCATCATGCATACCGAATCCGGCATGTCTTTGTACTGTCCGTAATTATCTATTATTTCAAAACCTATCTTTTTATACAATCGCATCGCCTCGACGAGCGGTTCGCCCGTCTCGAGGATCAAATAATCGTATCCCTCCGACTTAGCGCTCTTCTCCAGCAGAGTCATAAGCTTAAGCGCTGTCCCTCTTTCTCTGTACTCGCGTCTGACGAATACCCTCTTCACCTCTGCGCGCTTCGAGTCGTAACGCTTAAACGCCGCTCCGCCCGCCGGAACGTCTCCGTCGTATGCTACTATCGCGTTATCGATATCGTCGGTTTTGTTGTATTGGACGTATTCCCTGCGATTTTCTTCTCCGCCGACAAGTCTGTTTAAATAGTCGTCCAGTTCGCCGCACAAGGCGATAAAGTCCGCATTTTTTCCGTCGGTATATTCGTATCTCATAACATGCCTCTTTGCGTCTTAGTTTTCATCTAATAAAAATAAGGGACGAGCGCAGCTCATCCTTTCAAATCAAACATGTCCAAAAGCAAAGAATTTTAAATAAAAATTCCCGCTAATGAACCGTATTTTTGCCCGTAAATTTTCTCATTTTTCAGATATAGAATTTATCTTTAACTTATATCGAGAAGCCTCTCGATATCTTCATAGGAAGAATTCTTCGACAGAACCAACTCCGATATAAGTATGTTCTTGGCGTTATTGTACATCTTCCTCTCCGCGTTTGAAAGACTCTTCTTCTTATCGCGCAGGAAGAGGCTTTTAGCCACAAACGCCACGTCCGAAAGTTTACCGTCTTTAAGCCTGCTTATATTATCCTTATACCGCTTATTCCAATTGTTGTCTCCTTCATTGCTGCAATTTTTGAAACCGGAAATTACCTTGTCGGCTTCGTCCGGAGTCACAATATATCTGATTCCGATCTCGTCCACGTTGGATATGGGAAGCATGACCTTGATGTTTCCAACAGTAAGCTTTAATATAAAATACTTATGTTCCTGACCTAATATCCGTTTATTTTCGACCCCCTCGATTATGCCTGCCCCGTGCATTGGGTAGGCGACTTTGTCACCTATTTCAAACATTTTCATTATCTCCTTCTTTATACGCGAAGCGATTCCGAGCTTAAAGCCCCTCGGCTCCGCCGTACAATTTAACGTCCGTAAGCGTCCGCAAACCGGCGCTAAAAACAAACCTCGAAAATTAAACCGCCGTAGTCTGCGCGCTCCGATTTGCGTCGGCGCGCCGTTTTGAGCCGTCCCTCTTCTTCGATCGGTTTTAAACGTTGATTTTAAGAAACGCTTACAAAACGTCGTTTAATATTTGTAGGATATTGAAGTACGGGCAAACTTCAATATTATTAAATTTGCTTAGGTTTTTACTGTTGGACGCCGGGATTATGCATTTGGTAAAGCCGAGCTTCTCCGCCTCGCGTATTCTGTTCTCCACAAAATTACACGAGCGAAGTTCTCCGGTAAGCCCGACCTCGCCTATAGCGACTATTCCATCGTCGATCGCGGAATTTCTATAGGCGGACGCTATCGCGAGTATTATGCCCGCGTCGAGCGCCGGTTCCGTTATCTTTATCCCGCCGACCGCGTTTACATATGTATCGTAGGTCGATATCCGCAGTCCCGCGCGTTTTTCAAGCACCGCGAGCAGCATTATCGTACGGCTAAGATCGAGACCGCTCGTCATCCGTCTCGGATTTCCGAAAACGGTCGGCGTCGCAAGCGCCTGTATCTCGGCGAGCATAGGGCGGCTGCCTTCCATAGCGCATACGATACAGGATCCCGGAGTGTTCTTCGGACGTCCCGACAGCATCGCCATCGACGGATTCTTTATTTCCTGAAGCCCCGAGCCGGTCATCTCAAACACGCCTATCTCGTTCGTCGAACCGAACCTGTTTTTTACCGAGCGTATGATCCTGTACGAACGGTGTTGTTCGCCTTCAAAGTACAGCACGCAGTCGACCATATGCTCCAAGATCTTAGGACCCGCTATCGAACCTTCCTTTGTAACGTGTCCTACAAGGAAGATCGGTATAGAGCTTTCTTTTGCGATCCTCATAAGCGTTACCGTTATATCTCTGATCTGCGAGACCGAACCCGGAGCCGAATCTATGCTTGGATTATACACCGTCTGTACCGAATCGACTATCAACAAGTCCGGCTTCTCGCGGTTCAGGCATTCCAATATATCCGCCATATTCGTACTTGAAAACACCTTCAATTTATCGGTGGTAACGCCGAGCCTGTCCGCTCTGAGCTTTATCTGACGCTGCGACTCCTCGCCGGATACATATAGTATTTCCGAATTTTTCCCCAAACATTCGCACATCTGGAGTAAAATAGTGGATTTTCCTATACCCGGATCGCCGCCGAGCAGTATCAGCGAACCCGGCACGATCCCGCCGCCGAGTACTCTGTCGAACTCCTCTATTCCGGTCTTGATCCTCTCCTCGTCGTTTGAAGACAGCTCCGAAAGCCGTTTCGGCTTAGTCAAACTCCCCGCCGCCGTCGCATGCGAAGACGAAGACGATTTCGGAATTATGGTCTTTGTTTCCTCGACGACGCTGTTCCAAGCGCCGCAAGCGGTGCATCTTCCCATCCATTTGGGAAATTCGTTCCCGCACTCGGTACATACGAACACTTTTTTCGTTTTCATTATATCTAACTTACTCCTTATAACCTCTGCAATACAACCGTTGTTTTTTCCAAAGAAGCCGTCCGACGGCCCCTCAGCGTAATTTATGATCGAATAATGTTATTTTAAAGAATCGAAATAATCCTGACCCTTTAAAATAAAAAGGCGGAATATTCGACGCCAAAAATGTTAATTTACAAGAATCAAACGGCATAAATAAAAATTATTGCGTCTTTTGAATAATTCCACATATCCCGCTAATATATATTATATCAATACAAAATTCATTTGTCCATATTTTTTTGTTACAAAAGCTATAAAAATTATTTAAAATAGCCAAAAGTTTATTCAATTCTAATGATTGATTCGAGAAAATTTATTATACAGTTTATAAAAGCAGGGGATATATATAACAAAAATCTATGCGGTCCGGCTTTTTGTATAAGACGATATATCTAATTGTCAGGTAAACGTCTGCAATAAAATTAAAATTACTTGAAAAATTCTTTCAGATAGTATATAATAGATAGAAATGTAGAGGAGTGAGGCTTTTGCAGGAATATTTAAAAGCGACGATAGACGTCTTTGAGCTTTTACTCTTTTTCATAGGCGTATACTATACGCTCGTTGGGCTGTTCTCATTTTTCGGAGCTCCGGTCAAAAAAAGGCGCGAATTCGCGAACGTCGATTATAGCGTTAAAAACAAGTTCGCGATAATCGTACCGGCTCACAACGAGGCGAAGGTCCTGCCGGGTCTGCTGCGCTCGATCTATAGATCCGAATATCCTAAGGAGCTGTACCGCGTATACGTAATAGCCGACAACTGCAGCGACGGCGCCGCCGAAATTGCAAGAAAGCACGGCGCCTTTGTCGTTGAAAGATTCGATAGCGAAAACATTGGCAAAAATCACGCGCTGAGCTATGCGTTTGAATATTTGCAAAAAGAAAAAAACGATTACGATTGCTACGTCGTAATAGACGCAGATAATATAATCGACGTTAATTTCTTAAACGAACTGAACGAGGCGTTTCGCTCGGGAAGCGAGGTGGTACAGGGATATGTCGACAGCAAAAATCCCTATGAGAACTGGCTTTCCGCGGCGTATTCTATGTGGCATTGGATAGAGAACAGGGTTCGGCAAACGGCTTATCACAACTTAGGACTCGGCTGCAAACTGAGCGGAACGGGTTTCGCCTTAAAAAAAGAAGTTTTAGACGCCGTACCGTGGACTTGCGAAAGTCTCGCCGAGGATTTGGAATATACGGTTCTGCTTAACCTCAGCGGGATAAAAATTGATTACGCTAAATACGCGGTCGTATACGACGAAAAACCCGCGCGCTTCAAAAGCTCCGTTATGCAGCGGCTTAGATGGTGCAAGGGTATCGTAGACGTTCAGGGGAGATATGGATTTAAACTGCTGAAAAAGCGTAAAATATGCGCTTGGCTGAATTTATACGCCGAGCCGCTTAGTTTGATCTGTTACATGTTTTTCATGATAATCGGTCTGCTTGCGGCTATCTCGAATATAAGCGGCGTAAACGTCTCGTGCTGCGAGCTGTGGACGAATCCGATAAGTTCCTTTACTTTGAACTTGTATCTGTTCGGGAACTTGCTTATAGTAATATTCGGATTGATAATTGATAAAAAAATGAATAAATTGACATTTGCAAATTTATTCGGCTTTATATTATATATATTGAGTTGGATACCGATTGGCATAATAGGCTTTTTTAGGCATAATAATAAAAATTGGTATCATACAAAGCACTCAGGTTCATTCTACGAACCGGATTAAATGGAGGTATACTGACTATGTGTGGAATAGTAGGTTATGTTGGAAGCAAGCAAGCGGCGCCGATCCTGCTCGAAGGATTGTCCAAGCTTGAGTACAGAGGGTACGACTCCGCCGGAGTCGCGATCATGACCGGACATGGTATCGAAGTCAAAAAGGCGAAAGGCAGATTGTCCGTTTTAAACGAACTGCTTGACGGCGGACGCGCGATAGACGGAGTTATGGGAATAGGTCACACGCGCTGGGCGACCCACGGCGAACCGTCGGACACAAACTCGCACCCGCATCTAAGCAGATCCGGTCGTTTTGCGGTCGTACATAACGGGATAATCGAAAATTACCTCAAACTGAGAGACTATTTGACCAAAAAAGGGTTTGAATTTATATCCGAAACGGACACCGAGGTCATCGCGCATCTCGTTGAATATTATTACACCGGGGATATCGTCGACACTCTGATCAAGGTGATAAATAAAGTCGAGGGGTCTTACGCGCTCGGCATTTTATGCGCGGATAATCCCGAATCTTTCTACGCCGTTCGTAAAGAAAGTCCGCTGGTAGTCGGACTCGGCGAAGGCGAGAACTTCATCGCTTCGGATATCCCGGCGATACTCAAGCATACCAAAAACGTGTATTTCCTGGAAAACGACGAGATCGTTATGCTAAACAAAGACGGCGTTAAGATATTTAATACCGACAAAGAAGAAGTTGAGAAGGAAGTCTTCACAGTAGACTGGGACGTTTCGGCCGCTGAAAAAGGCGGATACGAACATTTTATGTTCAAAGAGATAATGGAGCAACCCAGAGCTATCGCCGATACGGTAAATCCGAGGATAAAAGACGGCAAAATAGTTTTAGACGATATTACTCTTTCCGCTTCATACCTAAGAGATATGAAGAAGATCTATATCGTCGCCTGCGGAAGCGCGTATCACGTCGGAGTCGTAGGCAAATATATTATAGAGGGAATGGTCAGGATACCGGTCGAAGTATCCGTCGCTTCCGAATTCAGGTATTGCAATCCTATAGTAGATGAAAACACGCTCGTGATACTTATCTCTCAGTCCGGCGAGACCGCGGATACGATCGCCGCAATGCGCGAGGCTAAGAGACTTGGCGCAAGAACGTTCGCTATCGTAAACGCGGTTGGCAGCTCTATAGCGAGAGAAGCCGACGACGTGCTCTACACCTGGGCGGGTCCGGAGATCGCCGTCGCTACCACAAAGGCGTACAGCACTCAGCTCACGGCGATTTATCTGCTTTCACTGTATATGGGCGAGCAACTGGGGCTTATCGAAAAAGAACAGATGGAAAAATATATACGCGTTCTTCAGCAGCTTCCCGACAATATCAAAAAGATACTGGACAACGAAGGCGAGATACAATATATCGCTTCAAGATACTATAACAGCAAAAGCGTATTCTTCCTCGGAAGGACCTTAGACTATGCGGTCGCGCTCGAGGGTTCGCTCAAGCTCAAAGAGATCTCATACATACATTCGGAAGCGTACGCGGCCGGAGAATTAAAGCACGGCACTATCGCGCTTATCGAAGACGGCACCGTCGTCGTGGCGCTCTGCACCGTCAAGAAACTGTTCGATAAGATGCTGAGCAACATCAAAGAAGTCAAGGCGAGAGGCGCGGTCGTCATAGCCGTAGCCGAAGAAGGACACACCGAGATCGAGCAAGAGGCCGATTACGTAATATACGTGCCTAAGATCGACGAGCTGGCTATGCCGAGCGAAGTCGTTATTCCTCTTCAGCTGTTCTCATATTACGTAGCTTCGCTGAAAGGTCTCGACATCGATAAACCGAGAAATCTCGCTAAATCCGTAACGGTTGAATAATTTTTAACTTAACGCGCCGGGTTTCGTTAAACGAAACCCGGCTTTTATTGTTCATATTGCAGCGTTTTTTGTGAATAAACAACAAACAATTCCAACTCTTTATTGTCAATATGGCAAATTTTCAGTAAAGTTTATTATTGAATACACTTGACTGCATACAAAATTTCTGATAGAATTAATTTGTATATTTAATAAATATAATTTTTACAGAAAGGAAACGTTAATATTATGGACGACTCGGATAGCGACGCGGCCGATCAAAATTACGCGGATACATATTTTAAAGTGAATTTATCTCCGCTTATTTGGACGGACTATGTTTGCTATGTTTTTTACAGGACTATAATTTTTTTCATTAAAAACCGTAGTTAGCGCTTGGGCTATATCCAATAATTAAAATGATTAAGATATGACGATCCAATTCGCTTTATTTTCCAAAAGATCTGATAAAATAATCTGGCGGAACAAAAATAAAATTTTAAGGAGAGGTTTTTAATTGAATCAAATACCTGCGCAATTATTATTGCAAGTAGTTCTTATATTACTAAACGCGTTTTTCGCTATGACGGAGATCGCGGTTATTTCACTGAATTCGACTAAGCTGAAGAAGGACGCCGAAACAGGCGACAAAAAAGCCAAAAAGCTCTTAAAAATGGTTGAAGAACCCAACAGGTTCTTATCTACGATACAGATAGCGATAACCCTGTCCGGATTCTTGGGCAGCGCGTTCGCGGCGGATAACTTCTCAGGCTACTTAGTAAGCTGGATACACGACGATCTGAACTTCACCGCTATTCCGGTCGGCGCGCTCAACACTTTAGCGCTTATCGTAATAACGCTGATAATATCGTACTTCACTCTTGTTTTCGGCGAACTTGTGCCAAAACGTATCGCGATGCAAAAGCCGATGCAAGTCGCAAGGATAACCTGCGGAGTAGTGTCTTTCGTGGCTCTTATCACAAAGCCGATCGTGTGGTTTCTCTCTGTTTCGACAAACGCCGTGCTCAAAGCTTTAAAGATGAAGACCGACGCTGAAGGCGATGTCGTCACCGAAGAAGAGATACGCATGATGGTCGAAAGCGGCGAAGAAAGCGGAGCTATAGATAAAGAAGAGAAAGAATGGATAGAGAACGTTTTCGATTTCGGAGACAGTACCGTCCGCGAATGTATGACTCATTTATCGGAAGTCGTCGCGATAGCCGTGAACACAAGCAAAGACGAGATAATGGATCTCATAAAGAGCAGCGGTCTTTCACGTTTTCCTGTATACCATAAGGATATACACGACGTTTTCGGCGTATTATATGCGAGAGATTTCTTGATAGCTATGAGTTCCGGAAAGAACGTGTCTCTTGAAATGCTCGTTCGGCCGACGCATTTTGTTCCCGAGACGGTTCGATCTTCTATCGCTTTCCGCGATATGCAGGCGAGAAAAATGCATCTTTCGGTAGTAGTTGACGAGTACGGCGACGTCAGCGGTATAGTAACTCTTGAAGACTTACTCGAAGAGATAGTCGGCAACATATACGACGAGTTCGACGAGCCGGAACCGGCCGAGATCAGACAGGTATCCGAAAATTTGTGGAAGGCTTCGGGCAGCGTGCCTATGGATGAGATAGAGTCCATGCTCGACATAAAATTCCCGGACGATCTGGATTTCGACACGCTTAACGGAATGGTCTACTACTGTTTAAGCGCGATCCCTAACGACGGCGTTGAATTAGATATCGAGGATTTCGGTATCCACGTACATGTAAAGCGTATCGTAAACCGCCGCGTAGAGGAAGCCGATATATGGAAGGTGGAGCCCGCCGAGGAATCGGAAGAAAACGAAGAATCAAAATAAAACGAACTGAAACTAAGAGGAGCCGCGGCTCCTCTTTTTATATGTTTTCTTAGTTTGGGCCAACCTCGATCTCTTGCATACCGGCCGGAAAAATCGAATATATATAACAAAAGCGCGGAAGCGTAATGCGGCTCCCGCGCTTTACTTGATAATTTCCGTCTTTACTTCAAATGCAATCCGCACGGATACGGCGCGTCTTTTTCGGGCGCTCCGTTTTTCAATACGTTTTCATAAAACTTATATCCACCGGAAAAGTTCGAGCATTTAAATCCGTTCTCGGATAAAATACGGCACGCTATATAGCTTCTCAGACCGCTTTGGCAATTGACGTAAATAAACTTCTCTTTATCCAACTCGCCAAGCCTATCCCTCAGTCCGTCGAGAGGTATATTCACCGCGCCTTTGAACCTTCCCCGGTCAAACTCTCCGACTGTTCTCACATCAAGCAAGACCGCGTTTTCGTCCTTATAAATTTTATCCATATCGAACCAGTGATGCTGTTTAACAAGTCCGCTCCTCACGTTCTCAGCAACGAATCCCAGCATATTTACCGGATCCTTTGCCGACGAGTACGGCGGAGCGTAAGCAAGCTCGAGCTCCTCCAAATCGGAAGCCGTCATTTTTGCTCGGATCGCGGTCGCGATAACGTCTATCCTCTTATCGACGCCGCTGTAACCGACTATCTGCGCTCCCAAGATCCTTCCCGTGTCAGTTTCAAATATCAATTTTGATACCATTTCCTCTGCGCCGGGGTAATAGGTAGCGTGAGACGCGGAGGATATCACGACTCTGTCATACTTAAGCCCAGCGGTCTCGGCCTGACTCTCGTTTATTCCGGTCGACGCCGCAGTAAGGCCGAATACTTTTATCACCGACGACCCCTGCGAACCGTTAAACTGCGAATTTCGACCCATTATATGATCCGCCGCTATTCTCCCCTGCTTATTAGCCGGTCCCGCCAAGGCTATATGCGCCGCGTCGCCGGTTACAAAATGCTTAACTTCGACCGCGTCGCCGACGGCGTATATATCGGGATCCGACGTCTGCATATGTGAATTAACTTTTATCGCTTTCTTTATGCCAAGCTCAAGGCCCGCTTCCTCGGCAAGATGCGACTCGGGAACGACTCCTACGGCCAGTATCGCAAACTCCGTCTCTATCGGCGCCTCCTCCTCTATTCTCACTTCGAGCTTATCGCGTATATTTCCAAACCCGATCACGTTTTTGCTCAGCATAAGCTCTACGCCGTTGTTTAAAAGCTCGGCGTGAAGCATACACGCCATATCGTAGTCAAGATTCGGCATGACGCTCTCCGTGCGCTGGATAAGCTTGACTTTTATACCGCGGCGGGTCAGATTTTCCGCCATTTCAAGTCCTATAAAGCCGCCGCCTATTACGACCGCCGTTTCCGGGCTGTTCTTTTTGATATAATCGTCGATCTCAAAAGTGTTTTCGACCGTTCTCAGCGTAAATATCTTGTCGCTTGCGATCCCGTCGATATCCGGAACGATCGCCTTGGCTCCGGGCGAAAGTATCAACTTATCATAGGTCTCGGTATACTCGCTCCCGTCGTTTAAGTTGCGTACCCGCACGGTCTTATTCGCTCTGTCTATAGCTATCGCTTCATTTTTAACTCTAACGTCGATATTGAATCTCTGCTTAAATCCGCCCGGGGTCTGAAGCGTAAGCGCGCTCCTGCTCTTGATCTCGCCGCCTATATAATACGGCAGACCGCAGTTAGCGTAAGAAACAAAACCGCTCCTTTCGAGTATGATTATCTCCGCGTCCTCGCTAAGCCTCCTGAGCCGCGCCGCCGCGGTCGCCCCGCCGGCAACTCCGCCGACAATAACTATCTTCATCCTTTTTTTCTCCTTCTCGGCTATTTTTTGAACGTATTATTAAAGCATCTTTTCAATATCTTCCTTCGGTCTCAGCCCCGAGGATATTTTGACAGCTTTTCCGTCCTTAAACACGATAAGAGTCGGTATGCTCATTATCTGAAACTCTGCGGCAAGCTCTTTTTCCTCGTCGACGTTGATCTTTCCTACCTTGATATTCGGATTCTCCTCCGCCACTTGTTCTACGATAGGCGCCAGCATTTTGCAGGGCATACACCACTCAGCCCAAAAATCCACCAAAACCGTTCCCGGCGCTTTTCTTACCTCGGTTTCAAAATTGTCCTTTGTTATTTTTATACTGCTCATTTTAAAATACCTCCTATAATATTTCTTTGTTATTATTAACAAGCGTTTTTATTTCTTAAAATTAATACGGTAATATTATATCTAAAAAAGAGAGCCTATACTGTAACTTTATCACACGCAAACCGTTCTGATTCCCTCATGACTAATCTCTTCGGATCCCTCAGTTCGCGGCGATCTTCCGCAAAGCGTCCGCGTTCGATATCCTGATCTCGCCTCTGCCAAGCTCTATCATCCCGTCGCCTTCAAACAGTTTCAATATCCTCGACGCCACTTCTCGCGCGCTTCCCAAGTGATTGGCTATTTGACTGTGAGTGAGTTTGAGGGTAGCGCTTCCCTCCAAAACGCTCTCCTCCAAAAGAAAATTAGCGATCCTTGAATCCATTCTTTTATTCACGATCTGATCCATGACCTGCATTATATCGGACAGTCTCGACGCCATAAGCTCGTTTGTATAATTCGCGACGACGATCGACTCGTTTAATAAGCGTTTATATACGTCGGAAGGTATATAGATCGCCTCCGCATCCGTTTCCGCATATACCATAACGTCGAAGCTCAGATTGTTTATCGCGCACGAGGCGCTGAATAGGCAGGCGTCGTATTCCAAAAGCCGGTAAAGAGTCAGCTCTTTGCCTTCCTCGGAAATAGCGTACGCCCTGAGTCTTCCGGATACGACGACCAAAAAGCCTAAGCAGTCGGACGCGTCGTGTATACGCTCTCCTCTCTTAAACTTTTTTATACGTATACGTTCACTTAAGTACGATTTTTGCTCGTCGCTTAGCTTATCCCAAAACGGGAAATATTTTTTATATTCCATAACGCCGCCTCAGTTAAAAATTGTTGTTGTTTTCCTTTTAATTGTAACTAATTATTGCTTATACGTCAACAGTAAAATAAAAACAGATACGAATACAAAAGCGCAGCGTATCTGTTTAAATCGAATCTATATCTTACTTTAGTCTTAGTCGCCGTCCGTATTTATTTCAACGTCGTCGTTTATCTTAAGGCTGGCGGCGAACTCGTCCTTGCCGAAAATAGTCCTGTCGTCTATCGACACGTACGGCATCCTCTTAACAACGCTTCTGTACGCGGGTCTTATTATCTTATTGCTGGTCATGATCTCTTCCATTCTGTGAGCGCACCATCCGACGATCCTCGACATTGCGAAGATAGGCGTAAACAGCTCCTGAGGGATCTTAAGCATCTGATATACAAATCCCGAATAGAAATCAACGTTCGCGCAGATCGGCTTATCAGTTCCCTTTAATTCTCTGAACGCGATCGGCGCCAAACGCTCTACCAGATCGTATAACGCAAATTCCTCCGAATAACCGGTCTCCTCCGCCAGATACTCCGCGCGTTCTTTCAATATGACCGCGCGCGGATCCGAAAGCGTATACACCGCGTGCCCCATTCCGTAGATCAATCCCTTACCGTCTCCGGCTTCCTTACGAAGGATCTTCTTGAGATACTCGAGAACCTCTCCCTCGTCTTCCCAATTCTTAACGTTTTCCTTGATCTCTCTCATCTGCGACATCATTTTGTCGTTCGCTCCGCCGTGCTTAGGCCCCTTAAGCGATCCTACGGCCGCCGCGATAGCCGAATACGTATCCGTGCCGGTAGACGAGAGTACGTGAACCGCAAACGCCGAGTTATTTCCGCCGCCGTGTTCCGCCTGCAGCATCATCGCAAGATCGAGTATCTGCGCTTCAAGCTCGGTATACTGATTATCGTCTCTGATCATATACAAAAAGTTCTCGGCAATAGACAACTCGGGATTGGGATTATGTATCACAAGACTCTGATTATCGAAATAATGCCGCTTACAAGCATACGAATTCGCGATCAAAACCGGGAACCTCGCTATCAGTTCCAAGCTCTGCCTGATCAGATTCGGGATCGATATATCGTCCGGATTATCGTCGTACGAATAGAGCGCCAATACGGCTCTTCCCAGCTTGTTCATTACATTTTTGCCGGGCGCTTTTAAGATCATATCCTCCGTAAACTCGAACGGCAGATTTCGCATATCCGCGAGCTGAGAGGTAAACGTATCGAGCAGCTCTCTTGTAGGCAAAAATCCAAAAAGCAATAAAAACGTAACTTCTTCAAAACCATATCTATGCTCCGCCATACAATGCGCGACGATGTCCTCTATATCTATACCGCGGTATCTGAGTTTACCTTCGACCGGCGACTTATTCCCCTCGTCGATAACATAACCGTGAACCTCGCCTATAGAAGTCAAGCCCGCCAACACTCCCGTGCCGTCCGAGTTTCTAAGTCCGCGTTTGACGTTATATTCGGAATAATAATGCGCTGGTATTCTATTCCATGTCGAGTTCTGGCTTCTTATCAGATCGATATATCTGTCAATATTGATCTTGCTTTTATCCTTATCAAAATTCGGCATTTCCAACACTCCATTTCTTTATATCATTACACTCTGTACTTACGATTACAGACTATTATCATATGAATATTATAACCTTAATCCGAGATTGTGTCAAGCTAAGACGCTTGCCTGCGAAAGCCGCGCCAATATCCGCGCGCTTCTCATTCCTTAATAAATTTATTGACGTTATGCTTATACTCCTGCGGCGTCATTCCGTACGCGGCCTTGAACATCCTGTTAAACGTTCGCTGAGTCTCAAACCCGGAAAGCTGGCTTATCACGGTAAACGTCTCGTTGGTCGTTCGTATGAGATTAGCCGCGTATTCGGCTCTTATAAGCCCCAAGTAGTTCCTTAGATTCATTTTGAATTTCTTGCTGAATATCTCGGATATATAACATTCGCTCACATTAAAATACTTAGCGAGCGAGGCTCTTGTGATCGGCTCTGTAAAGTTCTCTTCAACGTATTTAACTATCTTCGAGGTTATATCCTTTACCGGCAGACTCGAAGTCTGCTCGAGTTTCAGCGTATCCAAAATATACGACATGATCACGCACGCCCAGGAAAATCTTATCTCAAACGAATCGTCCGGATCTATGCAATTAAGCGCGCATCTGAACCCTTCCCCTATCTGCTCGGAGGTTATCACCGGCGTCTGAGGCTTAAAATTACCCAGATCCGGGAACAGTCTTCCAAACAGTTTAGGCTCTATCATCAGTATCAAAACTTCCGAATCCTTTTTTTCCAGACTAAAGAACGAATGCACCGTCTCGGGAAACACCACTACGGCAGAGCCCCGGTTTACGGTATATGGTCTATCCTCAATCTTTACATGCTGAACGCCGTTGTATACGTATACAATTTCTATATATCTGTGCATATGCTCGGGGAAATCGAGCTCGTAATTGTTATGTTTTACGGTAAGGTCCGTTTTTCTGATCTCATATTTAGGCAGCAAAACCATCGCCTCCTAAAAGTCTACATTTTGTCTAATAAAACACATTTTATGACTTTTATTATAACTTATAAAGCGCTATAGTTCAAGTATAAAATAAATTAAATTTTCATATAAAAGGAGGAACAAAATGAATACGCGAAAAATCATATCAGTATTCACAGCGGGCGTCATGCTTATCTCAACTCTGCCGGCGACGCTGGCGTACGCGGACGACGAAACTACGGCGAGCGCATACGTTTTAGAAGAGTCTGAGACCGAAACCGCATCAGACGATCAAACCGCGGCGGCGAACGCTACGCCGCAGGATACGACCGCGGCGCAAACTGATTCCGGCGAGGCCTCGGGAACCGAAGAGACGGCGGAACTTTCCGACGATCTCCTGCCGTATCAGGATACTTCTCTTTCATTTGAAGAAAGAGCGGCCGATCTGGTGGCGAGAATGACTCTCGAAGAGAAGGCGGCTCAGACCGCGGCGAAAGGGGCTCCGGCTATCCCGCGTCTTGGAGTGCACTCATACTACTATTGGAGAGAGGCCATTCACGGCGTTGCAAGACAGGGCGGAGCTACGAGTTTCCCGTCGAGTCTCGCTATGTCGAACTCATGGGACAGAGACCTTATCTTTGAGACTATGGACATCACCTCTACAGAGGCGAGAGGTAAAAACAACCGTTACGACCTAAACTATTGGAACCCGACCATCAACATGGCGAGAGATCCGAGATGGGGCAGAAACGAGGAATCCTACGGCGAAGATCCGTATCTGACCTCCGAACTCGGTTCCCAGGCAGTACGGGGTATGCAGGGAACTGACGAGAAATATCTTAAGACTATTTCAACGCTAAAGCATTACGCGGCAAACAACTGCGAGGGCGAACGCCAAAGCGGAACGTCTATCATGAACGAGAGTACTATGAGAGAGTACTACTCGAGAGCGTTTAAAGATATAGTAGAGAGCGCGGATCCGGGCGCCGTTATGACATCGTATAACGGAACTACTATATATAGAAACGGCGAGATCCTCACCTCTTCAACAGGGCAGGCGATAGATTACATAGCTTCGAGCGCAAACTCGTATCTCGTCAACGACCTTTTAAGACGCACCTACGGCTTCGACGGATTTGTTGTCGGCGACTGCGGCGCATGGGATAACCTCTTCGGACAGCAGCCGATCCGTCAAAAGCTTTATCCCAACGAAACGCTAGAGAATATAACCGCGCCTATGACCGTATCTAAAGCCATAGAGGCCGGCTCAAGTCTGGATTGTAACAGCGGCGGTTCGGGCACGGCGCAGGTTGCGACCGCGGTCGAACAGGGACTTATCAGCGAAGATATGCTCGACATCGCGGTATACGAACTCTTCTTACAGAGATTCAAGACCGGCGAATTCGACGACGGAGCTACGTATCAGGACATCGACTCCGACGTGATCGAATCCGACGAGCATGTCGCAAAAGCCGAAGAGGCGGCGGAAAAGAGTTGGGTCCTTCTTGAGAACGACGGAACCCTGCCGCTTAGCAAAGACGATACTCTCGACATAGCCGTCGTCGGCAATCTTGCGGGCGAAGTCGTGCTCGGCGATTACTCGGCCGACATGGACGAGATGACGTCCGAACTCACATCTCCTATAGACGGCATCAAAAGCGCGTTCCCCAACGCAAACGTTCAGTACATAGGAAACGTGGACGAGAGCACGCCGCTCTTCAATATCAAGAGCATAACCCTTGTCAAGAGTACCGGCAAAAACGAGACCTTGGATCTGTCGCAAGCTGAAAACCTTATCGGTATGACAGAGTCGGACGGTCAGCTAAACGATATCACTTCAGCGGGTCTTGCTATAATACCCGACGTTGATTTTTCAAACGTCACCGATATACAGATCGAGGCTTCCTCAATGCCCGGCATGCCCAACGTCACGGTATCGATAGGCTACGGCAGCGCTTCTCAGAATGTAGCTAACGTCGAGATCGCCGACACTAGCGGTCAGGACGATTATCAGGTTAATACCGGCGTATACAACGGAGCTACCGGCGGTTATACCGAAGTCAGAGACATGTATATAACGATAACCGCAAACACCGACTTCTCAGTCGAGAACTACAAATCCTCTTTGGACAACGCCGACTACATCATAGCCTACGGCGGAACGAACAAGGCGGATTCCGGCGAATCCAACGACAGAGAATCTATAGATCTGCCCGACAGCCAATCCCACGTTCAACAGCTCTGCGACGCGTATCCCCAAAAGACTGTCGTCGTACTTCAGACCGTAGGCCAGGTAAACGTCGAGGGCTTTAAAGACAAATGCGCGGCGCTGCTCTGGACCTCTTATAACGGTCAGACTCAGGGCAGGGCGCTCGGATACATACTGAACGGAACGGTCAACCCATCCGGTAAGCTCTCCACTACCTGGTATACAAGCGAAGATCTCGATAAAATGCCCATCGGCACTTCAAGACAAAATATCGACGGCATCAACTACAATTTTACAAGCTATGAACTGACGGAGGATATAAACAATCCGGACGCTGAATACCCCGGACGCACATATCAGTATTATAAAGGTACCCCGGTCTACCCGTTCGGGTACGGCTCGAGTTACACGACCTTTGAATATTCAAATATAAGCGTTAGTCAGAAGTCGGCGGACGCCAATGATGCGATAACAATAACAGCCGACGTTAAAAACACCGGTTCGGTCGCTGGAACGGAGGTCGCTCAGCTTTATATCTCCGTACCCGGAGCGGACGGCGACAACCTCCCGCTGAAACAACTCAAAGGCTTTGAGAGAGTAGAGCTTCAGCCGCAAGAGACCAAGACCGTTTCGTTTGATCTCGATATTTCGGACGTATACTTCTTCGACGAAGCGACTCAGAAGAACTATGTCATAAGCGGCGAATACACAGCGTACGTAGCGGGCAGTTCGGATATCGCGAACGCAAACAGCGTAACCTTCAGCGTAAGCGGCGATATCGCCGACACTCTCAAGAGCGCTTACGCGATCCCGTCCGGAATCAAGCTCTATATAGCGACCGACAAGACCGGAACGCATGAAAACGAACCCGGAAACTATATAGACGCGGGCGTAAGCGTGACCTTAAAGAACGACGCGGTCGTTACGGACTTCGCCGCAAACGGCGTTATGGTTTCGTACGGCAGCTCAGATAACAACGTGGCGACCGTAGACGAAAACGGCGTCGTCAGAGCCGGAACTTCCGAAGGCGTCGCGACCATAACCGTAACCGCCTCTAAAGCCGGAAGCGAAAGCGTTACGACGACTTTCCCGGTAGTGACGCAGAAAAAAGAGAGAATGAGCGACGAAACCAAGAACGGCTATCTCGCCGAGCTCGACGCCGCTTTTGCAAACTGCCCCGAGATAGCGTACACGGCGGAGAACTGGAAACTCCTTGAGGATACGTATAATTCGGCGCGCGAGTTTGTCGAAAACGCGGTATTAGAAGACGGCGTAGCGCTGCAAGTCGAAGCCGCGATAGAGGAGATCAGTTCGATAGAGAGGATCGCGCTTGAGGAGAGCTACTCGATAGCGTCGACTAACAGCTACGCTATTGTAGATAATCGAATAGAGTATTCGCCGAGCGGAATAGGAACATATACCGCTACGGAGACGACGATCGACGGCACGATCACCGTCGACAATCCCGCGATCATCGATCTGACCGCGCTAAACGAAGGCGCTCCGGTCGATTCGCAGCTCATTTGGTCGGTCGAAAGACTCGACGGCTCCGGCAGACGGAACGCGGAGATAGATATAAACACCGGCAGACTCACGCTTTACGAGAACGGCGTGTTTAAGATAACCGCTTCCGATTATCCTAACGAGAAATCCGGTTCGATCGTCGTTTACGCAAACCTGCAGATAGAAGGCGAAAGCGCCGACGACGGCGGCGGCGCGGATCTTGAGGACGAGAAGAGCGGAGCGAGCGGCGGTCTCAACGCCGGAAATTCTAAGGACTATTGGCTCAGATTCGACGGAGTTAAACTCGATAAACTAACCGATATCGTATTTAGGATCTCCAAAAACAGTGGATCGAGCGTTATCAACGTCTCGCTCCTGCCCAATTCGGATTGGATATTCGCCACGGTCGAGGCTCCGGCTACCGGCTCATGGTCTAATTGGACCGAAGTAAAAACCGACGTAAACCGCAACGAACTCGACAAGCTCACGCTCGACGAAAACGGCTGCGGCACGATATACGTACAGACAAACGCGGCCAATCTCGACTTTATGAAACTGAATTACAACACTTCCGACCTCGACGCGGTTTGCTTGGAAGACGGAGAGATAAAGGTTACCTCCCCCTACGACTCCGGCATACTGGCGAGCGCGGTATACGACGAGAACGGAACGATGACGAACTACGAGACCCAAGAGATGAACGCCGAGACCGACTCGTATACGTTCGGCGGATTCAGCGAGGGCGACAGCGTGAAATTGTTCGCATGGGAAAACAACGAATCCATAGCGCCGCTTGACGACGCCGTAAGCATCACATACCGCGAGCCCACGGTCAAAGAGCTTACCGTGTATAACTTTAGCGACCCGGTATTTGACTCCTTCTTTAATTCGCCTAAAGGCCAAAGCCTGTCAAGCGGAATCGGCATGGACGGATACGGCGGCTGGAATACGGATAAAGGCGGCTCCTATACGTATAACGGAAGAACGTATACCTTTACGCGAAGCCTGAAGGGCGGCCGCGGCGAGGACAACGCCCTCAAAGTATACTTCACGCCCGACAGCGACGGAGTCGTTACGGCAATATTCAACGCAAGCTCCGATAGATTCATGGCGATCGAACAGGACGGCGAGGTTGTTGAAAAATACGGCAACGGCGAGATCTCAATAGTTCAGGCGAACGTAAAAGCCGGCAGTCCCGTATACGTCTACGGCGGCGGTTCAAACAAACTGCTCTACGGCGTTCTCTTCGAGGCCAACGCCGAAGTCGAGATCACGACTCCTTCGCCGACTGTAGAGCCCACGCCTACGGCTACTCCCGAGCCCCTTCCGGAAATAATAACCGAATTCAACATACAGTTTGAAAACTTCCAGAATAAGTGGGGCGGCGCAAATACCGCCTCGGGCGCTACCGGAAGCATAGTTGAAAACACCCGCGACGGAGACGTCTTCTACTTCGGAGAACAGACTATGGACGGACTCGTCGCAATAGACGTCAACGCCGCTATAAGAGACGACGCGGGTACCGCTACGGTAACTCTTTACGCAGTCGATATGGACGGCGTGAACGTAGGCTCCGCGAGCGAGAGCCAGATAAACGCTCTTCTGACCGACGAAAACAGGCTCGGCTCCGTAAATCTAATAGCGACCGAGGGTAGCTGGAGTACCTATTACGACCATCGGATACGTATCAATTCGAGCGGAAGAAAGGGGCTGTTCGCCAAGCTGAACACTACCGGCAAGTACTGCGGGAACTTCGATTTCATGCACCTGATGTACACGAGAGCCGACGGCTCGACGGCGAGCGCCGCGGAAGATCCCTCGGAGCTGACCGCCGAAAACGCCAACGCAAAGGTAAGCGTGGTAGGCGATACGATAAGCGTAATCAACAAATCCGACTCTTCCGAATCAAAGCTCAGCTATAACGAAACGTATGGGAAAAACGTTACGTTTAAGAAGTTAGTTAACTGGAACGGAATTATCGCCGGTCTCGTCGAGGACAACGAGACCGGGGCTACGCAGATAATCACAAGCCCCGCGGGAACGGTATGGATGGACGCGACGCCGACCGACTTTGCAGAGGCCGACGTGGAAACGAGCGATTTTATCATAAACGACATGCTTGTGTCAGGCGATCAGATGTACTTGGGCTGCGACGGCGGTCTGTTGATAACCATGCCGATCTGCACTAAATGCGCGACTTTAAAACAGGTATGCGATTTCGATATAACCGAGCTCGAGGAATCGAACGGCGTATTATATCTATACGGCGATTCCGAGCAGGCGCAGATAGACCTTTCAGAGGCGAGACAGAGCGAGATCTCTCCGGAGACGGCGCTTGAACTCAGCTCGAGCGGCGAAGCCGTACTCGTCGATCTGAGAAGCGCGGAAGAGTTCTCCGCAAACGGGATCGCCGGAGCTGTAAACGTTCCGAGCGACGGATTTGCAAACTGGCTCAAAACTCAATCGCCGGACGAGACCATAATCGTTTACTGCGCGTCCGGGACGCGTTCGGCGAAAGCCGTCGATACGGCGTCAGAATTGGGATATCTAAACGTATATAACGCGGGCGGTATCGACAATTTGATCTAAAAAACAATATCCCGGCTGCGCAAACCGCGCAGTCGGGTGAAAATTGATTTCTTCCCAATACTATCAATTTTATGAAAAGCCATGATCGAATCTCATGGCTTTTTCTTATTTTTTAAAACAGTATTTCTATAAACATAATATCGGCTCCGACGCCCTTATCCCGCCCTTAAACGGTCTCGGATTTACCGCGTCCGGCTTTTGCACATTTTGTCTAACAAACCATATTTTTTGACTTTATATATATAGTAAAAACTGCTATAATTTAATAAAAAATATAACATAAATCAGGGAGATGATAAAATTTATGAAAACATTGTGGAAACGACTTATAGGAGCGTTGATTATGATTTCAATGTTAGCAAGCCTGGTCAATATCCCCGTCTTCGCAGCGGGCGGAGATGAAACGCAGGCTAATGAAACTCAAGTAGACGGAACCAGCGGAGTTCCTTTGGGCGGCTTTGGAACAGGCGGCGTTAAATTTAACGCGCAGCGCGGCACGTTCGCAGCGCTGACCAAGGCGCCCGCCGACGCGTACGATTACAGTTCGCTCGACGCTAAGTTCCAGCTCTACACAAACAGAAACAATTCGGTAGAAACCGTGGACGCTATGAAATCGGTCGTAACCGACGGACGTTCGGACGACGACGCGATCTGGCCGATGCACTACGCCAATATGGGCTCAACCAACGACGTTCAGGTAAACCTTAAAGCGTTTTCGCCGTTCGACAGCGAAAACTCGGACAACATGAGTATGCCGTATGCGTTTTATGAAATGACGCTCGAGAATACCGGATCGGAGGCCGCGGACGCTTCGTGCGCGTTCCAGCTCACGACCGGCGATACTCCTAAATATGTCGAGGGGAAAGGTTTTAACGGCTCAAATTGGGCTATCTACGCCGATTCGGACGCTCAGGACGCGGTCGTGACCGTAGGAAACGACTCAGGATTCAATTCCACCGGCGAGCTCAACAACTCGATCAGCGGCAGAACCAATAAAGTCGCCGTAAAAGTCAATCTTGATCCGGGCGAGACCGCTGAAGTAAAATTTGTCCTCGCATGGTACGACGACTCCGAACCCGACTGGCATTATTACCTGAACTTCGCCGATAACCCGGGCTACTTCGCGCAGATGGGTCTCGATAACTTCGATATGCTTAAGTCCAACGCGGAAGAGCTTGTTGACAACATGAGAAATTCCAATATCCCTGACTGGTTCAGAAATCAGATCCAGAACACTTTGGTCAACATCTCCAATAACTCTATGTATAAAAAAGACGGAAGAGTAGCGTATTCCGAAGGCGAATGGACCTGCTTCGGAACTATGGATCAGATGTGGCTGGCAAGACAGATCATAACTCAGCTCAATCCGTTCTTTACCTGGAGAGAGCTTGAATACTGGTCGAGAACTCAGAGAAACGACGGACAGATACACCACGACTTCAACACGCCGGTCGAAAACAAAGCCGAACGCGCCGAATTGGTCGCATGGGACGATACTGAACATGAGGATTACAGAAACATAGATAAGTGGGTTGACCTCAACTGCGCGCTGATAATCTCCATCTATGAGACTATGCAGATCGCGGGTAATCCCTATACGGAAGGCATACTTAACGATCCGGATTCCGCGGGAATGACGATGCTCGACTACTTCTGGCCGTACATGAAGAAAGCCGGAGACCGCATACTGACTCAAGTCGAGCTGTACGGCAGCGAAGAGTATCCGTACACCTTTGACGATTCCGAGAACTCGTACGACGCGGGCGGCAATCCGAATCCTTATAACGCAAGCTTATCGGCGGTCGCGTATAAGATCATGGCTCTCATTGCCGAAGAACGCGGCGAAGCCGACGAGACTGCGAAATACACTACGGCTTACGACACTGTAGTCAAGTCGTTCGCAGATCGTTATTTAAGCGACAACTTCCCCGAAGACAAACGCGTAAGCGAATCGTTCTTCACCGGGCAGTGGCTGTCGATGCACTTAAAGCTTGGACAAATTTGGTCGGACGAGCAAACCGATTACGTTTTGGACGAACTTGACGAGTTTTATCATCCCTATTACTGGGGTATGGGCACGCTTAAAGGAACTTACGACGAGTGGACGCCTTATATGCTCGCTCACTACGGCGGACTTTTACTCCACACAAGAAGAGAGAATATCTTTGAAGCGATGCAGCGCGACTCGTATAACAGACAGTATACCGACAGAAATAAAGTATTCAATCACCCGCTCGATATCCTCCCCGCAGTAACCGAGCCGAACTATGCGGCGACGAACACTTCCGGCGGAAATCAATACATCAGTATGCCCGGGCTTTGGAGAAATTATAACGACGTCGTCGGTTATTACCGCAACCAAAGAACCAAGGAAATTTGGGTACAGCCCAGACTTCTGCCCGAGATGAACAACACAATGACCGACGGCATGTTCGTATCGCCCGAGGGCTACGGAACCGTCAGCTGTACCGAGAGCGGAGAGGTCAACCAAAATCAGAGCATGACCGTTAAGATCGAGAACCCTATCGAAGTTACCAAGATCCATCTTCTCGATAACTTCGGAGACTCCGAGCCCACTGTCACGATCAACGGCAAGCCGGTCGAATTTACCAGAGAGGGAACCGGCTACGATAAGGAGCTTGTGATCGAATGGAACGGTACGCTCGATAGCTCCGGCATTACGATCGAAACAAGCGGCGAGGCGGGTTATACGCTCCCCGAGCTTCCCGAGCAGCCGTCGGGCGGTCCCGACGACGGTCAGAGCGGCGAGACGAAAGACGCGTACGGCAATATGCCAGCCACGTCCTCCGAGAGCAAGATCAATGTCGAGACGATCACTCCTGTAGGACAGGATTGGTACGTCAGAAATATGCATAACTACGACGACCACATCATATATGAAAACGTTGAATTTGGAGACGTCGGAGCGGGTACTGTCAGCGCGAGAGTGTCGAGTCTCTACGAAGGCTTCACGCTTCAGATCAAGCTCGACAACGTGGGGACCGAGCCTATCGCGACGATAGAAGTTCCCAATACAGGTTCGGAATCGACCTGGGTCGAGGCTACGGCTACTTTAAGCGAAACGGTTAGCGGAACGCACGACGTCATCGTAGTATTCGACGCGGCTGGCGCGAGCGGCGGGGACAGTAAATACGTCAACTTAAGCAGCGTCAAATTCCTCCAGGCGGACGGCAGACTCGACAGGACGAACTGGACGGGATCGGCTTCGAATAATTCGTCAAGTTTTAGCGCCGCGTGGGACGGCGACCTCGATTCCCGTTGGCACGCAAGCTATCAGGAAGTAGGAAAGTATATAGTCCTCGATCTTGGCGCTACAGAGGTATTCAACAGGATCGTGATAGACAATAACGGAACGACGTCGGATCACCCGAGAGGCTATAATGTATACGTCTCTAACGACGGCCAGAATTTCGGCGATCCGATCGTCTCCGGAAATTCGTCGAACGAAGCGCAGCTGGTTATCGACTTCCCCGAGCAGGAAGCGCGGTATATCAGAATGGAAATAACCGAAGCGGATCCGTCGTGCTATTGGGCGATCAGCGAACTTAACGTATTCCTGCATGAGGAAAAGCCGATAATTACCGACCCGTCCGTAGTCGGAATATACGCCGGTACGGCGGGAAATCACCCGTCGGGAACAAAATACTTCAACACCGGTAAAAACGATTCCGGCACAAAAAGCGCCAGGATCAATACAAACGACTCTCGCGGTACGTTCACGGATAACGTAAGCGACGAGCTCAAAGCTATCTTCGCAGATCCCAGCGATCCTACAACGCTCAATTCGGCTTTCACAAGCGTCTATATAAACTATATAGGCAAGAGCGGAGAATACGACAATAAACCCACTATCGAGAACGTTGAGCTTCCGGCCGGAGAATATACCATATACTATTTCGGCGGCAACGAACTCCCCGTTATAGTAGATCTGCCGAACGCAGACCCCGCGGACTTTACGGTCGATTCTTCAAAAGCCGCGTACGACTTTGCAGAAATCGGCTCAAAAACGCATCATATGAAAGAGATAACGCTGACGCTCAGCGCCGATTACAGCGGAGACGTCACCTTCTACAACGATAACGGTTGGCTCCCGGACCTCTATTCGCTCGTTATAAAGAGCAACGGCGGTTCTACCGAGCAAACGGCGATAGCGGGCTACGACGGCAATACCGGAATCGTTTCGATCGTCAAAGGGTCCGACTTCCCAGCGAAGGCCGTAGTCGTACTGGCCGGCTATTCAAACGGAACGCTGACCGATATGAAATACGCTCCGGTAGGCGCTGAAAACGATATCGAAGTGGGAACCGTCGAAGGCGATACCTATAAGATATTCCTCTGGGATTCGCTCGAAGGTATGCAGCCTCTGTGCGAGGAATATACAAACGAATAGCATTGATATAGAAAATGCTAAACCAACAGTCTATCATAAGACAAGATTAAATTAAATATAAAATCCCGGCTGCGCAAACCGCGCAGTCGGGTGAAAATTGATTTCTTCCCAATACTATCAATTTTATGAAAAGCCATGATCGAATCTCATGGCTTTTTCTAACGCAAAAAACGAGCCGGGACGACGCCCGGCTCTTGGGGGAATTATATTAAATTAGTTTTAAACGAAGTTATATCTTACCTAAGAATTTTCCTCCGTCGCCTATCTCAGAGATATAGAAATCGGCGTCGTAACCTATTTTTTCTCTGTATGCGGCTCCCGCCTGTTTTATGTATTTATCTACGCTCTCGTCCTTAATCAGGCTTACGGTGCAGCCTCCGAATCCGGCGCCGGACATCCTCGAACCGAGTACGCCGTCCACTTTTCTCGCCTCTTCTACCAGCGTGTCGAGTTCTGCGCAGCTGACCTCGTAGTCGTCGCGAAGCGAGTCGTGAGATGCGTTCATCAACCTGCCGAACGCCTCGAGATCGCCCTTATTCAATACTTCCACGGATCTTTTTACCCTGTCGTCCTCTGATATTACGTGTCTGATCCTTCTTCTTATTACTTCGTCCTCGATCTTATCCTCGTATTTTTCAAATTCGTCGAGGCTTATATCTCCGAGACAATCCGCGTCCGGTATATATTTCTGAAGTATCTTAAGTCCGGCCTCGCACTCCGAACGTCTTTCGTTATACTTGGACGACGCCAGCGAACGCTTTTTATTGGTATTGGAAACCACGATCTTTATTCCATGCTTGCTCAGTTCAACCGGGACAAGCTCGTATTCCAGCGTCTTGCAGTTTAAAAATATAGCGTGGTTTTCCTTGCCCATAGCCGAAGAGAACTGATCCATTATGCCGCAGTTGACCCCGATATAATGGTGCTCCGCCATCTGCCCGATCTTAGCGATCTCTATACCGTCTATGTCGCGGCGGCCGCCGAGATACGCCATGGCTATAGCCGACGCTACCTCTATCGCCGCGGACGAAGAAAGACCTCCGCCGTGAGGCGTGGTGTCGTCGTAGAGCATATCGGCGCCGACTATATTATAGCCGTTGTCTCTCAGTTCTTTAAACACGCCGAACTGATAGTTGCCCCATTTCAGATCCTTATATTCGTCTATCGTATTTAGATCTCCCTCTACCATCTCGCCGAGATCGGTCGCCATCATGCGAACGATACTGTCCTCTCTCGGTCTCGCAATTATCGTCGTGGCCATCGTGAGAGCCGCGGGGAAAACGTAACCGCCGTTATAATCCGTATGCTCGCCGATCAAGTTGACGCGGCCCGGGGATCTGAATACGTACAGCTCTCCTCTCTCGCCGAATTCTTTTATAAAACGCTCCTTAAGCCCCAATATCTTTTCATCCATCATTATCCCATACCTTTCCGCCCGCTTATATACCGCAACTTTGTTTATTCTGTCCGCGGGCAAACAGAAAATTTACTTTTCTTAAGTTCTACGCTCGAACTATTTCTCCAAGCTTTTCAAAAATTTCTCGTGAGCCTTTTTAAGCTGCTCCGCCATCTCCTCGGGAGCAGTCGGGTTGCACGACGCCCACGCGCCGGTCTCGCTGGAAGCGTTGAACTTCTGCTTGTCCGCGGACCGCATCGGCGGGTAGAACTCAATATGAAAATGGTAATACTCGCTCGCGTCCTCGCCGTTTACCGGATCCTGATGCATACACATCATATACGGGAAAGTATAATCGAACAGGCTGTCCAATGTTCCGGCGGTCTCTTTGAGTATCTTCGCCAGGTTGTCCTTCTGGCGGTCGCTGAATTGAGTCAAGTTCTGCACGTGTCCCTTCGCCGCGATGTATACGCCGTATGGGTAGTCGGCGAAGAACGGAAGGAAGGTTATAAAGTCCTCGTTCTCTATGATCACGCGCTTTCCGAACTCCTTCTCGTTTTTAACTATATCGCAGATCAGACATTCGCCCTTTTCCTCTTTATACTCCTTACATGAAGCAAGCTCCAGTTCGAGCTTCTTAGGAATATAGCTGTAGCCATAGATCTGACCGTGCGGATGCGGCATGGTGACTCCGACCACGTCGCCCCTGTTCTCAAAAATGAATATGTATTTTATCCTTTCATCTTTGCGAAGTTCTTCAAAGCGCGACGTCCACAAGTCTACAAGCTCTCTTATATGTTCTACGCTGAGCTCGGGCAGCGTGACCGTATGCTCCGGCGAATACAGTATAACCTCGCACTTTCCGTACGCCTCTTTGGTCTTATACAGCTCGGTCGCCACGTCGTCCGGGACCGGCGGATTCTGCGACAGCGCCGGAAAGTCGTTGTCGTATTCGTACACCGTAAAATGTTCGGGGACCTTGCCCGAACCCGGACAGAACGGACACCAATCCTTAGGCATCTGCGGCCTGTTTTGTCTGTGCGACGCGATCATTACCCAATCCTTGATAAGCGGATTATACCTCAATTCAGCCATCTTTTATCACTCCAAATATAAAAATTTAAACTGTTTTTATTAATTTGAGTTTAGTACACTATCTTTCTTAAGTCAATATAAAATAATTGATAACAACGTCTTAAATTATCACCAAAGCATTGGAATCGCGCAAAACATATGCTATAATACATCTAACAAAAATATGTCAAATACGCGCGATAAGGAGAATCGATATGCCTATTATTTGCAACCAAAACCAAAACTCAACCGAGTTTCATCTATTTAACGACAACGTAAGCTATATAATCGCGGTCTTGCCGAGCGGCGACCTGGCTCAGCTCTATTTCGGGAAGAGGCTTAGACACTGCGATTCGTTTTCGCATATGTTTGAGAACGAGCTGCGCCCGTTCTCGTCCGTGTCAAAACAGACGGAGTTTGCCTATACGTTAGAACATATCAAGCAGGAATACCCGTCCTGCGGCAACACCGATATGAGAAACCCCGCCGTCGAGATTGTATCTCAAAACGGATGCTTCGCGACCGATTTCAAATACCGCTCCCACGAAATATATAAGGGTAAAAAACCGCTGAGCGGACTCCCCGCCGCCTACGTCGAAAGCGAAGACGAGGCGGACACGCTTGAAATACTCCTCTACGACGACGTAATAAAATGCGGCGTCGAGCTGAGCTATACTATATTCAGAGATTACGCCGCGATAACCAGAAGCGCAAGGATCGTAAACGAAGGCGACGATCCCGTCAAATTAAATCGCGCTATGAGCTTAAATCTCGATCTGCCGGACTGCAACTTTGATATGGTAACGCTTTGCGGCGCGTGGGCGAGAGAGCGGAATATAAGTATCAGAAAGCTCGGCTACGGCTCCCAGTCCGTGCAGAGCCTGCGCGGGGCGAGCAGCCACCATTTTAACCCGTTCATGGCGCTTAAAAGGCCGAATACCGACGAGTTCTCGGGCGAGGTCTACGGCTTCAGCCTGGTCTACAGCGGCAATTTCTTAGTCTCCGCCGACGTGGACACCTACGACGTGACCCGCGTTCAGCTCGGTATAAATCCTCAAAACTTCCGCTGGACTTTGAAGCGGGGCGAGGAATTTCAGACGCCCGAGGCCGTCATGGTCTACTCCCGCGGCGGTCTGAACGGCATGAGCCGTCAGTTTCACGACCTGTTCAAAAACAGGCTCGCGCGCGGAAAATGGCGGGACAGGGAACGCCCGATCCTGCTCAATAACTGGGAAGCGACTTACTTCGACTTCGACGAGGAGAAGATACTCGGCATAGCCGAGACCGGCAAGGAGCTCGGCGTCGAACTCTTCGTATTGGACGACGGCTGGTTCGGGAAACGCAACGACGATACCTCATCGCTGGGCGACTGGTTCGTGAATAAAGAAAAGCTGCCGAGCGGGCTTACCGGACTGTCTAAAAAGATAAACGATATGGGCTTGATGTTCGGACTTTGGATAGAGCCCGAGATGGTGAACAAGGACAGCGAGCTGTACCGCAATCATCCGGACTGGGTCCTCGGAACCCTGGACAGGGAGCCTGCGCTCTGCAGGAATCAGCTCATACTCGACTTTTCAAAGCGCGAAGTCGTAGACTATATATACGACGCGCTCTATAAGCTCTTTTCGGAGATAAATCTGTCCTACGTGAAATGGGATATGAACAGAAATATGAGCCATGTATTCTCAAGAGGTAACGACGCGGATTATCAGGGAATGGTTATCCACAAATACATCCTCGGCGTATACGACCTGTACGAACGCCTGACGACCGCGTTCCCCGACATACTCTTCGAGTCCTGCGCGGGCGGCGGCGGCCGGTTCGATCCCGGCATGCTCTACTACGCGCCGCAGGGCTGGACGAGCGACGACACCGACGCCGTAGAACGCCTTAAAATACAGTACGGCACCTCGCTCGTATACCCGGTCTGCTCGATGGGCGCGCACGTCTCGGCCGTGCCCAACCACCAGCTTTCAAGGACTACGAGCATCGACACGAGGGCGGCGGTAGCCTATTTCGGCGCGTTCGGCTACGAGCTGGATCTGGCTAAGCTCTCGGACGCCGAGAAAGAAAAGGTAAGAGCGCAGATCGCGTTTATGAAAAAGAACCGAAAACTCCTTCAGTTCGGCGACTTTTACAGACTCAGAGCGCCCTCTTACAAGGAGTTGACCGGCAGCGACGGCAACACGGTCGCGTGGATGTCGGTATCCCCCGATAAGAAACGCGCGGTCTTAGGATATTATAAGATCCTAAACGACGTCAATATGGGCTTCGACAAACTTCCATTAATTGGACTTGACGAAAACAGTCGTTATGTAGTATCATTAAATGGAACTCAATGCTACGATACGGCCGTGAACGGAGACGAGCTGATCAATCACGGTCTCATAATCCAAAAATACGACTATGACGAGACCAATCCAAACCCGGCTCTGTTCGGAGACTTTACATGCAGAGTTTACACATTCGACGCTGAGTAACCTCTGTCTCACGCGTCGCATACAAAATATTGGATGGTGAAAACGCGTGACAAAAACAACCAATAGCGCCCTTTGCGTTTTATTACTTACGCTTGCGGCGGCTATAACGCTGATCTTCGGCGTGAATGGATACGCATATGAAATCGACGAAAACGGCGGCGAATACGACGGATACATAGTAAAATTCAAGCAGTATGAACCGGACTTGACCGCGACAAACTCAAACTCCGACATAAACGTCTGGGGCGAGCTTGTTCCGAACCATTATATATATACTCTGAAAAACCCGACCGAGGAGTATATAGACTATCTTGAGGCGTCGGGAAAGACTGAATATATATGCAAGAACTACATAATCGAAAACGAGACGCCCGAACCCGAGACCGGGCTCGACGCGTTTCCCACGCCCGGCGAGAGCGCTACTCTCTCGGACGACTTGCCTGAGCCTAACGATCCGTACTATGCGAGCAGGCAGTGGAACCTGAGGATGGCGAGCGCGGCGTACGCTTGGACTACTGGCGAGACCGGCGAAGGCGTCCGCGTCGGCGTTATCGACAGCGGAGTCGAATCTTCTCACGACGACCTGTCCGCAAACGTTACTACAGGGTATAACGTTATAAACGATTCCTACGATACCGAACCGGACAATAACCGGCACGGCACGTTTGTCTCGGGCATTATCGCCGCGGAGACGAACAACGGAATCGGGATAGCCGGATGTTCGGACGCTACAATCGTTCCGATAAAGGCGTTCTCAGGAAGCAGGACTTCTCTGGGTTACATAACAAGATCGATCTACGTCGCGGTAGACGACTTAGACTGCGAAGTCCTGAATCTCAGCTTCACTATAGCCTATAACGAATTGAGCGCCGACCAGACGGCCATGCGCGAAGCTGTCGATTACGCGACGTCAAAAAACGTTATATGCGTGGCCGCCGCGGGAAATCAGGATTCTTCCCAGATAAACGCCCCGGCGTGTTTCGACAACGTGATCGGCGTGGGATCTCTGACCTCTTCCGGCGTTAGGGCGAGTACTTCAAATTATAACTATACAGTGGACGTAACCGCTCCGGGCGTGGACGTATTCAGCTCTACCTTGAACAATTCTTATACGACCGGCTCGGGCACTTCGTACGCGGCTCCGCACGTCGCCGCGGCGGCGGCTATAGCTAAGTCGATCGACCCGTATATCACCCCCGCCGAGTTCAACCTTGTACTCGAGGCCTGCTCGGACGATCTTGGCGATACGGGCTACGACGTCGAATACGGCTGGGGCTGTCTTAATATACAAAAAATAATCGACTTCATGTCCGGCGGAGAATTTGGGATAGCCGGCTCGTCCGTCGCTATCGACCCCGGGACTCCTTCCTCCGCCAATGTAGCGCTAACGCTGAATAACACGCTGTATAAGGACGTAAACGCTACGGTATACTTAGCCGCGTTCGACCAAAACGGCGCGTTGTATTCGTTGGTATGCGACGAGACCCTGATTAGCTCGGATTCCGAGACGATCCTATCCGAGACGCTTGAACTCCCCGACGGCGGCGGAGTTATAAAAGCGTACGTATGGGATAAAAATCAACGACCGCTGACCGACGTCTATGATATTTATCAGTCGGACGGCGCTCAAACGGACGGCGCTCAAACGGACGACGGCCAAACCGACGACGGCCAAACAGGCGGCAGTCAGACGGACAGCAGTCAAACAGACGTCAACCAAACGGACAACGGCCAAACAGGCGATGGTCAAACTGACGGCAATCAAACGGACGATAGTCAAACAGGCAACAGCCAAACCGATACTTATCAAACGGACGGCGCGGCTTAAAAGTTATTTTCTTGTTTTTCCGGAGCTTTCGCGGCTCCGGTTTTTTATTATCCGACCAATTCTATCGGTACAAACATATTTATTCTCAATACGAAATATAATAACATATGGGATACCCTATCCCTTAGGGAGTTGAGGAATATGCATGTGTTAAAACTTAAGACCGCCTTGCTGTTTTTAGCGCTATTCTGCGCCTTGGCTTTCGGTCTCAATTATTTTATAATACAAGACCGCGGCGGCGCGTACGACGAGCTTGCGGTCTCGGGCGATGCGTCCGTCGAGTTGCCGATAATAATGTATCACGGCGTGATAGACCAGAGCAAATGGGTAAACGAATACGTAATTTCCAAGGAGAGCTTTGAATCCGACCTTATATATCTTAAGCAAAACGGGTATACGACCGTGACGATCGGCGAGGTAATAGACTATGTATATAGCGGCGCGCCGCTTCCAGAAAAACCGATCGTTCTCACATTCGACGACGGCTTTTACAACAACCTGAGCATCGTATATCCGCTGCTTGAGAAATATAATATGAAAGCCGTGATCTCAGTCGTCGGCGCGTATACAGATAAATATTCCGAACTGGACGATAAGAACCCCGGCTACGCGTACCTGAGCTGGGACGACGTCCGCTTTCTTTCAGAATCTGGCTTAGTGGAAATAGGCAACCACAGCTACGACATGCACAGCATAGATTCCGCAAGGAACGGGACTAAAAAGAACAAAAACGAGAGCGAAGAACATTACAGAAAGGCGCTCACCGAGGACGCCGGAAAGATGCAGGAACTTTGCGCCGAGAATTTGGGCTTCGAGCCCGCGGTGTTCACGTACCCGTACGGGGCTATAAGCGAATGTTCGATCGATATTCTAAACGAGATCGGCTTCAAAGCGTCGCTTTCCTGCGAGGAGAGAATGAATTACATAAGCGTCGGCGATACCTCCTCACTCTGCTGTATGAATAGGTTCTTCAGAAGTAACAATAAATCTTTAAGCGCGATACTAACGTAGAGATTAGAGATTAGGGATTAGCGATTAGGAGGCGAATACGTTTCTGTAGCGTTAAAAACGGCTTCTTAAGCCGCATAGGAATACAGAGTATTCCATTTCCGCTTGCGTTTATGTTCGGCGTTAAACGAACAAATTTCCGCCCCTATTCGCTATTCGCTAATCGCTAATCGCTACGTTGTTGACAACTGAAAAATTTTATTGTATAATAAAAGCAGAAAAGAGGAGAACCGTTAAACGGTTAGCCAGAGAATGATTTAAATTAATATAGTCGCTCTCTGCCAAGGGCGGCTATATCGCTTTTATGGAAACTATTATTAAAAAAAAATAATAATAGATACGATCACTTTAAGTAATGCGTTCCACATAAGCGTCACCCCCTTCCTGCCGCTGGTTGCGACAATAGGCGGTGGCTAACCGTCCTTCAATTACCTCTTATCTGCTTCAATAATTATATATCATTCGACATACTTAGTCAATTTACAATTCTCTTACAAAGTATCCCAATTACGCAAACATAGCCGCTTAGACGTTAAAGAATCCCGTTTCACTCCTAATCGCTAATACCTAATCTCTACGTTGCTAATCCTTACGCTCGTCAATCTCATTTATATCATACGGCGTGGTCTGATATACAAAATAGTTCAGCCAGTTTGAATACAGGAGATTCGCGTGGGCTCTCCACTTCATAGGCGGCTTTTGTTTCGGGTCGTCGTTCGGGAAATAGTTTTTAGGCATGTCTATATCCAAACCCTTTTCCAAATCTCTGAAGTATTCCTTGGCGAGGGTCGTATCGTCGTACTCCGAGTGTCCGGTCACAAAGAACTGCCGCTCGCTCTTCGCGGTGACTATATACACGCCGCTCTCGTCCGAGACGGACAGTATCTCAAGCTCGGGAACTTTTTCAATATCCTCCGCCCTGACCTCGGTATGTCTCGACTGCGGCACGTAAAACGTATCGTCGAAGCCGCGCAGGAGTATCTTATGCTTCTTCTCCGGCAGTACGTAATGCTCGAACACGCCGAATATCTTTTTATCGGTAGGATACTTCTTGATCCCGTAATGATAATAAAGCCCCGCCTGAGCGCCCCAGCAGATATGAAACGTCGAAGTTACGTTTTTCTTCGACCACTCCATGATCTCGCAAAGCTCCTGCCAGTAGTCTACCTCCTCGAACTCAAGATGTTCGACCGGAGCCCCGGTTATTATCATTCCGTCGAATTTCTTATGCTTTATATTGTCGAACGTCACGTAAAACGTATCCAGATGGCTCTGCGACGTGTTTTTAGATTCATACGACTTGGTATGCATAAACGTGGCGTTGATCTGAAGCGGAGTGTTGCCGAGCATTCTAAGCAGTTGGGTCTCGGTGTCTATCTTGGTCGGCATCAGGTTCAGAATCACTATTTCAAGCGGACGAATATCCTGGGATATAGCCCGCGTCTCGGTCATAACAAATATATTCTCGTTTCCCAAAGTCTCTATTGCCGGTAGATTATCTCTTACTTTTATTGGCATATAACGTCACTTCCTGAATATAAATTTAAGCTAATAAAAGTTATTATATCACAGCGGCGTTCTTTAGTAAAGTAGATTTCTCAAGAATCAAAGTTTTAAAAGCCCCGGCGCGTTCTCCGCGTCTAAAAATTCCCGCGAGGTATTTGCTTTATGGATTTTTATCTTCGTTATAAATGTGAAAACTCCCTTTCCCGGATTTTTTGGCGGTATAGAGAGCGTCGTCCGCCTCGCTGTAAAGACGCGCGAAGCTCTTGCTTCTTCCTCTTGCGAACGCTATCCCCACGCTGCAGCTCGTCTTTATGTATTCGCCGCCGTAGTTTACCTGCGAAAAATAATCGAGCAGCCTGCGCGCTTTCTCGATCAAAGTTTCTATATCCATATCCTCAGCAAACAGGATAAACTCGTCGCCGCCGATCCTTCCGACTCCCTCGCTAAACGGAAAAGCCGTCTTGATACATCGCGAAAATTCGCGCAGCGCTTGATCGCCGCATGGGTGGCCGTACCTGTCGTTGATACTCTTGAAATCGTCTATGTCGAAGATAAGCAAGCTCGCCGTTTCATCGTCGTCAAAACCGCTTATGCGGCTCGTCACATACGCTTCGATCGCCGTCTTGTTAAGCGCGTTCGTAAGCGGGTCTCTCTGCGTTACGTCTTCCAAACGCAGTATCGTCTCTTTCTGAGACATGATATCGCTGAGCAGGCCGATACCGCATACGGCTTCGCGTTCCATATCGAACTGGGATAAGATACGCGCCTGATACCAACGTTCGCGCCCGTTCTCTCCCGAGATCAATATCTCGCCTTCCTGATAATCGATCCCATCTTTCAGCCCTTCGCTCCAGCTTTTAAAAAGCCGGGTCGTCTCTTCGCTCAGCCCGCGCTCCTTAGCCGCCCATCGCAAAAAACCGGTTATATGCGACGGGTATCCGAAAATCTCGTTCCAATTTGACGAAAAAACTATATCGTCGTTTTCAACATCCCATCTAAACATTATATCCTTTGTTTTGCCGATGATCAAAAAGAACTGTTCCTGATTCAGCCGGAAATTTTTGCGTTCCCGCGACAGCTTCTCCTGCATATTATCCGCGTTTTCCTTTTCTTTCAGCTTAGATACCGCGTCGGTCGTTCTCACGACGTTGGTCGCGCAGGCGATACAGATCGCGATCCCGACGTCTATCAGCGCGCCCGCGGTTTGATAAGGGAAGCTCGCCCCCGCGTATACCAAAAAACAGACTACGGCGCTCGGGATAAAAATAACCGGCCGCATCAAAAACAACGCCGCGGCGCCCATCATAAAAATACTTATCACAAGCCCCGCCGCCTCTCTTGCGCTCAAAGAGTTGTACGCGCTCAGGCAGGAGTTCCAAAGCAGAGCTATAATAATGATCGCCGTCTGTACGATACGGCTCTTTATCTCGCTGCGTCTCCATATATATTGAAGAAGCAGATATATCGCGGCGCACGCGAAAAGGAAACAATAAAACGCGAAATAGATCCGATTATTCAGCGTGTCGAGCCCCGAATTTGACATAAACAGAACGCGCCATATGTTAAAAAGCTCCAGAATAACCGCAAAACTCGCCATTATCGCCAGCGCGAGCCTGTTGTTTCTCACGCATACGCGGTTATAATCGTCGAGCAGACGCTTGGGGATCAAAAATTCCGTCTTGATAAATCTATCCATCAGCTTTTCCTCCAATATTTATATAACTTTATCATAAATGTTTTCATAATATAACGCATGTGACAAATCGGGCGAATTTTTGACAATTTAATCAAGCTAATATTTGATTATATGATCCTGTTCCGGTATAATAATATTATATGAATAGAGGAAGGCGGGATTGTATATGCTGAGAATCGCCCTGTGCGACGACGAAAAGGCGCATCAAGAAAAGATCGGCTCTATGCTGGCCGAGTATCCGGGAAACGATATAAACTTAAAAGTCTATTCGGAGGCGGAGAAGCTTTTGGAGCAGATCGAATGGGACGGCAAGGATATTTTCGATCTATATATCCTCGACGTTATCATGCCCGGCATGTCCGGTATAGAGCTTGGAGAGAGACTGCGCGACGTCGGAGTTTCAGCGCCGATCATCTATCTTACCACGTCTAAAGATTACGCCGTAGACTCTTATAACGTGCGCGCGTTTCATTATCTGCTAAAACCGGTGGAGAAGACCAAGCTGTTTTCCGTATTGTCGGAGGCGGAGGAGCAGATCGAGAAGTCGAGGACCTACTCTGTAACCATCAACGCCTCGGACGGCGTGGTAGTAGTAGACGCGTCGGACATTTTATACGCGGAACTATACGCAAGGTCGGTCAGATATCACATGACAAACGGCGCCGTTATAGACGGCAAAAAGCTGCGCGCCTCCTTCCAAAAAGCCGTAAGCGAATTACTGACCCAGAATAACTTTATGATGATAGGTTCGAGCTTTCTTGTGAATCTGCATCACATAAAAAAAGTAGGAAAAAGCGAGATGGTCTTAGTAAACGGCGAGACCCTAACGGTGCCCAAAGGCGCAAGAAAAGACCTGCTAAGCGGCTGGATGGATTATTGGCTTGAAAATAACATAGAGAATAGGGATTAGAGAATAGCGAATAGGAGTCCAGAACGCTTCTGTAACGTAAAAAACGGCCTCTGTAGCCGCATATGAAAACGGAGTATTCCTTTCTGTAAATATAACCGCTTAGGCGTTATACAAGCAAATTTCACCCGCTATTCGCTAATCTCTAATTGCCTATTATCCCAAAAACTCCGTTAAGTCAAGTTTGGTGACGTTTTTTCCAATTCTTTTATATATATTTTTTTATTATATATTTATTTATTTTTTTATTTTATTTTACGGTATTAAAAAAAATATCACTTATATCACCACGGAGCTTGCAAACTACCGTGAAAACGTTGTTTTTCTGGGTGACTTTGTCACCTGTTGGCGTCACCTGACCGTCGCCTGAGAGGCTTGAAACGTCACCCGACAAAAAGCGACGTCACTGACATATGCGACGTTTAATGCAATTGTAATACTGGAAAATTTTAGAAAAGTCACCTGGAGTGTGACAATAACTGCAAAAACGTTGTTTCTGAGGGGAGCCTTATTTTTTTGATAGTATTCGGAACGCAAAAAGCGACAACTATATCATATAACATAAAAGAGCGGTGCTATTGCCGCTCTAATAAAAATATTACTCTGTATATTCAAATACTTCGGGTAAATAAGCGTAACCTAATTCCTCTGTATTTAATAGAATTTTATCTCTCTACTCAACTATTATCCGATTCTGCGTATCCGCGTAATCGCTTCCGATCACGCCGCCTAAGTCCTCGCTTATATAGTCTATGAGGATCTGGTAATCGACCGTGTTTATAAGTCCTTTCTCCTCGTACTCGGCGTATCCGACCTCGCGGCGGTCGAAGGGCGCCAAAAAGTTGGGGCCGACCCAGACCTTAAGGATATTTACAGGCTCGCCCGCTGCCGTTTTATCGGGATACAGCGTGTTGCAGATATAGTCCAAAAGCAGTTCGGAAAACCGCGAATCCTGCTGGAAGAACTGCGTTACGCCCGGTATCTTCTGCGTCTCGCCGCTTAGGTCTCTGAACTGGGTGTCGAAAGTCGCGATCTTGAGATCGGGATATTGACTCAGCAGATCGGTCAAAAACGTATACGAATAGTTCTGACCGCCGTGGCTCAGCAGCAGTCCGTCGTAGCCCGCGGCGGCGCACTGGGATACGGTATCCTGCCAGTTACTGTCCGAACCGTTGCAGAAGAACGCCTGAAACTCCATACCAAGCACCTCAGCGGTCTGTTTTGCCGATTCAGACCACATCTGGAAAATATCCGACGGCGCCATCTGCATGATATACGCGACCCTTTTACCCGCCAGCGGCGACAAACTCCCGCCCGTATCCGCCTCAGTATCGCTCCGGTTCGCGCAGCCCGCGACCGAAAACGCCAAAACTATCGCCGCGATCAACAAAATAAACGCGATCGGTTTCAAAAAAACTCGTTTCATCAATATGTTCCTCCCTTTCATTTTAGTTAATTTTCAGAGCCCGAATAAGAACGTCTCCAAAACCTTTAAAAAACACTCTGTTTTCTCATATAACCAAACGCGGCCGCCGCGTTAAATTATCCCGCGGTCCCTCGCGAGCGCCTCTACGCTTCTGTCGTATGTAGCCTCCGCCTCTTTCGAGAAGAAACAGCCCGGAACGCCTTCGTTGTTATCCCTGTGATGCGCGACGCACTCGCAGCATTTCCCATGTCTCGGGCAAGCATACGTGCACGGACATTCTCTCGTGTTATCGCAGTTTTGTTTCATTTTAACATCTCCTATCCAATATATATAATATGTTTTAATTTAAACGTTTTAAAGCGGTTTACGCGTTCGCCTGTCCGGCGAGCCACTCTACAAATTCTTCTGTCGTATACGTAAACTCTATCTCCGTCTTGTTCCCGTCAAAGATCAAGAACTCGGTCAGCCCGTACTCCGATCCGCCGCCGCTCCAATCGTATGTATAACCCAACCTTGTCCATGGGTAATCCCTTTCAAAATACGAATATATAATGTTTCCGTCGAACCACTCCTTATATTCCGGGTCGCTCGCCGCGGAGTAGTCGTTTACCATGTCGGCTGTAACGTCGGTTATATACGCGGGACGGATAACGTCTTCGGGCGATACCCAAAACGCGGTGAATCGAGTATAGCCCTCGTCCTCGTGGACCCCGAGCTTCTGCGCGAACCACAGCTCCCAATCCTCTGCGTCGCCGCTCTCCTCGTACCGATCTATCATCTCCCCTACCGAAGTAGCCCAGATCTCGCCTACCTCGGCGCCGAGCGCGGCGCCCGGCTTGCATTCGCCGTCGTAATTATGCCAGGTAAGCAACAGTACTCGCGTATTCGACTCGTCCCAGATAACCCGGTCGTCTTCGTCGGTCAGCTTGACCAAATCATGGATCTCTTCGTCCTCGCTGAATACCGCGTCGGTCATTGCCGCCCGCCACAACTCCTCGTTAGTCGCGACGCCGCTTTGGGCGCAGGACGCAAGAGTCAGACATGCCGACAGACCGGTCAAAACCGCTATAATCTTTTTAATATCCATTAGCTCTCTCCCTCGTCGCATCTGTTTTTTGTCTAAAATATTTCCCGATCCATGTCCGTTATACCAAATCAAGCCGGATCTGCATAAAACCCATACTTTCCCTGCCGGCTCGGCCAAAACGCGCGTCTTTATATACGGCGCCCGCGAAAGCCGAACGCCGCCAAGGTCGGATACTTTTCATAATTATATATCATGTTTTTGCCCAAAACGCGAGTTTGTGATAAATTAATCGGTTTTGTGATGATTTAAATCGATAGGTATCGTTATGTAATGGAAATAAGTTTATACAATTGAAATATCTTGAAACGTATAGATCAAAAAAAGAGCGCGGTCTGCTCGCGCTCAAACTCTTTTTCGAAGCGGGATCATAAAGAGATTTCCAATCTAAACCGGCCGTCCTTCGCCTGATATTTACACTCCGCGTTATACTTTTTGCAAAACGCCAATATCGACCTGACCCCGACGCCTATCTCGTCGTTTTCGTCTACAGGAAAGCCGTCGCCGCTGAATTTTACCTCTCCAATATACGGATTCTCTATTACCAGCTTCAAACGAGGCCTGTCTACGCATCTGCATACGATCCTGCGCTTCTCTTTAGGCAATTTTACGCAGGCCTTTATCGCGTTATCCAACGCGTTCGCGAGCGCCATGGACAGCTC
>CAJFTO010000008.1 GCA_904419955.1 Candidatus Roslinia caecavium | reverse complement strand
TCCTGAACTTTCTGTCCTGAAATAACCCTACGTCTCTCGGCCAATAATCCAACCCGCTTTTGGGCGGCTTAGCCAAAACCATCGCCTCCTAACGTCTAAGTTTATACCTCTATTATATAACTCTAAAACTGACTTGCGGGGACAAAAACGTAGGCGAATATAGGCAAATCGGCTCACTTTAGCGCCGGAACGGTTTTGCAAACGGAATTGGAATACTTTGTTTTTAGATAACGTTGCGGCGATGGGAAAATAAAGTATTTATTTTGTTTATTACGGAATCGTCAACGTCTGTTTAAGAAAAAATATCGGAATTTGTGTAAAAATCGTGTATAAAAAAACAGAACCGCCTATTTAGACAGTTCTGCGAATTTTGGTGACTCCTAGGGGATTCGAACCCCTGTAGCCGCCGTGAGAGGGCGGAGTCTTAACCACTTGACCAAGGAGCCGTAATGGTAGCGGTAACTGGATTTGAACCAGTGACACTACGGGTATGAACCGTATGCTCTAGCCAACTGAGCTATACCGCCGTATTAGCTACTACAGAATCGAAAACGCTCTCCGTAAGTGTTTTTTATCCTTGATATACGATTTCAGTACCGCAGCAACAGATAATATATTACCAGAAAATAATACTCTTGTCAACACTTTTTTTGAATTTTTCTAAAATTTTTTTATAATCAATAATTTTCGTCCGATCCGCGCGGGAAAAGCCCTGTATTTACGGCTCTTTATAAGCGCCCGCGGCTCGAACCGCGCTTAAAAACATTTTGGCTTTTACCGCCCGGCCGCTTCGTGAGCTTTAATTTATATCATGCGGCGACAATATCGATATCCACGCGGAACTTACTAACAGTAGTCTTTTATCGCGCTCCACGCGTCAATAAGCCGCTCCAGAGAGTACGCGGCGTTTGCCGGGCTGGTGGACGGGAGTTTGACCGACGGACGGCCGAGCTTATCCGCGCAGTACTTCATATATAAATTATACGAGGTCGCGCCGTTTGAGAATATAGCTTTGATATCCGCCGCGCTAAGTATCATCTCGATATCGTTTACCTTTACGTTCTTGATAGAGCTGTCCGAAGAACCCGTTATCTCGCAGCTCCGGATAACGTCCCAAACCGCGATCTTGTTCTTTAGCAGAAAATCGCGCTTCTTATCTACTGTATCGAGCTCAATTCCGCCGTCCGGAGCGTACAGCGCCGTCAGGACTTTCCAAAACCGATTCTGCGGATGCGCGTAAAAAAACTGCGCCTCCCGGGATTTCACAGACGGAAAACTTCCGAGTATCAATATTTTCGAGTCGCTTGAATATACCGGATCTATATTATGTAATTTTAAAGACATAGTCGATACCTCCCGCTATCTATTTTCATCCGCGCCGCGCGCGCTTTTTCTTGACCGCCGGATAAAGATCCCCGCAAAGCTTAATATAAACAGCGCCGCGCTTAACCGCTGCGAGGTGGATAGACCGAGGAAAAGTCCTCGCGACAGGTCTCCCCTTAAAAACTCTGAGGAAAACCTCTCCGCCGAACAGAGGATCAAATACAGCGCCAAGACCTCCTGCGCGCTCTCGCGCAATTTATCTCAATATAGCAACGCTGAAAACGTCGATATCCGCCCCGTCCTCTCAAAGCGCGGATATTTTATCCTCGTCCTCGTCGGCGATCACATTGATCCCGCTTTTATGCAGCAATTCCGCCGCGATCCCGTTTCCGCTTACTAATCTTTTGCTGAAGCTTCCGTCGTATATCGCTCCAAAGCCGCAGGACGGGCTTCTGCTTTTAAGTATCGCCGCCTTGCAATCCAAAGTCTTAGCAAGCCTGAGCGCCTCGCCTGCGCCTTTATTATACTGCTCCGTCACGTCCTCCCCGTCTTTTGTCGCGACCCTACCGCCCGAGATCTCAGCCGGAGTTCTCGGAGTCGGCAGACCGCCGTAACACTCGGGGCAAAACGGGATCAGACAATGCTTTTGCTTAAGTCTATCGAGCGCGGGCAGATATTCGCCGCTCCCGTCGTATCGGCAGTCTATTCCCAAGAGACACGCGCTCACTAAAATATTCATGTTATTCCTCCGTCTTATATAATTGTTTTATCCGGCTTACCGAGCCTATATTAGAACAGGGCGCCGGCAATGCGCGCCGAAGCCCTGAGATATTTTTATATGTTAAAATATAAGCTAATGTCGTACGCCGCCAAAGCGGACATACGCTACATAGACTTACTCTCCACCTCTTCGGCGAGCGAGCTTATAAATTCGCTGAGATCGACCGCGCCTTTATCGCCGTCCTTTCTTGAGCGAACCGAAACGTTCTTATTCTCCTGTTCCTTCTCGCCGACTATCAGCATGTACGGAACCTTCTCAAGCTGAGCTTCTCTTATCTTGTAACCGACCTTCTCGCTCCTTTTATCCACTTCGACTCTGAATCCGCTTGCGCGAAGGGTCTCTCTTACCGACTCGGCGTACTCGAAATAATGCTCCGAGATAGGCAGTATCTTGACCTGAACCGGCGCGAGCCACGCCGGGAGCGCTCCCGCGAAATGTTCGATAAGTATGCCTATAAAACGCTCGATCGAACCGAATACGACGCGGTGGATCATGATAGGTCTGTGTTTCTCGCCGTCGCTTCCCACGTACTCCGCGTTGAATCTCTGCGGGAGCTGGAAGTCGAGCTGGATCGTGCCGCACTGCCAGGTGCGGCCGAGCGAATCCTCAAGATGGAAATCTATCTTGGGGCCGTAAAAAGCGCCGTCGCCCTCGTTTACCACATATTCGAGACCTATATCTTCGAGCGCGGTCTTAAGGCCGTTTGTCGCAAGCTCCCAATCCTCGTCGCTTCCCA
Organism: Candidatus Roslinia caecavium; assembly: GCA_904419955.1. GTDB lineage: Bacteria > Bacillota > Clostridia > Monoglobales > Monoglobaceae > Roslinia > Roslinia caecavium. The sequence continues at coordinate 84,484 of CAJFTO010000008.1, read as the reverse complement.
TGCTGTCCTCCGGTCTGGTCGACAGCTCGACGTGGTATTTGAATCCGAATATCTTGTACACCTCGTCGATAAGGCGGATAACGCCTTTTATCTCGTCGGTGATCTGCTCCGGGGTCATGAAGATATGCGCGTCGTCCTGAGTGAAACAGCGAACGCGCATAAGTCCGTGGAGCGCGCCCGATTTCTCGTGTCTGTGCACGATGCCCAGCTCGCCCATACGCACCGGCAAGTCGCGGTAGGAGTGCGGCGTAGAGTTATACACCAGCAGTCCGCCCGGACAGTTCATCGGCTTTATCGCAAACTCGGTCTCGTCGATGACCGTCGTATACATATTATCCTTATAGTGATCCCAATGACCCGAGGTCTCCCAGAGACTTCTGTTCAGGATTATAGGCGTGGATATTTCCACGTAGCCCTCGCGGTCGTGGATCTCTCTCCAGAAGTTTGTGAGCGTGTTCTTAAGAACCATGCCCTTCGGCAGGAAGAACGGGAATCCCGGACCCTCGTCCATTATCGTGAACAGACCAAGCTCCTTGCCGAGCTTGCGGTGGTCGCGCTTCTTAGCTTCCTCTATCCTCTCGAGATACGCGTCAAGTTCCGACTTTTTGGGAAACGCCGTGCCGTAGATCCTGGTCAGCATCTTGTTCTTTTCGCTGCCGCGCCAGTACGCGCCCGCGGTATTTTGAAGCTTGACCGCCTTTAATTTTCCGGTAGACATAAGGTGCGGACCCGCGCAGAGATCTACGAACTCGCCCTGCTTGTAGAACGATATAGTCTCGTCCTCGGGCAGATCCTCTATAAGCTCGACCTTATACGGCTCCTCTTTGTCCGCCATGAACCTTATCGCCTCGTCTCTCGGAAGAACGAATCTTTCTATAGGCAAGTCCTCTTTTATTATCTTTTTCATCTCTGCTTCGATCTTGTCGAAGTCGGTCTCGCTTATCGGTTCCTCAAACTCGAAGTCGTAGTAGTAACCGTCGGCTATCGCGGGACCTATCGCCAGCTTCGTGTTTGGATACAGCCGCTTGATCGCCTGAGCCAAAACGTGAGACGCGGTATGTCTGTAGGCGTGACGTCCGCCCTCGTCGTCGAATGTCAAAAAGTTTACGGAGCAGTCTTTCCCGGGAACGTATCTCAGATCGCAAAGCTCCCCGTCTACGTCGGCCGCCGTGCATACGCGGGCTAAACCGGCGCTTATACTCTGAGCCATCTCGTACAGGCTCGCGCCGTCCTCGAATTGTTTTATGTCTCCGCCCTTAAGCGTAACGTTAATCATTTAACACACTTCCTTTTTTCGTTCTCAAATATTTATTCTCGTATATTTATCCAAATAATTTTTAAAATCATCCGCCGCAGTCTATCATATAATAGACAAAGCGTTAGCCGATACAGCGACCGCTATACCAAGCGCCGCGCCGCCGAGAACCTCGAGAGGAGTATGTCCCAGCAGCTCCTTCAGCTTCTGTTGTTTTAAAGCGAGGTCGTTTTCCTCCCAAGCTTCGATAATCATATTTATCATACGCGCCTGCTGTCCCGCCGCGCGCCTGATCCCGGACGCGTCGTACATCACAACCAAAGCCAAAACGCAGCAGACGACGAATATCGCGCTGTCGAACCCCTCTGTGAACCCGACGCAAAAGGCCAGCGACGCGACTATCGTCGTATGCGACGACGGCATGCCTCCGGGTCCGAAAAACCTGGTAAAATCCAAACGCCGGTACCTGATCGCCTCCAATACGCCTTTTAAAAGGCAGGAGAACAGCCACGCGAACAGCACTACAAAGAGCACGTTATTATTCAAAAACTCATTAAAATATCTCATAACCAACACCTCTAAACGACGAATCCTCGCCGGCTATACGCTTTCCGTCAAAAAATTTACGCGTCGGCTCCGAAAAAACGGCTTATTTATCCCTATCCAGCAGATAGTCCGCAAGCTCGGTCAAAAATTCGGCCGAATCGCCGAATTCAGCCAAAGCGGCCTTAGCCTCGGCCGTAAGCCCCATAAGACGCTCTGACGACTTCTCAAATCCCAGCAGAGTTACAAAAGTCGTTTTACCGTTAGACGCGTCGCTGCCTGTAGCTTTGCCTAAAACTTCCTGATCGCCGACAACATCAAGTATATCATCTTTTATTTGAAATGCCAACCCCAATTTGGAACTAAAATCGTAAATTTTTGATAAAATCCGCGTATCGTCTTCGTCAATATGTCCGACGATGCAGCCGAGCTCGGCCGCTGCGTTTATCAAAGCCCCGGTCTTCAGGCTGTGCATATACTCGAGCTCGTCGATCCCGACGCCGTCGCCGCCCTCGCAGGCAAGATCCACCGTCTGGCCGCCGACCATTCCAAACACGCCCGAAGCGGTCGAGAGCGTCCTGACCGCGCGCAGCAAGTCGAAGCCGTTCAGCTCCTCGAAGAGATCCGGATCGCTCAGCAGTTCGAACGCGTAGTTTAAAAGCCCGTCCCCGGCAAGCACGGCAATATCCTCGCCGTATACCTTATGACAGGTCGGACGTCCGCGTCTTAAATCGTCGTCGTCCATACACGGCAGGTCGTCGTGGATCAGCGAATATGTATGCACGCATTCGAGCGCGCAGCCGACCGCCGCCGCGTCGTTTATGTTCCCGCCGAACATATCCGCGACCGCTATGGTTATTACCGGACGTATCCTCTTCCCGCCCGATAAAAGGCTGTACTTCATCGCCTCCATCACTTTTTTCTGGGGCAGATCCTCAAATTCGGTTACCCTTTCGAGCTCTCTCTCGACCAGAGCGGTATATTCTTTAAGTTTCGCTTTAAAATCCATAATCCTTATTCTCCCGCGCCGGAAAACGGTCTTTCTTCAAGCTCGCCCGTATCCCGGTTCCTCATAAGTATATTTATCTTCTGCTCGGCGTTATCCAAGGCCGTCGTACACTCCTTGGTCAGCTTTATACCCTTTTCAAACAGACTGAGCATCTCGTCCAGGCTCGCGTCTCCGCTCTCCAGCTCTCTGACCACCTGCTCGAGCTCTTTTAAATTCTTCTCAAACAGATCCTTCTTCCCCCTCTTAGAGGCGGTCTTTTCATTTTTTTCGGTCATATCCGGCTCCGGATTGACCGTCGTTTCATTATTCTCGTTCATCATATCTAATACCTCAAACTCTATAAAATTAAAATTACTCTAAGTCGGTTCCGCCCCGCCCGTAAGCTTTCATATGCGGCGCTTGGCGCCCGTAATTCGTCGGTCTCGTCATATTCCGCCCGGATTTCCGCTCCGCAACGTCCGTCTCCGTCAAGTCCCCGCCTTAAAACGCGGCGCGGACTCGATCTATATTTATACTCTTAAGGTAATCGGAGCCGATCCATACGCTTACGTTTAAGCGAAACGCCGACGCTATTCGACGCTAGCCTTGATCTCGCCGTCCGAGACCACGACGGATATTTTATCGCCCTTTTTAACCTGCCCGACCGATTTTACGACCCGGCCGCCTTCGTCCTTGGTAACCGAAAAGCCGCGGCTCAGCACGCTGAGAGGGCTAAGCCCGTCGAGCTTGGACGCGTTTAGCTTAAGCGCCTGCTCCTTCTCCTTAAGGATGTTCTTATAGGCGTTTTCAAACCGGTTATACAGCCCGTCGATATACAGCCGTCTCTCGTCTAAGCTCCGCTCGGGCGTTTTCAATACAGGCTTTTCGGTCAGCAGTCTGAGCCTCAGCCTGTTCTTCTCCAATATCCTCCCGGCGCAGGAGTAGAGCCTGCCGTATACGTTGTTAAACTTATCCTTAAGCTCCTCCTGAGACGGAACTACAAGCTCCGCCGCCGCCGAAGGCGTGGGCGCGCGCAGGTCGGCTACAAAGTCGGAGATTGTGAAGTCCACCTCGTGACCCACGGCGGAGATAACCGGAATACGGCTGTCGTATATCGCTCTCGCCACTATCTCTTCGTTAAACGCCCACAGATCCTCTATCGAACCTCCGCCGCGTCCCACTATCAAAACGTCCGCCGCGTTATTCTCGTTAAAATACTTGAGCGCGACCGCTATGCTCATAGCCGCGTTCTCGCCCTGAACCAGGACCGGGTACAACACCACGTCCGCGTATTTGAACCGCCTCGACAGGATGTTCAGTATATCCCTTATCGCGGCTCCGGTCGGCGCCGTTATCACGCCTATCCGCTTCGGGTACTTGGGGAGCGGCTTTTTATGCTTCGGATCGAATAATCCCTCCGCCGAAAGCTTCTGTTTCAGCTTCTCAAACGCGATATGCAGGTCGCCCAATCCGTCCTGCTGCATGTATTCTATATATAACTGATACTGGCCGTCGCGTTCGTACACGCTCACCCTGCCGCTCGCGATCACCTTCATCCCGTTCTCCGGTCTGAACTGCAGCCTGCCCGCGGCGCTTCTGAACATCACGGCTCTGATAACTCCGGTCTCGTCCTTGAGCGACATATACATATGCCCGGACGAATGGGCTTTAAAATTTGAGATCTCGCCCTTTATCGTTATATGGCTCAGCACGTCGTCTCTCGACAGCATTTCTTTTATATACAGATTGACCTGAGTTACCGTCAAAACTTGTTTTTCTATCATTCGTCTACCTCTGCCTATCTTCCAACAACAAACAGAGCGTCGGACTCTTATTCCCCGCTCTGAGAATTTTATTCAGCGATCCGTCTTCTATCCTATTATTAAACAATCTTGTTATTAAACAAGATCTGTAATATCGAATTTTCTATGAGATCGAATTTTTTATATTACCTAATATCCCGTTAACAAAAGGAACTACCTGCTCGTCGTCGTACTTTTTCGTCAGCGTGACCGCCTCGTCTATCGAGACCACAGGAGGTATGTCGTCGCGGTAGAACATCTCGTAAACGGCGATCCTTATAAGCGTCAGTCCGGCGAGCGAAATTCGTTCCACTCTTCTGCCTTTTGAGAACTCGTTGATCTTTCCGTCTATCTCGTCGATATGCTCGACCGTTCCCAGAACCACGTCTTTAATGTAATCGCTCTGGGCTACGTCCGGATGCTCCAGCATAAAGTCGTCTAAGACCTCCCTCATGTCGTCGGGATGGAATTTATATTGAAACAAGATCGTAAACGCGTACTCTCTCGCCTCTCTTCTCTCTGAGTTTATCATTTGAATCTCCATTTCCGCCGCTCCGCCGCGGCATATTCCCCGCCTGAAAAGCTCTCGCAGTATGTGTAAAGCAAAGAGCCTTTCCACAGTTTCTCTTTACGCTCTGTCCTCTCCACCGTCTTCGCCAGCGCCGGGCGTCGCCGTTTCATCGTCGCTCGTCTCTTCGGTCTCGGCTACGGCGGCGGTATACGTCTCATCCGCGCCTTCTTCCTTTAGCTCCGCTGCGTCCGCCGCGGCGTTCATATCCGCGTTCTTTTCCGCTTCGTTCTTATCCTGCTTAGCGGTTACAGGCTCCGCCTTGGGAACGTTTACGCCCTCGACGCTCACGTTTACGGCCGTTACGTTGAGTCCGGTCATCGCCTCGACTTCGCTCTTGACCTTTTCCTGTATCTCCCAAGCGACGTCGGGGATCTTAGAGCCGTATTCGACTATGATGGACAGATCCAGCGCCACGTTTTTGTCGGTAACGCTCACCTTGACGCCCTTTGACAGGTTCTTTTTGCCGAGCAGTTCCGCGAAGCCGCCCGAGATAGAGCTGACCATACCGGCTACTCCCTTAACGCTGTTCGCCGCCAATGACGCGACTATGGACACCACCTCGTCGGATATATTAATCTTACCGAATTCGCGTTCTTCGTTAACCGTCGTATTTTCCATATTGGTTACCCCCCATTTTTTAGAATATAGCCTAAGCTCAATATAAAACAATATTATTGTGATATTATACCATAAGCTTAATAATATTACAACATTTATTTTACCTGCCAAACGGGCTTGTTATGCATAAACAAAAACTACGGCAGCCCGCATTTAGACTGCCGTTTAAGCCAATATTTATCGCTTTGATCTAAAAATAACCGATCGCGGCTCAATTGGGGCCGCGTCCGCCGGTATTTCGCGGGCTTTAAAACCTTCGAGCCCGGCGCCTAATCCATCTCGCGCATAAGGTTTACCATCTCGATAGCGCTGAGCGCGCAGTCGTAGCCCTTATTTCCGGCCTTGGTCCCGGCGCGTTCGATCGCCTGCTCTATGTTCTCGGTAGTCAGTATCCCGAACAGAACCGGCACGCCGGTCTTCAGCGAGATCGACGCCACGCCCTTGGACACTTCGTTGCATACGTAATCGTAGTGGCTGGTCGCGCCTCTGATCACCGCGCCGAGACAGATAACCGCGTCGTATTTACCGCTCCCCGCCATCTTGGACGCGACGAGAGGTATCTCGAACGAGCCCGGCGCCCAAGCGACGCTTATATCCTCGTCCTTGACGCCGTGTCTTAAAAGTCCGTCAAGCGCGCCGTCGAGCAGTTTCGAAGTTATAAACTCGTTGAACCTTGCGACGACGATACCTATCTTCATATTCTTCGCGGTCAGTTTTCCTTCAAACTTCTTCATGATGATTCTCCTTTTTTTATATTAATAATTTAATAAATGTCCCATTTTTTCCTGTTTTGTCTTGAGGTAGAACAGATCGTGAGCGGTCGCGTCCATTTGGATCGGAACGCGCTCGGTTATCTCAAGCCCGAAATCCGAAAGCTGATACGCCTTATCCGGGTTGTTGGTCAGCAAGCGCATCGTCTTTACTCCAAGATCGCGGAGTATCTGAGCGCCTATGAAATATTCGCGCGCGTCCGCCTTAAAACCGAGCGCTATATTCGCCTGCAGAGTGTCCATTCCCTCGTCCTGAAGCTCGTAGGCGCGGAGCTTGTTGATAAGCCCTATCCCGCGCCCCTCCTGGCGCATATACAGCATCACGCCCCTGCCCTCGGCGTCTATCGCGGTCATGGCCGAGGCGAACTGTTGTCCGCAGTCGCAGCGAAGCGACCCGAACGCGTCGCCGGTCAGGCACTCCGAATGAACTCGGCAGAGAACGTCCTCCCCGTCGCCTATCTCGCCTTTCACCAAAGCCACGTGGTGTTCTCCGTTTAAGAGATTGACGTAGCCGTAGGCTGTAAAGTCTCCGTACTTGGTAGGCATCCTCGTCTCCGCCACGCGCTCTATAAGTTTTTCATGACGCTTCCTGTAGCTTTGCAGGTCTTTTATCGTGATAAATTTTAGATCGTGTTTATCCGCAAGCTCCCGAAGCTCGGGCGTCCTCATCATGGTTCCGTCCTCGCGCATTATCTCGCAGCAGAGCCCGCACTCCTCGAGTCCGGCGAGCCGCGCCAGATCGACCGTAGCCTCTGTGTGTCCGCCGCGCTCCAAAACGCCGTTCTTCTTCGCCATCAGCGGGAACATGTGCCCCGGACGCCTGAAATCCTCCGGGCGGGAGTTCTTATCCGCGAACCTCACGGCGGTTATCGATCGCTCCTCCGCCGAAATTCCGGTAGTTACGCTGACATGGTCTACCGACACCGTAAACGCCGTCTCGTGATTGTCGGTATTGTCCGGAGTCATCTGAGGCAGCGCGAGTCTTCTCGCGTATTCCTCCGACATCGGCATACATATCAGCCCCCTGCCGTACGTCGCCATAAAATTGATATTCTCGGGCGTAGCGAACCTCGCCGCGCATATGAAATCCCCCTCGTTTTCGCGGTCGGCGTCGTCGGCGACGACGACGATCTTTCCATTTTTGAGATCCTCCAACGCTTCTTCGATCGTATTAAGCCGGATCATATTATCGCTCTCCTTTTAAACTTAGTTTTTCTATATTAAATCCGTCCGGATCTTTTCTATACTCCTTTTCGGACTTGATCGCGTAAATTATAACTACCCGCGTATCAGTATCCGTATTTTGTCAGAAACTCACGCGTAATACCGCTTTTGTTCACATCGTCTTTATTCGCGCCGAAACCGAGCAGCCTCTCCACATACTTGCCGATCGCGTCGGTCTCTATATTCACGCGGTCGCCCTGCCTGAGTCCGCCTATTATCGTGTTTGCGGCGGTATGCGGTATGACTGAGACCGAAAATCCGTCCCGGCTTACCGAGACCACGGTCAGACTTACGCCGTCGATCGCGACCGAACCTTTCTCGACGATATATTTGGCTATCTCCGGTTTTACCGTAACGTAGTGCCTAAGCGCGATACCGTCGCGCTCGATCCGGGCGATCCGCCCTACGCCGTCGATATGCCCCGAGACGATATGTCCTCCGAAACGCCCGTCCGCCGGCATGGCCCTCTCCAGATTGACCCGGCTCCCCGGCTTTAACTCCGACAAGCCCGAACGGCTCAGCGTCTCGTGCATCACGTCGGCGGTAAATCCTCCGTCGCCGAGCGAAGTTACCGTAAGGCAAACGCCGTTTACCGCGATACTGTCCCCGATCTCCGCGCCCTTTACTACTATCTCCGAGTTTATGCTCAATACCGCCGAATCCGCGCCCGCGGCTATTCTTTTAACGCGGCCTACCTCTTCAATTATCCCGGTGAACATCGAAGTCTACCTCGCTTTCTATCAGAAAATCCTCTCCCAACCTTGTTACCTTGCTGTTTTTAAGCGGTATCGCGTCTTTGGGATGAGCTATCCCCTCTCCGCCGACCGGAGATTTCGCCCCGGCGCCGCCCAGCAGTTTGGGCGCGATATACGCCTGCACCCTACGCGCGAGCCCGCTCTTTAAGACCGACCAGCTCAAGGTTCCGCCGCTCTCGATCAAAACGCCGTCTATTCCCTCGCCGCCGAGCGTTTTAAAAAGGCTCTCAAGATCTACGCGGCCTTCCTTTTGGGGAACGGTCAAGATTCTGCACCCGGCCCCTTCGTATTCCTTGAACCTCTCCGCATCGCCTACGCAGGTCGCGATAACGGTCGGAACGCTCGCGGCTGTTTTTACTATTTTACTTTCAAGCGGCGTCCTGAGCCGGGAGTCGCATATTATTCTGAGCGGATCCCTTCCACCCTCTATTCGGCAGGTCAGCAGCGGGTCGTCGGCCAAAACGGTGTCTCCCCCCGTCATGACAGCCGAGTACCTGCGCCTGTCCTCGTGCACGCGCTCTCTCGCCGCCTCGCCGGTTATCCATTTTGACGCGCCGGTATACGACGCAGTCTTGCCGTCCATAGTCATCGCGTATTTGACGGTCGCGTATGGAATACCCGTTTTGATATAGTGGAAAAATATAAAATTCAGCTCGTCGCACTCCTCTTTGAGTACGCCGGTCTCCGTCTCTATCCCATGCTCGCGCAGCGCTTTTATCCCGCCTCCGGACACCGCCGGGTTCGGGTCGAGCGAACCGATAACCGCTCTTTTTACGCCCGAAGCTATAACCGCGTCGGTACAGGGCGGCTGTTTGCCGCGGTGACAGCACGGCTCTAACGTTACGTACATAACGCCGCCCGCCGGGGACTCCGTACATGAATTCAGCGCGGCGCGTTCGGCGTGAAGGTCGCCGTATCTTGCGTGCCAGCCCTCGCCTATTATCCGTCCGTCCTTGACGATCACCGCGCCCACCATCGGGTTCGGGGAGACGAAACCGCAGCCGCGCTTTGCAAGCTCTACGGCGCGCCTCATGTAATCGTTGTCGTTCATTAAAATCACCTCTTGGAAAAGATCTCGAATAAAATCCATAAAGCCGAAATGAAACCCTGTCAACGTTCTCGGCTGAACTAAAATTACTGAGGTTTAACGGTGAAATCGATACGTATTTGTATACGCAAAAAAATCCAAACAAAATCCAACGGTTTTAAAACAAAAAAACTCTGAAACGGAAACCCATCTCAGAGCAATATTGAAAATACAGCGCCGCATGAAAATTTTACAAATACTATTATTAAATAACAAAGGAGCAACGACGCTGTATAAACCAATCTTCTTCCATCCAGACTATACTGTCGGCTTCGGAGTTTCACCGAATCTGCCTTGCGGCTCGCGGGCTGTACCGCCGATAGGGAATTTCACCCTGCCCTGAAGATCTTATTCGATTATATAATGATTATATCTCACATATTTCCATATGTCAATAGAAAATTTATTATATCGGCTCCTCTTTAATTACGGCGATTGAGCGTTAAGGCGCAGCCGAATCTCACAAAACAACGCCGCAATACCGCGCGGCGCTCCCGCCGAATTCAAACTTTGGCTCCGTCCCGGTCAGACCGCGCTTACGATCCCGCGCAAATTCCGTACCGATCGATAGGCGCCTACACGCTCTTTACAAGCGATTCTATAAGCTCCAAAAACTCTTCCCTGCCTGTTCGCTTTTCGGCCGAGAACGGCAGCAGAACGCAGTCGTCGTCGAGTCGGAGCTCGTTGTATATGACCGTTAGATTCTTTTCTATCTGCGACTTTTTGAGCTTATCCAGCTTTGTGGCTACGACTACAGGAGAGTAATTATAGCTCCTAATCCAGTCCATCATCGTCTTATCGTCCGCCGTCGGTTTATGCCTTGAATCGACGAGCTGAACGACCTGGACAAGATTATACCTGTTCGACAAATACCTGTTTATCATCTTAGCCCATTTTTCCTGCTCGACTTTCGACACCTTGGCGTAGCCGTAACCCGGCAGATCCACAAGCCTGTATCTGCCCTCTATATCGTAAAAGTTTATGGTCGCCGTCTTACCCGGAGAACTGCTCGTCCTCGCCAGCTTCGTCCTATTGGTTATACAATTTATCAAAGACGATTTGCCGACGTTCGACCTTCCGACGAATGCGATCTCGGGCACGAGCGTGTCGGGGTACTGCTCCGGCTTCACGGCGGTGCAAAGTAATTTTGCGTCGATATATTCCATCTTCGTAATACCTCCTGTATCTCCTAAGTCCGGAACGCGTCCGCGGCGTTTTAAGCCGCCCGCGGGATTTGGATCTCATTCCCCGCCGCGTCCCGTTCCTCGTTCTGTATGCTTATATCACGCGCCCGCGCTGATCGACTGCTTGGAGGCGGACTCTATCTTTCCGCGTCTTTTGGGCGCGACGCTCTTTCCCTCTTTTTTGTTCTTGACGAGCGCGAGATCCAAAACCGTACGCACGTCCTTCGCAAACGTAAAGCTGATATTATCCTTAACAATATCCGGAAGCTCGTCGTAGTCCGGCTTATTGTCGTACGGTATCGAGACTTCCTTTATACCGCTTCTGTACGCCGCGAGGGTCTTCTCTTTTAGACCGCCTATAGCGAGAACGCGTCCGGTGAGGCTTATCTCTCCGGTCATAGCCACGTCGGAACGAACCGGAGTCTTGGTAAGCGCCGAAACGAGCGCCGTGACCATAGTTACGCCCGCCGACGGACCGTCCTTCGGCACAGCCCCTTCCGGAAAATGAATATGCACGTCTACATTCTTATGGAAATCCTTTTCAAGACCCAGTCTCTCCCTGTTGGCTCTGATATAGCTCATCGCTGCCGACGCCGATTCTTTCATGACGTCGCCTAAGTTGCCGGTAAGGATCAGTTTTCCGTTTCCTTCCATCACGCAAACCTCGACGTTTAGTATCTCGCCGCCGCTCTGCGTCCACGCGAGACCGTTTACTATTCCTATCCGGTCTATCCTATCCCGTCTCTGACGCGGATACTTAGGCTTGCCTAAAAATTCGGAGACGTTGGTCTTGTTTACTCTGATCGACTCGACGCCCTCGTCCACGATCTTTTTGGCCGTCTTTCGGCTTATCGCGGCGAGCGCCCTCTCGAGATTCCTGACTCCCGACTCGCGGGTGTAGTTGTCAATTATCTCGTTTATCGCCGAATCCGATACCTTTAGCTGCTTCGCGCTGAGACCGTGCTTTTTGCGCTGCTTCGGATACAGGTATTTATTCGCTATCTTAAGCTTTTCTTCCATAGTATATCCGGATACCTCTATCACGTCCATCCTGTCTATGAGCGGTCTCGGCACGGTGTCGAGAGTGTTCGCCGACGCGATGAACATGACCTTTGACAGGTCGAACGGTATCTCTATATAATGGTCTCTAAAGCTCTTGTTCTGCTCCGGATCCAATACCTCCAAAAGCGCGGACGCGGGGTCTCCGGCATGGGATACGCCCAGCTTGTCTATCTCGTCCAAGAGTATTATCGGATTGTTGGAGCCGGCGTTTTTAAGCGCCTCCATGATCCTGCCCGGCATAGAGCCTACGTAGGTCTTTCTGTGTCCTCTTATATCCGACTCGTTCTGGACGCCGCCGAGGCTTATCCTGACGTATTTCCTGCCCAGCGACTCGGCGAGCGATCTTACGACGGAAGTCTTTCCCGTTCCGGGAGGACCCACGAGACATAGTATCGAGCCTCCGGTTTCGTTCGTGAGACGTTTTACCGATATGTATTCGATTATGCGCTCCTTGACCTTTTCCAAGCCGTAGTGGTCGCGGTCCAATATCTCCTTCGCCTTTTGCGTGTCCAAATTCTCCTCGTCCGAAAATTCCCAGGGCAGGGCGAGGACTTCTTCAATATAGTTCTCGATCACCGCGTATTCCTGACTGAACCGCTGCTGAGAATCCAGACGGCAAAGCTCCGCTTCGAGCTTTTTCAACACCGCCTCGGGCAGATCCCGCTTTTCTATCTGTTCCTCGAAACTCTCCGGCTCGTCCGGGATATCGAGGTCGTAAGCCGGATCGGATGAACGCCTTCCGGTGAGTTCGGCAAGTTCGTCGTTGAGCGCCGCAATCTTCTGCCTTACTATGTATTCGCGCTGGCCTCTGTTTATGATCGCCTCTGTCCTGTTGTCGATATCGTGACCTATCTTCGCGATAGCGTTATGCTCGAGCAGGTGGTTATAGACTACCTCGATACGCTTTCTGAGATCCAGCTCCTCAAGGAGCGCCTGCTTCTCCTCGGCTTTTATACTCAAAAATCCCGACAGGCAGTCGGTAAGCTCTAAGGCGCTGTCGTTGTTTAAAAGAGCTGCAACCCTGTTCTGCTGCATCCCTTCCGAAAGCGCGTAAGTCTCCTCGAGCGCGTATTTTATCTTGTTAAAGTACGCGCATATCTCAAGATTTGTCTCCTCGTCGTAGTCAAGCTCAGGCTCTATTATCTCAACCTCCGCGTTGTAAAACATAGCGGAGTCTCTGCTCACGCTTAAGAGCCGCGCTCTATCGGAGCCCCTAAGCAAGATCCTCACGGAATCGTCGCCGAGCGTTATGGCCTGCACGATCTCGGCCACTACGCCGATCTCATGGAAGTCCGAGACGTCCAACGACTCAAAGTCCGCTTCGCCTTTGCTCAAGCAGACGAACACTTCGTAATTTTTATATACCGACTCTGATATTATCTCGCTAATATGCGGCTCGCGTATAGTAAATTGAGCCATATCGTTGGGAAATATAAAAACCCGGTTCGATGGAACCAGCGCAAGAAGTTTCCTGTTTTTATTCGCAGTCTCCGTACTCAAAATCATATATCCCCTTTCGTTATGAAATTGATCGCCGAACCCAACCGTCCGGCTTTCCGCCGCCGAAGCCCCATGCGCCGCGCTTTAAAACCTGCGTATACCGCGCCGGCTCGATCGTCTCCCGCTTTTCGCTAAACCGCCGCGCCTTCGGCCCGCGCCGAAATCTCTTTCTTTTATTCAGCTCCAAGCCTGCATCGTTATTATACCCGGCCTTGCTCAAGCGATCCGCCCGCGGACTAAACCGCTATATCATGGCATAAGGCTTTGACATGTTAGTTATTATACTATTATTAAGGTATGTTTTCAACCCTTTTTTCTATAAATTAAATTTCTTGATACTAAAGTATATGTTCCGCCCGCAATTATCAATATCTTTTTATTAAGATTGACAAATTTCATCTTATGGATTATAATAAATAATCATATATTATATAAACGTCAAAATCGCTTTTCATCTAACAATAAGCGGTTTTGCAGGCTGCAATCAAATAAAAATTAGGAGATTCGACTGATATGGATATATCTTCTTCGACTTATTACGGCGACGTAGAGATCAACCAGGACAGTATCGGAACGCTCGAGGACGGCGGCTGCGCGTGTTTCGTGGTCGCGGACGGCTCGCTCAGCACGAGCGGCGGGAATATCGCCTCGGACACGATCGTAAAATCCGTGCTCGACGATTTTAAAAATACCAACAGCGTCACCCGCGAAACGCTTACCGACTACTACAAAAAAGCGGACGACAAACTGTGGGCTAAGACCGAAGAGTCGGGCGGAACGGCGTCGTATATGGCCTCGGCCGCCGTGCTCTTGACCGACGGTAAATGCGCCATAAACGCTCATCTCGGAAACTGCCGGATGTATTACTTAAGCGAGAACTTTCTCCAGTTTATAACGCCCGACCACACTCTCGCCTACGACGATCACGCGGCGGGCAAGTTCAGGTTCCCCGGTATACGCAAGAGCCCTAACAGACGAAAAGTCCGCGCTTATTTAGGCTCCGACCCAATGTGCACGCCTGAGATCTCCGAGCCTTTCGCTATAAAAGAAGGCGACGCGTTTCTACTGTGCACCGACGGTTTTTGGGAACAGATAACCGAACGCCAGGTCGAGCGCACCTTAAAGCACAGCAAGACCGCGGCGGAATGGCTGAAAAAAATGCTTAGGATCGTCCGCAACAGCAGACCCAAGCACGATAATTACAGCGCCGTTACCGTGAGATTTTAATACATATCCAACACAAAGATCCAATCGATATTGCAGCCGCATTTATAAAAATATTTTTTAGGAGACGAAAATGAGCATACTCAACTACATTCTGCTCGCCGCGATAGTTGTATTTGCGCTGGCGATGCTATTTATTTGTATAGGATTATTTATGGGTTCCCGAAAGGGCGACTCTCAAGCCGAACCAACAGCCTCTTCGGCGGACGGCTCGGCTGCGGACGCGGCGGATACCGCCGAGATACCCGATACGGACTATAAGGAGCCGGAAGACTCCGACGAAGAAAGCGATACTGAAGATCGGGGCAAGCAAGACGGCGACTCTTCCGAAGATTCCGACGAAGAAAGCAAAGACGGTAAAGCCGAGGAAGACGCTGGCGACGGCGACGATACTGATAAACCGAACGCGGAAGCGAGAGCCGCAAGGGCTGCAAAAGCCGCGGCGGCCAAGGAGACCGGTTCGGGAAAGGAGCAGTCCGGTTCTGACATGCCGCCCGGCGAAAAAGGCTTAAAACTCGTTTCGACCGACGGCAAAGAGAGCTACTTCGCTAAGATCGCTTCCGAAATCACTATCGGAAGAAGCAAGGACTGCGATATCGTAATACCCCATCAGATGGTTTCAGGTCTGCACTGCATTGTATACAAGGTCGGGTCCAAACTTTTGATCGAGGATAACAACTCGACTAACGGAACGCTTATAAACGGCAAGAAGTTGGAGCATCAGCTTGAGATCAAGAACAACGACGTCGTCACTATGGCGGATAAATCGTATAAAATTTCGATTTAGTTAGCTTTATATATAGCCGCGGCTTCTTTGGAGTTAACGCTGGCTCCGTATTATTGACGGTAAAAAAGCTGAAAAAAAGCCGCTTCTCTGAGCGGTCTATGAAAAAGAACGTAGAATTTTCCGGTATGAGACGGCATGCGCGTCGTTTCATACCGATTTTTTACGATAACGCCGGAACTTGAGCCGCGTAACTATCGCGTAGAATTTTTATTTGAGATAAATATCGTCGTCGGTCACGGGTATCTCGCCGTTTTCGGCTTCATAACGCTTTATCTCTTTTTTTATCAGAAATTCTATCGTATTCGTCATCCTCCGCGATTACGAAGCGGCGGTCTTTTTAATTTTGGCAGGATTCACCTGATCGAGACGCAAAGTAAAATGCGTGCGTATAACCGCCATACGATCAACTCCTCAATAATATTCTTCTAAGGCTTTGTCAAACACCCCCAAACCGCATCATACCCGCCGCGTTCAACAGACGTTTGGCAATTAGGCGCGCCGATATTGGAACCTCGCTTTATTACGCATACTTTTGCAAGCACAGTCGCAGCGTTGCTTGGCGCTGCGAGAACCTCCATCGCCGCTTTTAACCTCTATTTGTATTCTGTATTCAATATAGCAAAAATTCATTATAGCAAAAATTGATTATGCAAAAGCTTAATCCAAACCGTCTTTCTCTCCGCCGTGAGCGTCCGGCTCGTCTTCGTCCGCCATAGCCCTGTAGCTGTCGAACTTCTCTTTTATATTAGGGAAGGCCTTCTCCAAACGGCGTTTGGTGAACTTGGTCAGACCTTTGATATCGGATATACCGTTATATTTCTCTCTAAGCTCTTCCTTCTTTTTGCGCAGTTCTTCCGCAAACTCGTCCTTATCGAAGATCGGCGCCGACTTCATCTCGTCTATCTTGCTCTCGAGCCGCTCTAAGCGCCTGTCGTTCTTTTCCTTAAATTCTATAGCGTGATTTATCGTTTTTATAGTCGCTCCGGACAGATTCCCACCAATTTTATTGGATAATCTGTTGAGTCTCCACGCGGCGGCGGCTATAGGCTTCATTCTCCTATTCAGATTATTTATTCCTATTACCGTCACTATCAAATCGGCTACGAATAGTATCCCGATTATCCAGAGCGCGACTACGCCGGCGCGGCGCGGGATAAAATTTATAAGATCGATCGTCATGCTCTGCACAACGTCGACGACAATAATGCACGCTATTCCCCACAAGAGCGAAAACTCAAGACATATATAGCCGCCTATATTAAACTTTTTATCCGTATAATCCCACCATCTCTGATGAAACAATTTCTCAAGTATAAAGCCGGTGACGAGTTCGAGCGCCGAGGTCAGAATCACCGAACCTATAAATAAAATAAACAGGTTGTCCTTGATGGGGTTTAAAACCGCAAAGACGATCGTTACTCCAAAGCCGTAGATCGGGCAGACCGGTCCGTTCAGAAAGCCCCTGTTTACAAATTTTCCATCGACCGCCGCCGCGAATACGACCTCGCAGCACCAGCCCAAAAACGAATAGATAACAAAATTAAAAAATAACTCGTACATAGCCGTTCCCTCCTCGCGACGCGGCTCAGAATCCTTTCTCCGCCGCAGCCGCCATAAGCGCAAATCATTCTAAACTCATTCTAATCCTTAAGCTGACGCTCGTCCATGCTAAGCGACGCTACGGCGTTGAGATCCAGCTTCGCCCGCTTTCCGGCTTGGTATTCGTAATACGCGCAGCAGCCGATCATCGCGGCGTTGTCGGTGCACAGTTCGAGCCTCGGGCAGTTAAACTCAAATCCGTTCTCCTTCGCTTTCGCCGCGACCGCTTCTCTTAGCGGCAGGTTAGCCGCGACTCCTCCGGCGAGCGCTATCTTCTCGGCGCCGCGCATCGCAGCGCAGCCTATCAGATGATCGGACAGAACGTCTACCACGGCCGCCTGAAACGAAGCCGCGACGTCCGGGACGCTTATCTCCTCGCCCCTCTGCTCGGCGTTATGGATATAATTCAACACGGCCGTCTTGACCCCGCTGAAACTGAAATCAAAACCGTTTTTTCCCATATTCACCCTCGGAAAACGAACGGCGTCCGCTCTGCCGCTCTCCGCCGCCTTCTGTATCTTGGGTCCGCCCGGATAGCCGAGTCCCAGAACGCGCGCCACCTTATCGAAAGCCTCACCCGCCGCGTCATCGTTGGTCTTAGCTAAGACCTCGTACTCCGTGTAGCTCTTGACGTAGACTATATTGCTGTGTCCGCCCGAGGCGACAAGGCAGACGAACGGCGGCTTAAACTCCGGATCCTCTATGTAGTTAGCGCAGATGTGACCCTTTATATGATGGACCGGCACGAGCGGCTTACCGAGCGCGAAGCTCAGCGCCTTGGCTTCGGACACGCCCACCAACAGCGCCCCGACCAGTCCGGGACCATATGTGACCGCGAGCGCGTCGATACCCTCGAAGCCGAGGCCCGCGTCCTCAAGCGCCTTGTCTATTACCGGACTGATATTTTCAATATGCTTCCTTGACGCTATCTCCGGCACTACTCCGCCGTAGAGCTTGTGCAGCTCTATCTGAGTGTTTATTACGTTCGAGAGTACGTTTGTACCGTCCTCGACTACTGCCGCCGCGGTCTCGTCGCATGAACTTTCTATTGCAAGTATCTTCATCTTATTCTCCTATTTTATGCTCTATATATTCGCTCAGCCGAGCTCGAGAGTATACAGTATCGCGTCCTCGTTGTCCTCGTAGTAGCCCTTTCTCCTGCCCACGCGCCTGTAGCCGCATTTTTCATACAGCCGCGCGGCGCCGATGTTGCTCTCTCTGACCTCTAAGTTTATATATCCGATACCCATTTTTTTGCAGATCCCGTTTAAGACCTCGAGCAGCGCCCGAGCGGCGCCCTGTCTCCTGTATTCCGGCAAGACGGCTATTGAATCTATTTCCGCTATGTCGGCCGCCGTCCAGAAACCGATATAGGCGATTATCTTACCGGTTCCGTATTCTGCGGCGGTCAGATAAAGCGAATTGGTATTCTCTATCCCGCCGACAAACATGCCTTTGCTAAAAGCCCCGCTTTCAAAACAGCGCTTTTCAAGTTCCAACGTTTCCGAAACGGAGTCTGACGTCAATAAGTCTATTTTTATATTCATTCTTCGCCGCCCAGATCTCTTCTATGCAGCGCCGCAACGTCCATATTAACGTATTTTCTGATGCTGTCTCTGCATTTTCTGTAAGTCTCGATATCGCCGCCGAACGGATCGGGTATCTCTCCGCCGCTCTCGCCCGCGTACTCTGGCAGAGTGAACGTCTTATCCTTATATTCGGGGAAAGCGGAGACGATCGCGTTTTTATGCGACTCAGACATGGTCAATACCAGGTCGAACTCCTTCAGCATATCCCGCGTAAGCTGTCTCGATACGTGACCGGATATGTCTATCCCTATCTCGTTCATGACCAAGACCGCGTTTTTGGATACCGGCTCGCCGCCCGCAAACAACCCCGCCGACGAAGTTTTAAAATCGGTTCCCTTCGCCATCGCTCTGAGTATTCCCTCGGCCATTGGGCTTCTGCAGGTGTTTCCGGTGCAGACGAACAATATGGAATTTACTGACTTTTCAGCTTTCGCGGCTTTTTCGGCCTCCGGGGCTTTTTCGGCTTCGGTATTCGTATCGCCCCGTTTGGCGTTCTCTTCATTCATCTCGCGTATATACTCGGAGGCCTTGATCACTCTGCCTCCCGCCGCGCGGTAGAGCCTGTTTCTGACCGCCGCCCAAAGCCCGCTGTCCGGGATCTCGGGCGCGAATATTATGCCCACGCCGTTTAAGTCCATCTCTCTGAGCGCCTTAAAAAGGTTCCGCGCCGCTTCTTCGGCGGCTCTCATATCGCCCATCGAAATTATGCATACGTCTGTATCCAGATCCTTTAAAACGGCCTCCTCTATCTGATCGAACGCCAGCAGACCGACCTTACGTTCTTTGGACGCCAATTTAACGCACTCCTCGACCTCTTCCACGCTGCCGCTCAAAACTATGACCTCCGCGTCGGGCGAATAGTGTTTGTACTTAAGTCCGGGAGATTTGACCTTCTCGTCCTTGCCGACCGACGCGACCGTCTTGACCTCGCCTATCAGCTTGGATATTTGTTTCTCGGTCACGCCGCCCGGACGGTATATGATCGCGCCGTCCCCGCTCAGATCTATGACCGTGGATTCAACGCCAACGTCGCAGTTTCCGCCGTTTATTATCACGGGAACGCGGCCGTTCATATCCTCGTATACGTGCTCGAAGGTAGTTGGGCTCGGTTTTCCCGATAGATTCGCGCTCGGCGCCGCCACGGGTACGCCAGCCTTTGCTATCAGTTCGCGCGCGACCGCGTTCGACGGCATTCTTATACCTACCGTATCCAGTCCCGCAGTGACTCCGCGCGGGATCTTATCCGACGCCTTTAATATCACTGTCAGAGGCCCCGGCCAGAAGTTTTCCATTAAAGTCTTCGCCTTATCCGATATTTCCAAAGCCAGACCGCTCAGCATTTCGTAGTCCGATATATGAACGATCAAAGGGTTGTCCGCCGGACGTCCCTTAGCCTCGAATATTTTTGAAACAGCTTCGGCGTCGAGCGCGTTCGCCCCAAGTCCGTATACCGTCTCCGTTGGAAAAACGACCAGGCCGCCGTCTTTTAGCGTCCGGGCCGCAATATCTATATCTTTCGGCATAATAACTTTAGTTTCCAAATTTATCATCCCTTTTTACTAATCCTGAGCTTTCAATTTCTCGCTCTGATCGGTGGTGATCAAAGCGTCGATGACCTCGTCCAGATCCCCGTTCATGAACTGGTCGAGCTTATACAGCGTAAGCCCGATCCTGTGATCGGTCACTCTGCCCTGAGGGAAGTTGTAGGTCCTGATCCTCTCGCTTCGGTCGCCGGTGCCGACCTGGCTCTTTCGATCCGCAGCTATGGCCGCGTTTCTCTCCTGTTCCATTTTGTCGTACAGTCTCGAACGGAGCATCCTCATAGCCGCTTCGCGGTTCTTGTGCTGGCTGCGCTCGTCCTGACAGGTGACGACCATCCCGGTCGGCTTATGGGTTATTCTTATAGCCGACTCGGTCTTGTTGATGTGCTGACCGCCCGCGCCGCTTGAACGGTAGGTGTCTATTTCCAGATCGTCCGGATTTATCTCAACTTCCACCTCGTCCACCTCGGGCAATACCGCGACCGTTACGGTAGACGTGTGTATCCTGCCGCTCGACTCGGTCTCCGGCACGCGCTGTACTCTGTGAACGCCGCTCTCGAACTTGAGCCTGCTGTAGGCGCCCTCGCCGTTTATCATAAACGTGACCTCTTTTATCCCGCCTATGCCTATCTCATTCAGGTTAAGGACCTCGGTCTTCCAGCCCTTACTGTCCGCGTACATACTGTACATTCTGAACAGGTCTCCGGCGAACAGCGCCGCCTCGTCGCCGCCCGCGCCGCCTCTTATCTCGACCATAACGTTCTTGTCGTCGTTGGGGTCTTTGGGAAGCAATAATATCTTAAGCTCTTCTTCGATCCTGGCGATGTTCTCCTTGGCTTCCTTGGTCTCCTCGACCAGCATCTCCTTAAATTCCCTGTCGGTCTCGGGATCGTCCATCATCTCTTTCGCCTCGTCGATGGTCTGCTTATTCTTCTTATACTCTCTGTACTTTTCAACTATAGGCGTCATGTCGGAGTGTTCCTTACAGAGCTTGCGCCATGTCTCCTGGTCGGCGATAACTTCGGGGTCGCTTATTTTTCTCGATAATTCTTCAAACTGCTCTTCCAAAAATGATAATTTTTCAAACATCTATGACCTCTCCATTTCTGATCGATATATTTTCTAAGCAAAAGCAAATCAAGCCGGTTCGGCGAAAATCCGCCGCTCCCGCCGCTATAATTCGCCCCTCGATTTCGCTATCAAATAAGCGTTGATAAAGCCGTCCAAACCGCCGTCCATCACCGCGTCTACATTACCGGTCTCGTAGTTGGTTCTGTGATCCTTGACCATTCTGTAAGGCTGGAACACGTACGACCTTATCTGGTTTCCCCAGCCAATTTCGGTCTGAACGCCCTTTAAGTCCTCGATCTTCTCTTTCTGCTCCCGCTCCGCTATCTCTATCAGCTTCGACTTTAGCATCTTCATCGCCATATCCTTATTCTTGTGCTGACTGCGCTCGTTCTGGCAGGTCACCACCACCCCGGTCGGGATATGCGTGATCCTTATCGCCGACTCGGTCTTGTTGATATGCTGACCGCCCGCGCCGCTCGCCCTGTAGGTGTCGATCTTCAGGTCCTCCGGGTTTATCTCCACGTCGATAGTATCGTCTATCTCGGGCATGACCTCGCAGGACGCAAAGGACGTATGCCGCCGCGCCGCCGAATCGAACGGCGATATCCTGACAAGCCTGTGAACGCCCTTCTCCGACTTTAAATATCCGTAGGCGTTAAGTCCCTCTATCATAAAGGTGATGCTCTTTATCCCGGCTTCCTCGCCGTCTAAGAAATCGATAACCTCGTGCTTGAACCCTCTGCGCTCCGCCCACATCGTGTACATCCTAAACAGCATCTGGCACCAGTCCTGCGCCTCTGTGCCGCCGGCGCCCGCGTGTAGCGTGACGATCGCGTTGTTTGCGTCGTACTTGCCTGAGAGCAGCGTCTCGAGCTTCATATTTTCAAGGTTCTCCGACAGTTCTTTATACCCCTGCTTGACCTCGTCCAGCACGCTCTCGTCCTCCTCCTCGATCGCCAGGGCGACCAAAGTGGTCAAATCCTCGTGAGTCGTCACGAGCGCATTGAATCTGTCTCTCTTGTCCTTGAGCCCTTTTATTTTTTGCAGTATCTTTCCCGCGCTCTCCATATCGTTATAGAAATCGGGCTGCATCGTTTTTTCTTCAAGCTCTTTTAGCTCTTTCTCGACTTGAGCTAAGTTAAAGTGAATCCCTCAGTTCTGTAATATCTTTTTTCATGCCCTCCAAGCCGAGCTTATACTCGTCAAAAGCTATCACGTTATCACTTCCATTCATAAATATTTTTTTATTAAACCAAACTACACAGGCCGCGCATAACCGGCCTGTGCAGACAAATTACTATATAGTACGCGCAAAACCGCTACGCGTTCTGCTGATCCTTTTCAAGGCAGCAGTTTTTATACTTTTTACCCGAGCCGCACGGACAGGGATCGTTTCTGCCTATCTTAACGACTCTTCTCGACGGCTTTTTCTTGACCGTGCCGTCGCCGCCAAGGTTCTCCGCCATCGGCTTCGCTACCTGCTGTCTCTCTATCTTAGACTGAGGTATTACGTGGAACAGATGCTTAACGGTATCCTCTTTAATACTCGCTATCATCTCCTCAAACATATCCATAGCCTCGAACTTGTATTCAACAACCGGATCGTGCTGACCGTAGGCTCTGAGGTTGATACCCTGTCTGAGCTGTTCCATGTTGTCGATGTGATCCATCCACTTCTGGTCTACAACTCTGAGCAGGATCACGCGCTCGATCTCGCGCATATTTTCGCCGAAATCAGCTTCTTTCGTCTGATACTTCTTCTCCGCGTCCTCGAATATATATTCCGCAAGACGCTCTTTCGTCATCTTATCGATCTCGACGTCGGTAAACTCCATGAATCCCTCGGGCATCTCTCCGAGCAAAGTCTCGAAATGCTCCTTCATTCCGTCCCAGTCCCATTCCTCGGGCAGGGATTTATCTCCGACATATAAATTGATCACCGCGGCAATCGCGTCTTTCAGCATGTTCATGATATACGAACGCATATCGTCTCCGTCGAGCACCTGGTCGCGCTGCTTATATATCATCTCTCTCTGCTGGTTGTTAACGTCGTCGAACTGGAGGACGTGTTTTCTGATATCGAAGTTCTTGCTCTCTACTCTCTCCTGAGCGGTCTCGATAGCGTTGGAGAGCATCTTGCTCTCGATCGCCTCGTCCTCCTCAAGTCCGAACGTGTTCATCACCTTATTTATACGCTCGGGCGCGAACAGACGCATCAAGTCGTCCTCCAAGGACAGGTAGAACTTGGACTTACCTACGTCGCCCTGACGTCCCGCGCGGCCTCGGAGCTGGTTGTCTATACGTCTGCTCTCGTGACGCTCGGTGCCCATTATGTTAAGACCTCCGGCGGCCAGCACTTCCTTCTGCTCCGGCTCGATCTCTTTTTTGAATTTTTCGTTGAGCTCGGAGAAGGTCTTTCTCGCCTCGATTATCTCCTCGTCGTCGGTCTCGGCAAAGCCCGTGGCCTGAACGATCAGTTCGTCCGTATAACCCATCTTCTCCATCTCGTGTCTCGCCATAAACTCGGCGTTACCGCCAAGCACGATATCGGTACCGCGGCCGGCCATGTTCGTCGCGATCGTGACCGCGCCCTTTTTACCCGCCTGCGCTACTATCTCTGCCTCTTTATCATGGAACTTAGCGTTGAGCACATTGTGCTTGATGCCGCACTTTCTGAGCATTTTGCTGAGTTTTTCGGATTTTTCTATCGACACCGTGCCGATAAGCACCGGCTGACCTTTTTCGTGAGCCTCTTTCGTCGCCTCTATCACGGCGCGGAACTTAGCGTCTTCGGTCTTATATATGCTGTCCGGCTCGTCGATCCTGATCATCGGCTTATTCGTCGGTATTACTATAACGTCCAGCTTATAGATCTCCTGGAACTCGTCCTCCTCAGTCTGCGCGGTACCGGTCATACCCGACAATTTTCCGTAGAGTCTGAAGTAATTCTGGAAAGTTATGGTCGCGAGCGTCTTGCTCTCGTGCTCGACCTTAACGCCTTCCTTGGCCTCTATCGCCTGATGAAGTCCGTCGTTATAACGTCTGCCGAACATCATACGTCCGGTAAACTCGTCTACTATGATAACTTCGCCGTCTTTTACAACGTAGTCCTTATCCCTCTTCATAACGCCTATCGCCTTTATCGCCTGATTTATGTGATGCGACAAAGTCATGTTGGCGGGATCCGTGAGGTTGTCTATATGGAACGCTTCCTCGGCCTTTTTAACGCCGCGCGGCGTGAGCATAGCGGTCTTGGCCTTCTCGTCTACGATATAGTCGTAGTTGTCGAATTCCTCTTCGTCCTCGACCTCCACCTTAGAATCGGTCTCGACGACTTTCTTAAAGCTCAAGGTCTTGGCGAACCGGTCTGCCTGCTCGTAGAGGTCGGTCGATTTATCGCCCTTACCCGAAATGATAAGCGGCGTTCTCGCCTCGTCTATCAAGATACTGTCGACCTCGTCGACTATCGCGTAGTTATGTCCTCTCTGGACCTTGTTTTCCTTATATATTACCATGTTGTCGCGCAGATAGTCGAAGCCCATCTCGTTATTGGTACCGTATGTTATATCGGCGTTATACGCTTCTTTTCTCGCGGCGTTGTCCTTTTCGTGGATAATAAGTCCGACGCTGAGACCCAAGAAGTTATATAGCTTACCCATCCATTCGCTGTCGCGCTTTGCAAGATAGTCGTTGACCGTAACTATATGCACGCCCTTGCCGGTGAGCGCGTTCAAATACGCGGGCAGCGTAGCCACCAGCGTCTTACCTTCACCTGTTTTCATCTCGGCGATCCTGCCCTGATGCAGCACGATGCCGCCTATTACCTGGACTCTAAAATGCTTCATTCCGAGAACGCGCCACGAAGCCTCGCGGCAGACCGCAAACGCCTCGGGAAGAATATCGTCCAAAGTCTCGCCGTTTTTAAGGCGCTCCTTGAACTTGCCGGTCATAGCCTTTAATTCGGAGTTAGATTTGGCCGCCATCTCGGACTCGAGCGCCATGACCGAGTCTGCGATGGGATATATCTTTTTAAGCTCCCTGTCGCTGTAGGTCCCGATAACCTTTTCTATCATACTTTTTAAACCCATTTTATACCTCCACACACCGCGCATACCGCGGTATTGTCAGATTTTTTATTTGTCAAATATACTCTAACGTCTCGAGCGCCGCAAAATGGAAAGCTATCCCAAATTACGGCTTTAATGTTTATTATAACTCTTTTGGCGCGGTATTGCAAGTAAAATATATACAAATTATATTTTTATTAAATCGCTGTATAAAAATGTCCTTAAAACATATTTTTCCATACCCGCCTCGATATATCGCGTACTTTTAAGCCAAACGCCGCCGCTCATATCTAACGGATATAACCGAAACTTTATCTTACGTTTATCCGCCGCCCTCTTTCGCGCCGCGCGGCGTCAGTCGCCGAATATATCGGGCGCGTCGACCATATCGCCGATCTTTTGGACCGATTCGGTCTCGTTCCGCGTCTTCAAAAAGTCGCGCACCGCGCTTTCGACCTGCTCGACCTCTTTCTTAAACCCGTCGGCCGACAGTCTGAACGCTCCGTTTCCGAGTATTATAAGCTGCTCGAGGCCGTCCGAAGTCGCGACCCTGACCCGGTGTTTTTTGCTCAGTTTATGCGTCACTTTTTCTATATACATGTCCGCGGTCTCCGCTTCTTTTGTGTAGACCACGTTTATGTTATTCACCTTTTCGACCTCGCCGGGATTGTTTTTTACCTTATACGCGTCGAAGACCAGTATCACCTCGCACTGTCTTACTCCTTGGTAATTGCAGAGTATCTCGATAAGCTCCTCTCTCGCCATCTCTAAACTCTCCTCGGCGAGCGCTTTAAGTTCGTCCCATGCGAAAATTATGTTGTAACCGTCTACCAAAAGATACTCGGGTCCCTGCGGCGCGGGCTTCGGTTTATACGGCTTGCTTGTATTCTTCGTATACGTCCTCGGCGTATACATCGCGGATTCGGTACGTCTTTGGATCGGTCCGTAGGTTCGCTCGAAAATCTTTATCAGTTCTTTGTCCTCCGCCACTCTGTCTATATACTCGGATATCCTCTGTCTGGTAACGCTCCGCGCTGCGGGCTCGTCGGGCTCCTCCTTTAAAACGCTCTCAAGATGCATATATTCCGGAACCTTGTCCCACTTGACTGCAAACCCGGCGCCGTGAGAACAGAACACCGAATCGGCGGGGTTATCCAGATCGTTGTCCGCGCTGTATCCGATCTCCTCGATCACCTCGTCCGGGTTATGACATTTATCGTAGCCCTTTAGAGTACAGCTCAGCCGACCCTTTCCCCTGGTGTAGCCTATCACCTCGCTGTGATAGTCGCGCATGGTCGCGACCGGCGCCGTTCCTCTTATAACGGTCGTCTCGCCGTTTTGCTCCGGCGCGGAAAACGAGCCGCACATCTGTTGTATGTCGTTCATCGCCCTGCCGACGGTTTCGGAAGGAACTTCGAGCCTGAATTCATACCACGGTTCAAGCAGGACGCTTTCGGCCGATCTGAGTCCCTGCCTTACCGCCCTGTATGTGGCCTGGCGAAAATCTCCGCCCTCGGTATGCTTCTGATGAGCGCGCCCCGAGGCGAGTATTATCTTGACGTCGGTCAGCGGCGAACCGGTCAGTACGCCGACGTGCGTCTTCTCCTCCAAATGAGTGAGGATAAGCCTCTGCCAGTTTCGGCTCAATTCGTCCTCGCTGCACGCGGTCGAGGAATGTATCCCGCTCCCGCGCTTTCCCGGCTTTATTATAAGATGCACCTCCGCGTAATGCCGAAGCGGCTCGTAGTGACCCACCCCCTCGACCGTATTCGCTATAGTCTCCTTATAGGCGATATTCCCTCTGCCGAACTTAACGTCCATACCGAACCGCTCGAGAATTATCCGCTTCAGCACCTCGAGCTGGACCTCGCCCATCAGCTGAAGATGTATTTCCTGGAGCTGTTCGTTCCACATAACGTGGAGCTGCGGATCCTCCGACTCGAGCTTCTTAAGATTTATTAACGCGGTATGCGCGTCGCACCCGTCCGGCAGTTCTACGCTATAGGTCAGAACCGGCTCGAGCGCGGGGCTTTCGCAGTCGCTCTCGGCTCCGAGTCCCTCGCCCGGAAACGTCTTGGTAAGTCCGGTAACGGCGCAGACCGTTCCGGCGGGCGCCTGTTCGATAGTTTTATATTTAGCTCCCGAATAGACCCTTATCTGGTTTACCTTCTCTTCCCATTCTTCGTTATCGGCGCCCGAACCGGTAAGCGTTTCTTTGACGTTTAAAACGCCGCCGGTTATTTTTAAGTGCGTGAGCCTATTCCCCTGCTCGTCCTCGCTGATCTTAAATACCTTAGCGGCAAACTCTTCGTAAAATACCGCCGGAGCGGTATATCTGTCTATCCCTTCGAGAAATTCCTTCACTCCGTCGTTTTTCAGCGCGGAACCGAAATAGCACGGAAATAACTTTCTCTCAGAGATCGCCTTTCTTATCGCCTCGTCTCCGACCTTTCCGGTATCGAAGAACTCCTCCATCATCGAATCGTCGCAGACTGCGACGTTCTCCATAAATTCGCCGGTATCCGCGCCGGCGCTGAAGTCCACGCATCTTTTATCCAGCCTATTCTTAAGCTCGTCAAGAAGACGACCGCGCTCCGCGCCGGCAAGATCCATCTTATTCACAAACAAAAATACCGGAACGCCGTATCTCTTGAGCAGCTTCCACAACGTCTCGGTGTGACTTTGAACGCCGTCCGAACCGCTTACGACGAGTATCGCGTAGTCGATCGCGTTCAGCGTGCGCTCCATCTCGGTCGAAAAATCAACGTGTCCCGGCGTATCGAGCAGAGTAAACTCAGACTCGTTGAATCTGAGTATAGCCTGCTTGGAGAATATCGTGATCCCGCGGTCTCTCTCTATCTCGTGCGTATCCAAAAAAGCGTCGCCGTGATCGACGCGCCCGATCTTCCTTATCTCCCCCGCCGAATAAAGCAGCCCCTCGGAGAGTGTTGTCTTTCCTGAATCAACATGGGCTAATATCCCAATCGCCAATCTCTTCATATTATCCTTCTTATCTTCCAATCTTTAGCGCATTATCGTTATATCCTATCGTTTTTCGATATATTAATATCATATCCCGCCGATCTTTAACGCAATGCGGTATTATTATTCCATTCGTTCTCCGTCGGTTCTTTTTATCCAGTCAAAGCCGGATATTATCTCTCTGCGAACCGACATTTTGCGTCTCTATTATACCCAAAAAAACCTCAAAGTCAAGCTTTTGTGTAACAATAACAAAACCGATATTGCTCTTTGGGCAATACCGGCTCTATGTAAAACTAATCCTGCTTATCCTCCTCGACCGGCTCCGGCTCGTTAACTGTTATCCGTATTTTAGAAACCCGCCTGCCGTCCATTTCGGTAACGACAACGTCGCAGTTTTCATAGCTGAAGCTATCGCCGGCTACCGGCAGCTTTTCAAGGCGATCCATCACCCAGCCCGAAATCGTATTGTAATCGTCGTCGTCTTCAAGTTTTATACCAAGCTCGTCGCTAAGTACGTCCGCGTTTGCGCTTCCCAATATCTCGTATACGTTATCGGAGATCTGTTTAAATTCTTCAACGACCTCGTCGTGTTCGTCCCAGATCTCGCCGACAAGTTCCTCAAGTATGTCCTCGAGCGTAACTATACCGACGGTGCCGCCGTACTCGTCCGTAACGACCGCAAAATGCGTCTTCGTGCCCTGTAACCGTTTTATGAGCTTAGATATTTTCATAGACGGGGATATAAAGATAACCGGCTTAATTATATCCTCGACCGATTTTCTTTCGTCGTAAATCGCCGCGAAAAGATCCTTCTGATGAACTACGCCAACTATATTATCGACGCTGTCGCGATAAACCGGCAGTCTCGAATATCCGCTTTCTATGAAAAGGTTTATCAACTCGTCCTTGCTCTGAGCGAGATCGAACGCCGTCACGTCTATTCTCGGCGTCAATATATCCTCCGCGTCAAGATCCTTGAACTCTATAGCGCTCTTTATAAGATCGCCCTCGTGGCTGTCGAAACCGCCCTCGTTTTGCGCCTCGTCCACTATGGTCAAAAGCTCTTGCTCGGTTATGCCCTTATCCTCGGTCGACTTGAACACCATATTGAGCAGTTTTTTCCACTGTGAAAACAAGAAGTTCAGAGGCGTAAAGATAACGCATATGACCGACATTGGCTTCGCAAAATTAAGAGCCACCTTTTCGGGCGATTCCTTAGCTATACTCTTCGGCGAGATCTCCCCGAAGATCAATATTAATATCGTCATAACGACCGTGGAGATCGTAGGTCCCATGTTATTGCCAAAAATTTGTACAAAAAACACGGTCGCGATCGACGACGCCGCGATATTAACTATATTATTTCCTATCAGCAGCGAAGATAGAAGCCTGTCGTAATTCTCCGACAGCTTAAGGGCTATACTCGCCCGCTTGTCGCCTTCGCTTGCTAAATTCTTAACTCGTATCCGATTAAAGGCAGAAAAGGCCGTCTCCGTAGATGAGAAAAAAGCCGAGAATGAAATCAAGACAATCAGCCAAACTGCCAACCAGACGCCACCGTCCATATTAGGTGTTTCCCCCTTTTTGAATTATAAGATTAAAGTTATTCTCTATACTCAAAATATATAGATAAAAATATTTTATCATATAACTCTATCTATTTCAAGTATATCAAACATAAATTGTCTAATATGCTGAAATCATCAACGTATTTATATCGTTTTAACCTTATTATAATAATAATTTCATTAAAATCCCAATGGATATACTTACGATTTTTCACGACGACAATCAAACCGCAATATTTTATATCCCTCTTTCCAAATAGCTCTGCGCCGTAATCTCTTTAATAACAATATAGATCCCTTCAAAATAGATAAAGGGCTCGCGCAAAGCGAACCCAATAAATATCTATTTAAGCCTTTACGACCTTTAAGAAAGTCTTCTTACCCTTTTTCAGAACCATATGTCCTTCGCCGAAAAAGTCGTTATCTATTACCATATCGACAGAAGTCGCCTTTTCGCCGTTTACCGAAAGGCCATTTTGCTGGATAAGACGTCTGCCCTCGCCCTTGGACGGAACAAGACCTACCTCGACCATGAGATCGAGTATGTTTACGCCCTCGTCTATCTTAGCCGCCGGGATCTCCGCGCTCGGCATGTTGTCGGTATTTCCGCCGCCGCTGAATATCGCGGTCGCCGCGTCGTTAGCCTTCTTAGCCTCTTCTTCGCCGTGGACCATCTTGGTGACCTCGTAAGCCAAAACGCATTTCACCTTATTGAGTTCCTGACCCTCGAGCTTCTCATACTCCGCGATCTGTTCGAGCGGCAGGAAAGTGACCAGTTTAAGCAGTCTTATTACGTCCTTATCGTCCACGTTTCTCCAGTACTGGTAGAACTCGTACGGGCTTACCTTCTCGGGATCGAGCCACAGCGCGCCCTTCTCGGTCTTACCCATCTTCTTACCCTCGGACGTGGTGAGCAGGGTAAAGGTCATGCCGTAGGCCTGCTTGCCTTCCTTTCTTCTGATAAGCTCTATGCCGCCTATTATATTCGACCACTGGTCGTCTCCGCCGAATTCCATAATACATCCGTAATCCTTGTACAGCTTATAGAAGTCGTAACCCTGCATAAGCATGTAATTAAATTCAAGGAACGAAAGCCCTTTTTCGAGCCTGGTCTTAAAGCACTCCGCAGTCAACATTCTGTTGACCGAAAAATGCACTCCAACCTCGCGCAGGAAATCCACGTAGTTAAGCTTTAGCAGCCAGTCCGCGTTGTTTACCATTATCGCCTTGCCGTCGCTGAAGTCGATTATCTTGGACATCTGCTTTTTGAAGTTATCGGCGTTATGCTGTATGACCTCCTGAGTGATCATCGGGCGCATATCCGTCTTGCCGGTCGGATCTCCGACCATCGTCGTTCCGCCGCCCAGGAGTATTATCGGTCTGTGTCCGGCGTTTTGCATATGCTTCATGACTATAAGCTGCATAAAATGCCCGATATGCAGACTGTCGGCGGTCGGGTCGAAACCAATGTAAAACGTAACCTTTTCCTTGCCGAGGATCTCCCTTATCTCGTCCTCATGCGTGGTCTGAGCTATGAGTCCGCGCTCTTTAAGTGTATCAAAAACGTTATTGCTCATCTTTTACCTCTCCGTATATTTTAAATTTAATCATTATCCAAATCTTCGGCGTTCTCTATAAGCTCTATGCCCAGCTCGTCGAGCTGTTTCTTATCCACTCTGCACGGGGTCTCGGTCATAGGCTCCGAAGCGTTCTGCACTTTCGGGAACGCGATTATATCCCTGATCGAATCGCAGCCCGCCATGATCATCACGAGCCTGTCCAATCCGTAGGCGAGTCCGCCGTGCGGCGGCGTTCCGTACTTGAACGCCTCGAGAAGATATCCGAATCTCTCCCACGCCTCTTCCTTGGTAAAACCGAGCGCCTCGAACATGGTCTCCTGAAGATCGGAGTTATATATCCTAAGACTTCCTCCGCCTATCTCGTTGCCGTTTAGGATTATGTCATAAGCCTTAGCCCTGACTTTCTGCGGCTCGGTCTTAAGCATCGGTATATCCTCGTCCACCGGATGCGTAAACGGATGGTGCTTTGCGACGTATCTGTCCTCCTCCTCGGAGTATTCAAACAGCGGGAAGTCGGTCACCCACAAAAAGTTAAACTTGCTCTTGTCGATCAGGTCGAAACGTCTCGCCACTTCAAGCCTCAGATTTCCAAGCGCGTCGTAGACTATCTCGTCCTTATCCGCAATGATGAGCAGCGCGTCGCCCGGCTTCGCGCCGGTCTTTTTGAGGATAGCGCCGATCTCGTCCTCGCTTAAGAACTTGGCTATCTGAGAACGCAGACCGCCGTCTTCCTCGACGACGATCCACGCCATGCCCTTCGCGCGGTAGGTCTTAACATATTCGCCGAGCGAATCCAAAACTTTACGTTTCATCTGAGGACCGAGTCCCTCCGCGTTTATACAACGAACGCTGCCGCCGTTTTCTATCGCGCCCGAGAATACTTTAAATCCGCAGCCTTTCACTTCGTCGGATATATCGATAAACTCCATACCGAATCTTGTATCCGGCTTATCGGAGCCGAACCTGTCCATCGCCTCGCTGTAAGGCAGTCTTATAAACGGGGTCTCGATATCCATATCAAGACATTCTTTAAAGACGGTCTTCAAAAAGCCCTCGTTCACCTCTATGATATCGTCGATATCTACAAAGGAGAGCTCCATGTCGAGCTGTGTAAATTCCGGCTGTCTGTCGGCGCGCAGATCCTCGTCTCTGAAACATCTTACGACCTGAAAATACCTGTCGTAGCCCGCGAGCATCAGCATCTGCTTATACTGCTGCGGCGACTGCGGGAGCGCGTAGAAACTGCCGGGATGCACCCTGCTCGGCACCAGATAATCGCGCGCGCCCTCCGGCGTGCTCTTTACCAGCATCGGCGTTTCTATCTCAAGAAAGCCCCTCTTGTCAAAATAGTCGCGCGCGGTCTTTGCGACCTTGTGGCGCAGTATCATATTCCTCTGCATATCCGGACGTCTTAAGTCCAAATACCTGTATTTAAGGCGCAGCGCGTCGTTTGTGTCGCTGTCTTCCTCGATATAAAACGGCGGGGTCTCGGAGGAGTTGAGTATTCTAAGCTCTGTAACGAACACCTCGATTTCTCCGGTCGGCATATCCTTGTTAATATTCTGCTCGTCTCTTAGCAGTACCTTGCCTTTGACCGCGACTACATATTCGCTTTTAAGTCTCTCGGACTTTTCAAAGACGTTCCTGTCCGTGTCGTCGTTAAACGCGAGCTGAACGATACCCGTCCTGTCTCTGAGCGTAACGAAATTAACTCCGCCGAGCTTGCGGTTTCTCGCAACCCAGCCCGTCAGAACGACTTCCTTTCCGGCGTCCTTTGCCGTCAGGGTCCCGCACATATCGGTGCGTTTCAATCCCTGCATATTTTCAAAATTCATGTTGATTCCCCTTTATGTTAATTTAATTCCATACGACCGTACAGCGCGAGAACGATCCTTACTCCAAAAGCCCGTAACTCTTGTTATTCAAACGCTCCTGAAACCCGCGCAAAATATATAATATCTTATCAAACTATCGCGTAATATATCTCCTCGACGTCTAAGGCCACCTCGGTCGTCTCGCCCGTCTCCATGTTCTTGAGCTTAGCCGTTCCCTTTTCGACTTCGTCGTCTCCCAACACAATGCTGAATTTGGAGCCGAGTTTATTCGCGTATTTCATCTGCGCTTTGACGCTTCTTTGGCATAAGTCGCGCTCCGCCCAGACGTCGCGGTTTCTAAGTCCGTATACTATTTTCTGAGCCTCTATATCGGCCGCGTCGCCAAGCGCCGCCACGAACAGCGCCGGTCCTTCTTTCACTGACGTATTAAGCCCCTGCTTCTTTATTATAAGAATAAGACGTTCTATACCGAGCGCAAAACCAATTCCGTCGGTCGGTTTTCCGCCGAGCTCCTCGACGAGACCGTTGTACCTGCCGCCGCCGCAGACCGTAGACTGAGCGCCGAGAGCGTCCGAGGTTATCTCGAACACCGTTCTCGTGTAATAGTCCAGACCGCGGACGATACCGGGATCGATATTATATTCTATCCCAACTTCGTCCAAATATCTCTTCAACGCGTCGAACTCAGTTCTGCACTCGTCGCACAGATAGTCGAGCATGACCGGCGCGCCTTTCGCGATCTTCCCGCATTCCGGAGACTTGCAGTCGAGTATCCTCATCGGATTCTTATCGAGCCTCTCCAAACAGGTGTCGCAGAGCGAATCCCTGTAACGCTCGAAATACTCGCGCAGCTTTTGGTTATACTCCGCGCGGCATTTGGGGCAGCCGATACTGTTTATATTGAGTTTTAAGCCGGTCACTCCCA
The DNA here is from genome assembly GCA_904419955.1 of Candidatus Roslinia caecavium. Classification (GTDB taxonomy): domain Bacteria; phylum Bacillota; class Clostridia; order Monoglobales; family Monoglobaceae; genus Roslinia; species Roslinia caecavium. The sequence continues at coordinate 50,354 of CAJFTO010000008.1, read as the reverse complement.
AGGTGTCGAAAAATTTCAGCGCGAGCGTGATAACTTCCGCGTCCGTAGCCGTGGACGTACCGCCGAAACACTCCGTCCCGAACTGATGGAACTCTCTTAGTCTGCCCGACTGCGGTTTTTCATATCTGTAGCATGATATCAAATAGAAAAGCTTAGTCGGCTGAGGGTTGGCGTAGAGCGAATTTTCGAGGTAGCTCCTAACCACCGAAGCCGTTCCCTCGGGTCTGAGCGTTATGCTTCTTCCGCCCTTGTCCTCGAATGTGTACATCTCCTTTTGGACCACGTCGGTGGTGTCGCCCACGCCTCTGTTAAAGAGCGCGGTATCTTCGAACACCGGCGTCCTTATCTCGCTGTATCCGTAGGTTTTGCAGATACTGCGCGCCGTATCCTCGATCACTTGCCAAAGTTCGCAGTCCTCCGGCAAAATATCCTCTGTGCCTCTCGGTTTATTTATCATTTCTGTCTTCCATTGCCTTTCCGCTCACAAGTATGTCGTTTATACGTCTAACAAATCGTCTGTAAGCTCCCCCGCCGTGAGCGAGCGTGGGCGCGCTTATCTATTATCGATCGGGCGCGCGCCTTAGTTTGAGCCAAAGCGCCGCGAAACTATTTAACAATATTTCTTAAAACGCCTATCCCCTCTATCTCTACCTCGACAGTATCGCCGACCTGCATCGGGCCGATCCCGTCCGGCGTGCCCGTGGTTATTATATCCCCCGGGTTAAGCGTCATTATCTCCGAAATAGCCGACACCAAAAAGGAAGTGTCGAATATAAAATGTTTCGTATTGGAATGTTGCTTGACCTCGCCGTTAAGTCTCGTCTCGATCTCAAGATTATCCGGATCGAGCTCCGTCTCTATGACCGGACCTATCGGAGAAAACGTGTCGAAGCCTTTCGCCCTCGTCCATTGAGAATCTATCTTCTGCAGGTCTCTCGCGGTCACGTCGTTTAAGCACGTGCAGCCGAAAATATAGTCCTTAGCCTCGGAGCGGCTTACGTTTTTCGCGGTCTTGCCGATAACGATCGCCAGCTCGCCTTCGTAATCTACCCGGTTTGAAGAAGCCGGATACACGATAGCTTCGCCGTCCGCGATCACCGCCGTCGTAGGCTTATAAAACAGCGCCGGAAAATCCGGAAGCTTGAGGTCGAGCTCGTTTGCGTGATCCGCATAGTTAAGTCCTACGGCCACTATCTTACTCGGCGCGCATGGGGCGAGCAGCTTGACCGAACTTAAATCGACCTCCACGCTGCTAAGCGAGAAATAATCGAAAATATCGCCCTCGATCAGAATCGCCTTATCGCCTCTCACCTCGGCGTAATACTCCTCGCCGCCGTATACGACTCTTGCAAATTTCATAGCGTTCACTCCCAATATTAAAACTTTTTATCTAAATTGATTTTCCAATGAATAATGTTAACAAATTATGTCGTTTTTGTCAACACGATATATAATAAAAAGGACGTTTTCAAATAAAACGCCCCCTGTTATAATACGTCATATATATCCCGACGACTTCATACTCAGCCAATCGTCGCCGCCTATGATTATATGATCGAGCAATATACAGCCTATCGCTTCAAGATTATTGCTTATAATTTTAGTCATATAAATATCGTGTTCGGAGGGATCGACGTTGCAGCTCGGATGATTATGTACCATAACGACATATTTGACGTTGCTGTCGATAGCCTCGTTTAAGATAACTGACTCGCCCAGATCCGTCCTGGACACGTCGCCTTCCGAAATAACCTTACGCTTTATGATATACCGGCCCTCGTCCAGGAAAAAGCAGATCAGCTTTTCACGCTTATTGTCATAGAAATATGTTTTAGCATATTCCGCGACCACGCCCGAACTTTTAAAGCAGGCGCTGTTCTTTTTAAAATAGCCTTTCTTGGAACGCTCGATCGCGCCGCTGAGCGGAGCAAGGATAGTCAAAAAGTTAGCGACTTTCTCGCCGACGCCGTCGACTTTCATCAGTTCTTCCTTATCGGCTATCGTAACTTCGTAAATCGAACCGAATCTATGAAGCAGTTCGTGAGCGAGCTCGTTCGTATTCACTCTTGGCAATATCGTAAACAACAGCATCTCAAGCTGTTCATGCTCCGGGAGGTCTTCGAACCTCATATGCTTAAGCTTAGCCCACATTCTGGCTCTGTGTCCGGCATGCACGTTTCTCTTAGGCTTTTTAGCCGTTTGACCGCCGGATCCGCTTAGCTTTTTACCGTCGGTCATCTTATTTTATTTTTCTGCTGCCCGGCTTCACCAGCGGTATTTCGCCGCTCTTACAGATCGGGCACTCGTCGGCCTCGTACGACGTTATATCCATAGAAAACGCGCTCTTATAAGGAACGCCGAAATCTATCTTTCCGCCCGTTCTGTCCACGATCGAGCCGATCCCAACTATCTCGCCGCCCGCCTCTTTAACGAGCTCCATTACCTCTTTTACGCTTCCGCCGGTCGTCACAACGTCCTCGACGATCAATACACGCTGACCCTTCTCGATCATAAAACCGCGTCTTAAGGTCATCTTTCCGTCCTCGCGCTCGGCGAATATATTCTTAACGCCAAGCTGACGGCCTACTTCGTACGCCATCTGAATCGCGCCGATAGCCGGACCTATTACCAGCTCGACGTTGTCGTCCTTGTACTTCTCCACAAGCTCCGCGCACAGCGGCACGCTGTATTTGGAATACTGGAATATCTTAGCGCACTGCATATACCTGTCGCTGTGGCGTCCCGAAGTGAGCAAAAAATGTCCCTCGAGCAGAACTCCGGCCTCTTTTAGCATTTCGATGATCTCTTCTCTTGTCAATTCTATCAACTCCTATATTTGTAAATTAATTATGCTCTATTTAAAACGACCCCGGCGTCCGCTTAGTTCATCTCGACCTTGCCGACGATATCGTTAATCGACGCAAAGCCGTTCTTGTCCAAATAATCGCCGATACCGTTTCTGACCTTGATCCACGCGTACGGATCCACCAGTCCGGCCGTTCCGACCGCGACCGCGTTAGCTCCCGCGAGGAAAAATTCTATCGCGTCCTCGGCCGTGGTTATCCCGCCCATACCGATTATGGGAAGCTTTACCGCCTGTCTGACCTGATACACCATCCTGACCGCTATCGGCATTACCGCCGGACCCGACAGCCCGCCCATGTTGTTTTTCAGCACGGGCTTTCTGGTATTTATATCTATCTTCATTCCTAAAAGCGTATTTATAAGCGATACCGCGTCGGCTCCTCCCGCCTCCGCAGCGCGCGCCATTTCGGCTATATCGGTAACGTTCGGCGAGAGTTTAACGATCAGAGGGACCTTCGCCGCCCTCTTTACGCTTTTCGTGACCTTTTCGACCATCTTCGCGTCGGTGCCGAACGCCATTCCGCCCTCTTTGACGTTAGGGCAGGATATATTGAGTTCGAGCATATCTACCTTATCGCCAAGGATCTGAGTCACCTCGACGTAATCCTCTATGGTAGAACCGGCCAAATTGGCGATCAATTTTGTGTCGTAGTTTCTGAGCCACGGCAGAACGTATTCTATAAAATACTCCGCGCCCGGATTCTGAAGTCCGACGCTGTTTAGGATACCCTGGTTCGTCTCCGCGATTCTGGGCGACTCGTTGCCCCTTCTCTCGACCGCGGACAGCGCCTTAAGGCAGATCGCGCCCAGTCCTGACAGATCGAAATATTCCGAATATTCGCGTCCGAAACCGAACGTTCCCGACGCTGTCGTCACCGGGTTCTTCCATTCGACTCCGGCTATGTTTACTTTAAGATCAGCCATCCCATTCTACCTCCTCGCCGTAAAATATAGGACCGTCCTTACATACGCGTCTGCGCTCTCCGCCCTTGACGGTGCAGGTGCAGGTAACGCAGGCTCCGACGCCGCAGCCCATTCTCTCCTCCATCGAGACCTGACATAGGATATCGTTCTCCCGCGCTATCTCGGAGACGATCTTCATCATCGGCTTAGGCCCGCAGGTAAATATAGCCTTGACCTTATTCGATTCGACGATATTCTTAAGTATATCGGTTATGAATCCGTGATACCCCATACTGCCGTCGTCGGTCGAGATAAACACGTTTTTCGTTACCGGCTCGAACTCGTCGGTCATTATCACCGCGTCCGCATTTCTGAAGCCGAGCAGTACCGAAGCGCGCCCGTTCAGGCTTTTAGCGAGTCCGAGCAGCGGGAAGATACCTATGCCGCCGCCTACGAGGACTACCTCTCCGTCGTCGCTTTCGTCCGCCGGTTCCGCGTCGCTCAAAATAAAACCGTTGCCGAGCGGACCCAATACGTCCAGCTCGTCTCCGACCTTGCTCTCGGCCAGCGCCGCCGTTCCCTTGCCTCTTACTTCAAATATGAATCTTATATACTTTTTGTCTATGATATCCGCTATGCTTATCGGTCTGCGAAGATACGTACCGCCTTCACATAGAACATGCACAAACTGGCCCGGTACCGCCTTAGCCGCCATCTCGGGACTGAGCACGGTGAAATCGTATATGTTTGCGGTCAGCTTCGCCTTGCTAACTAATTCACAAATCATAAGAATCTCCATTCCGCCGCAAACGCGGCAAAGTAATTATTTTTTCTCTCTTATTTACCAACTATTGGATCGCCGCTACAATATCGTCGCGCATGCGTATAGCCTCGGCGCGCGCCGCTTCGCCAAGCTCGCCTCCGTTTTTCTGGTAGGCGCACATAATAGATCTCGAGGCGTTGACGATCGCTCCGAGACCGTCCTGATTGAAGCTCTTGGCCACGTCCTCGGCCTTTCCGCCCTGGGCGCCGTAACCCGGCACAAGGAAGTAGGTTCGCGGCATCTGAAGTCTCAGCTTCTCCGCCTGTTCGGGATAGGTAGCTCCGACCACTGCGCCGACCGCGCTGTATCCGTGCTTGCCTATTTGCTCGCTACCCCATTTCTTAACGAGCGCCGCCATATGCTCGTATATATACTTGCCGTCGGCCTTTAAGTCCTGTAGCTCGCCCGAGGATTTGTTCGAGGTCTTCACCAGAACGAATATGCTCTTTTTATTCTGAGAGCACTGACCCACAAACGGCTCGACGCCGTCCGTTCCAAGATACGGATTTACGGTCATCGAATCGGCTCCGAAAGCGGGATAACCCTTTCCGACTATCTCCGTCTTGCCAAGATACGCCTTTGCATACGCCTCGCTTGTCGCGCCTATATCGCCGCGTTTAGCGTCTAAGATTACGTACATGCCTTTGCTCTTGGCGTATTCGATGGTCTCGTGCAGACACTTTATCCCCTCTATTCCATACATCTCGTAGTAAGCGCTCTGCGGCTTAACAGCCGGAACGATATCGAATAGCGAATCGATCAGCCGCTTGTTGAACTCTAATATAGCCGCCGCCGCTCCTTCAAAATTCTCTCCGTATTTTTCAAACGCTTCTTCCTTCATCCGCTCGGGCACATAGTCGAGCTTCGGATCCAAGCCCGCGACGGTTGGGTTCTTCTTCTCTAAAATCTTGTCGATCAACGAATCAATCATTATAAATTATCTCTCCTTGTTCAGTTTATATTACGCATAATATCATAGCTTTTCCGATCGCTCCTGTTTCAAGGATGTATGCGTAAATCGTATATATCCAATTATTGCCAAATTATCTTATATAATTCACGGCAAAGTAAAATCCATATCCTATAAAAACGCGTCGTTTATCGGCGCGCATCCGCTTAAACGCTCGCTTCCATTAATTCGCAAGCTGCATAAATTACGCCTTATAAACCACTCGGCCGCCCAAGACGGTATACATGACCTTGCCGTATAGCTTCATCCCATCATACGGACAATTCTTACCCTTTGAGGCGAATTTGCTAACGTCCACGGTATACTCGTTGTCTATATCGAATATCGCTATATCCGCCGGCGCTCCGACGCTCAAACTTCCAGCGTCGATACCTATTATCTCCGCAGGCGCCGCGCTCATCTTCTCAATAAGCTCGCTCAGCGTAAGCTCTCCGGTTTTAACGAGCTTTGTTATTCCCAATGGAAGCGAAGTCTCGAGACCGATTATGCCGTTCATAGCCAGACTGAACTCAAGCTCTTTCTCGTCGTAGTGATGCGGAGCGTGATCGGTCGCTATCGCGTCTATCGTACCGTCCTTAAGTCCCTCGATTACGGCCGCGACGTCGTCGTCGTCTCTTAGCGGAGGGTTCATCTTCGCATTCGTGTTATAGCCGTCTACCGCCTTCTCGGTCAGCGAGAAATAATGCGGAGCCGTTTCGCAGGTTACCTTAGCGCCCCGCTTCTTAGCCTGACGTATAGCGTCGATCGAATTCCTTGTGCTGACGTGGCATACGTGAAGTCTCGCGCCGCATTCCTCGGCGATCAAAACGTCTCTCGATATAGCCACGCTCTCGGCGCATTTGGGTATCCCTCTAAGCCCGAGATAGGTGGACATATACCCCTCGTTCATGCAGCCGCCGTCCACAAGATCCAAATCCTCGCTGTGGCTCATTACCGGAATATCGAACATCTTTGAATACTCCAAAGCCCTGCGCATAAGCGACGGGGTCAGCACCGGACGGCCGTCGTCGGATATCCCCACGGCTCCGGCGTCTTTAAGCTCGCCGATCTCGGTGAGTTCCTGACTTTTAAGCCCCTTGGTGATGCAGGCCGTCGTATAGACGTTGGTAAGACCTACTTCCTTTCCTTTATCCATCACATATTTGACCAGCGCCGCGTTATCTATGACCGGGTTGGTGTTCGGCATGCAGACCACGCTCGTCACGCCGCCCTGAGACGCGGCTCTGCTCCCCGTTTCTATATCCTCTTTATATTCGTAGCCCGGGTCTCTGAAATGCACGTGAAGATCCACGAGTCCAGGAGCGACGACAAGCCCCTTAGCGTCTATAACTTCCGCCTCTTCCCCGGCGGCGTCTATATTCTCGCCCACGCTCTTTATCTTTCCATCCTCGACAAGCACGTCGCATATCTTCTCAAGGTTATTCTTAGGGTCTACGACCAGACCGTTTTTAATAAGTAGTTTCAATATAACAGCCTCCTAATCTCTTTCTAATTCGCCGTTTACGATCCTGTTGAGCGCCGCCATGCGTATACAGACGCCGTTCGTCACCTGTTCGTTTATCACGCTGGACTCGCCGTCGACTATATCTGCGGTCAATTCTACGCCCCTGTTTACCGGACCCGGATGCATCAAAATAGCGTCCGGCTTGGCGAGCTTAAGTCTGCGTTCGTTTATTCCAAAGTATTTGGTATACTCTCTTACCGTCGGAAACAGCCCTTTCTTTTGTCTCTCGAGCTGTATCCTAAGCCCCATGACCACGTCCGCGCCTTCGACCGCCTTTTCCACATCGTTATACGCCTTGACTCCCAAGTCCTCAAGATGCGACGGCATCAGCGTCGTAGGTCCCGCCAAGACCACCTCGGCGCCCATCGTCTTAAGTCCGTATATATTGCTCCGCGCCACGCGGCTGTGCTTAACGTCGCCGACTATAGCGACCTTTAAGCCGTCTATCCTGTTTTTCTTCTCTACGATCGTCATCATATCCAAAAGCGCCTGCGTCGGATGCTCGTTCATCCCGTCTCCCGCGTTGACGATCGACGCGTCCACGTACTTTGATATGAGCTGAGGCGCTCCAGATTCGCTGTGCCGAACTATTATAACGTCCGCCGCCATAGCGTCTATCGTTTTGACCGTATCGATAAGCGTCTCGCCCTTTGAAACGCTGCTGCCCGACGCCGATATGTTTGCGGCTGTGGCGCCTAAATATTTGGACGCAAGCTCAAACGACACCCTCGTCCTTGTGCTGTTCTCAAAAAAAAGCGTTATAACGCTCTTGCCCTTAAGAAGCGGCAGACTTTTTACGTCGGCGCGAAGGACCTTCTCTTTAAGATAAAACGCGTCGTCGATCAAGCCTTGTATCTCGTCTCTCGACGCTGTTTTAAGACCTAATAAATGTTTCATATAAGTAACCTCGTAATATATAATATGTTTTGTCTTTAACCGTTTTTTTTTGCCGCCGCCTACTTCCTATCGCGTTTCTCGATAAACACGCAGCTCTCGCCGTCGATATCGTCCACGTGCAACACCACGCGCTCGAGCCCCGAGCTCGGAACTACGATACCCGTATAATCGGCGCTTATCGGAAAAGTGCGTCTGCCTCTGTCTATAAAGCAGGCGAGCTGGACCTCGTCCGGCGATCCGATATTTAAAAGCGCGTCTATCGCGGTATGGATAGTCTTGCCTGTATACAGTATATCGTCGACAAGTACGATGGTCTTATCGTCGATAGAAAAATCAATATTCGTATTGTTCAAAACCGGGTATTTCGCGATCAAATTATGATCCGCGCCGTAGAGAGTTATATCCAAAGAACCGGTATATACCTTCATATCGCTTATGGACGAGATATACTGCGTCAGCTTCTCAGCCAATACTACTCCGCGTCTCACGATCCCGATTATACAGATCTCCTTCAAGCCGTAGTTCTTCTCAACGATCTGTCCGGCGATCCTGAACAACTTCTTTTCGATTTCTTCACTGCTTAAAATTACATTTTTCACGCCAAACGCCTCCCGAGTTAAAATAATTTAATTTACATCCGCAGAATGTACGGCGACGCCCGGCGCGGCGCACGCGTCGCTCGCCGAGAACGTACAATTACCAAAATCTATGAACAATTATATATTAAACTTCGCCGTTTGTCTATAAATTTCTCTAATTTAATCCCAAATTTTTAACTTCTTAAGATCCTCAATACCTTTTCAAAATAATCCGGCAATTCCGATTCAAACTCCATGTATTCGCCGGTAATAGGATGGATAAACCCCAGCTTATACGCATGAAGGAGCTGTCCGTCAAGTTTAAACTCCTCCTTCTTTCTGCCGTAGGTCTTGTCTCCGACGATCGGATGTCCGTTTTCCGACATATGCACTCTTATCTGATGCGTTCTCCCCGTCTCCAAAATACATTCTATAAACGTATATTTCCCGAACCGCTCCAGAACTTTATAATGCGTGACCGCCTCGCGCGAGTTCCTCTCGGTCACGGCCATCTTCTTTCTGTCCTTTGGGTGTCTGCCTATCGGCGCGTCTATCGTTCCTGAGTCTTTTGTAAAATTTCCATGCGTAAGCGCCTTATACGCCCGGGTGAGACTGTGTTCCTTGATCTGCTCGGACAAACCGAGATGCGCCGCGTTGCTCTTAGCGATCAGCAAAAGCCCGCTCGTATCCTTGTCTATGCGGTGAACTATCCCGGGGCGCTTCTCGCCGTTTATTCCCGACAGCGAATTCGGGCAGTGGAACATAAGCGCGTTTACTAGGGTTCCGCTGTAATTTCCCGCCGCCGGATGAACCACCATTCCCTGCGGCTTATTGACGATCAGCATATCCCGATCTTCATATCTTATATCGAGAGGTATATCCTCCGGCTCTATCTCCGGCTCTTTAAGTTCCGGAACCGACACTGTTATTATATCCCCGATCTTTACCTTATAATTCGATTTGACCGGTCTTTCTCCGACTTTTACGTTCCCGTCCTCTATCAGCTTTTGAATATACGAGCGCGTAAACCCGTCCGCCTTGGACGCGACAAACTTGTCTACGCGCGCCGCCCGATCGCAGTCCGCCGCGACGAAAGTCAAACAACGCTCGTCGTCCTCGCCGTCCTCGTACGCAAGATCGCCTTCAATCGGTTCGTATTCAGTTTTACTAAGTTCCGTAAAATCATCGTCATTTTTATTTGTAACTTTATCGTCGTTCATATAAAATCTCTATCCTTAATTTTAAAGTCGTTTTTGCGCTCATATAAAAATCACGCCTTCTTCTTAGCCCCGGCGTCGTCCTCGCTGCGAGCGGTCGTCCTATGATCCGCGCTCTTTTCCTCCTCGCCGTTTGTATCGAATAAAAAGTGAATCAAAAGAAGAACCGCGCCTACGCATACCGCAATATCCGCGACGTTGAACACCGGAAAATTTATCAGCCGAAAATCTATAAAATCAACTACGTAACCGTTGAAGACGCGTTCTATCAGGTTTCCGACGGCTCCCGAAAATACGAGCGCAGTTCCAAATTTAAGAAATCGGTCGCGGCGCTTCGTCTTATAAAAATACAGTCCTAAGACCGCAAGAACCGCGAGCGACACGGTTATAAAAATTATCCGCCTGTCCTGGAGTATCCCAAACGCTACCCCCGTATTTTCGACATATGTAAAATGCAGTATTCCCTGTAATATAGGGATGGATTCTCCGCCCTCGAGGAAAAATACAGCCAGCCGTTTGGTAAGCATGTCGAAAGCCAGAACCAAAACGGATAAAATTATATAGCCCATTATAGATCACCTCATTTGTTTGCCGATCGATTTATTTAAAACTTCCGTATACAATTTAAGGGGCGCTACGGCCCCTCGCTGCAATATTCATTTTAGCGCTTCCTGCGAATATGTCAACTAATTATTTTTTATCTTCGTCTTTTACTATGACGTATTGGCCGTTATCGTCCAATTCGAGCTTGGGAAGCTCTTGGGTCACGTCCTCGAGGTTTTGCATAACCTCGGCGTTTTTAAGATCTAGACTGCGATTACTCTTAAGCGCCTCGTCCGCGCCCTGAGCGGCTCTGGCTTGAATATCGCCGACCTCGTTTTTCTTCTCGCTTATATCCTTATCGGCGCTGCTGTTGACGAAAGTGTATTCTTTTAAGACGCCGAGCTGTGAGTTGAGCAGCGATAGCATCCTCGCCTTAAAGACCTCGATGCTCCTCTGCATCTCCTTATATTTAAGGTTGATCTTCTCTACCTCTTTCTGCGCGTCGTTGATTATCATCTCCGCCTTAGCCTGAGCGTCTTTTATTATAAGCTCCGCCTGGTTATACGCATTCTGCTTTACCTCGTCGCCGGCGCCGCGCGCTATAGTCATCGCATTTTGCAGAGTCTCTTCCATAGCCTTATACTGCTTCACTGCGTCGGTCAGCATTTTTATCCTCTGCTTTGCGACTGCGTTGTCCTGATACAGTTTATCATAATCGCCGACTATCTCATCCATGAAACTGTTGACCTCGGCTATGCTGTAGCCTCGCATTTCTTTTTTAAACTCTTTATTTTCTATATCAAGCGGTGTAAGCATACGATTTCCCCCATATATTTATCATAACGCAAATCAGTTCCAAAAACTAACGCTTCCGGAACTGAAAGAAACGTCTCTATTTCGCCGCCGACTCGGCTTTAAACGTATTTATGCACAACAATATTTATCCTGTTTTTCCTCGTCAATTCGCCCGCGCTCTCAAATTTAAATCTGCCGTAGCCTCTGACCGAAAAAACGTCGCCCGGCTTAACGCTGTGGGATACGTTCTCACAGATCTCCCAGTTAAGCTTAACGTCCGAGCCCTTGATAAAACCGACGGCTTTAGACCTCGAGACGTTTATTGCCGCCGCGATAAGGCTGTCGAGCCTAAGCCCGGAGACCGTCCGTTTAATAATCAAATATTCCTTATCAGGTATCTCTACCTCGCCGAGCGAAACCTCTTTGATCTTTACGCCCTTCCTGCCTACCTTGGTAAGATTGAGCATTATATATCCGGCTATATCGGCTTTAACGAACATCAGCGCGTGGTCGTCGTATACCAATATATCGCCTATATTTTCTCTCTTGATACCAAGGCCGAGCGCCGACCCCAAATAGTCTCTGTGCGTAAGACCAGAGATCTCTCTGCCCTCTATGACGAGGACGGATATCTCATCCGAGTAAACCGGCTCGATATACTCTGGATAGCAGAAAAACAACGTTCGCTCCGCGTCGTTATATCCGCCGTAAAATTCTGCGATAATCCCGGCGCGGCGTCTTACGTTCATGTTTATAAGATTCCGCTGACGCGGATCCAAAAATCCCACCGACTTCATTATATACTGCCTGTCCGCAAGCTCAAGCGCGTCCTCGGCTCGGGATATTATCAGCTTATCCTCGGGAAGCATTAATACCTGTTATTATTAGACAGTTCGCCTTCGTCGGTGAAAACGCCTACGTTGTTGGGCGCGATCAGGAATATCCCGTTCGAGACCTTCTGTATTGTTCCGTCGAGAGCGTAGACCGCGCCGCTCAGAAAATCAACGATCCTGCGCGATACTTCTTTGTCTACGAGCTCAAGATTCATAACTATCGGCTTTCTCGCTTTCAGATGGTTTGCGATATCGCGGGCCTCGTCGAAGTTCATAGGCTGCATTACCACAAGCTTCATCTGAGGCGTCGGAACCGAGTTCTCCATTCTCATATTCCTATGGCTGCGTCTGCTCTGTACATACTCCTCCTGCGGCTCGTCGTCATACATATTATCATCCATCGGTATATCCTCGTATGTCTCGTAGTTCTCGTCAACAGGATCGATACCAACCATATTTAACATCTTATTAACAATCGAACTCATTTTTAAAACCTCCAAAATATATTTAGCCAAAGCGTTATGCGTTCGCTTAATTAATTACTATTTATTGATTGTTTATTACTCAAACCGAGTAATCTCTTTTTCCAAAGATACCCGTACCGACTCTTACGATAGTTGCTCCCGACTCTATCGCTTCGATATAATCGTGAGTCATTCCCATCGAAAGTTCTTTGAGCGAGTTCTCATCCGCGAGCTCTTTAAGCTCCGAAAAGACTCTTCTGTTCTCGTCGGGCGTATATCCGTTTACGGATATTGTCATAAGGCCTTTCACTTTTACATATTCAAGCTCGGACATGCGCGCAAGCAGTTCTTTAAGCTCGTCCGGCCTTATCCCGAACTTACTCTCTTCTCCCGATACGTTTACCTGTATCAAAACGTCCTGAACGTTCTCTATAGCCGCCGAACGCTTGTTTATCTCAGCCGCCAGTTCAAAGCTGTCAACCGAATGTATGAGCGCGGTCTTGCCGGCTATATATTTTACCTTATTCTTTTGCAAATGACCTATAAGATGCCAGTTGACGTTTTTGATCTCGTCGTATTTCGCCGTGAGTTCCTGAACTTTGTTCTCGCCAAGGTCGGCGATCCCGGCGTCTACGGCCTCTCGTATCAGCTCTACCGGTTTGGTCTTAGACACGGCGACAAGCTTAATCTCCGCCGCGTCCCTGCCGGACCTATCGGCGGCGCTTAGGATATTCTCCCTGACCGCCTCGATATTATCTCTTATATTCATCATCTAACAACCTCGCCATCTTCTATTCCGCTGGTATCCAATATTACTTCGTCATACATCTCAAGATAATAATCGGACTGAACGCTCAAATTAGAGCTTATGATCGCCCATTCTCGGTTATTATATACAACGTTGACCGGCACGAATCTTGCAACGTCCAGTCTCACGACGTAAACGCCCTGCTGGTCGTTGACTACTCTTAGGCACTGCGAGGGCACTCTTATCCCGGAATAGCTCGCAGTCAATATTTCCGCGGAGGCTTTGCTCGTCGAATAAATCGACTCGACGTACTTAGTCGAATGCACCGTTACCGCGACCTTGCCGCGTTCGGGCTGTGAAACTGCCGTCACCGTTCCGGATACGGCGCCGTCGGACAGGTCGTAAAACCTTAGATCAACGCTTTGATTTACGCTGAACTCAGCGGCGTCGGCCTCGTCTATCTCCGCTACAAAATACCAGCTGTAATTATCTACGATTTTACATATATTCTCCCCGGATCTCACATAATCTTCAAGCTGAACGGATTCGTTTTTTATATCGCTCAGATACGACGGCGTAACGCTGCCGAGCATACCGAAGCTCAGCGCGTCTTCGTATCCGTCTATCCTGGTCGAGAACACGCCGTCTACGGACGCTACTATCTCAGTTTTAGCGCTTGTAACGCCTGATTCAAGCTCGTTCAATCTGCGATTTAAGCTGTCGAGCCGTTCCTTGTCCGAGGGTTGCTCGCCGTTTATCGTTCTTTTTTTATCTATCAAATCATTTATTTCTGACTTAATATCCTGATATTGAGACATATCCGCGCCGCTTCTCACAGACTTTACGCTGTCTCCCGCCGCGGCGATATCCAACTCGACCTTAGCCGCGCTGCTCGCATATACGTCGGTCTTATCCTCTTCATTTTCCAATTCCTGGATCTGTCTTTTGATCTCGTCGATCTCCTCCGTAACGGCGAAATCCACTTCATTTTGGTAAACGTAACCTAAGACCGTTCCCGCTTTAACGCGTTCGCCTTCGTCTACGACGCATTGCAGATAGCCGTCGGTAGGCGAGGCTATCATCGTCTGATTTCTAAATACATAACCGTCGGTCAGCACATACTCCTCTATCACTCCGTTTACAGCGGTGTACGTCATAGTTCCGTTCCCGGTCCTGAAAACCAGATTTATAACAAAAAAAATCAAAACAAACAGCAAAAAGAATTTCGGCAGCGCGTACAGCTTTCTGCGCTTTTCACGTTTGCGCTTTCTATCTCTCATTTTATTATCGGATACTTCACCGGATCTGTCAGTAGCGTCAGCCATTGGACTACCTCCAATCAATGCGAATCTCCTATTTATATAAGCTTCTTATACTTACATAACAAGTTAATTATAGTATTTAATAGGTTTTATGTAAACGCTAAAATCCAAGTTGTTGTCCAATTGTAACACTTTTGTCACATTACGAGGGCGTAAAAAACGCGCCGTTCGTCGCGGCGCGTCCATTATCTCTATTGATTTGTATCTCTCTTTATCCAATTTATGTTGGGGTTGCGCCTAAACCATGTGATCTGTCGCTTGGCGTAACGCCTACTCTCCCGCTTGATCTTCTCGACGGCTTCTTCTAAGGAGCTTTTCCCGTCGAAATAATCGAACAGCTCCTTATAACCGATAGCCTGCATAGCGGTGCAATTTCGGCTAAAGCCCATGTCGTATATCCGCTTCGCCTCCTGAAGAAGTCCAATATCAATCATCTTATCAACTCTGTCGTTGATCCGCCGGTACAAAACGTCTCTGTCCAACTCCATTCCGATAATGGTCGAATCGTATTTGGATTCTCTTATAGACTCCTTATCGAGCTGAGTCTTAGTCTTGCCCGTTGTTTTATATATCTCAATCGCTCGCACGACCCGTTTTATGTTATTCGGATGTATCCTTTCGGCGGACTCGGGATCTATTTCTTTAAGCATATCATAAACCGACTCGCCTCCGTCCCGCTCGGCTTTCTCGAACAGCTCCCGTCTGAGCTCGTCGTCCCGCTCGCTTTCCTCAAACTTGATGTTTCCCAGCAAGCTGTCGACATAGAGTCCGGTCCCGCCGCAGAGTATCGGCGTCTTGCCCCTTGAAATTATATCTTCCAAACACAGCGAAGCGTCTTTTACGTAGTCGGCGACGCTGTAATTGCAAGACGGCGAAACTATGTCTATCATATGATGTTTTATCCTGCGCCGCTCCTCCGGCGTAGGCTTGGCCGTTCCGATATCCATATATTTATATATCTGCATCGAGTCGCAGGAGACGATCTCGCCGTCTAATTTTTCAGCGAGTTCTATCGCGTATTCGGTCTTTCCCGAAGCGGTCGGACCAACGACCGCGTATATCTTTTCCTTCATAATCAGCGTCCTTTATTTTTATCAAAAACTATACTATTCTCTTAAACAGCTTCTCTATATCCTTCTTGGAATACTCAATTTTGATCGGACGTCCGTGCGGGCAGGTTTTTATACCGTCCTTTTCAAGCGCGAACACTTTTTCGACTAAGTCCGTCATCTCAAGTTCCGAAAGTTTTTTATTTGCCTTTATCGCGTACTTACACGAGATCATATCGAGCGCCTTTTCCTCAAAATCGGCTATAGGCCGTCTGATATTTTGAGAAAACGCGTCGGCAAGCTCTATAACGAGCGACTCTATCGTCTTCTCGTCGGCTATTATCGGCGTTTCTCTTACGATCGCCGAATTTCCGCCGAACTCCTCGATGTTAAATCCGAATTTTTCAAACTGTTTCAAATTCTTGATAACTGCGTCGAACTCGATCGGCGTAAGATTTACGACAACCGGACTCATCAGAACCTGCGACATTCGCTCGCCGCTCAGATAGTCCTTTTTCAGCCTTTCGAACCTAAACCTCTCGTGCGCCGCATGCTGGTCTATAATATAGAAATTATCGCCGCTCTCGACAAGTATATACGTGTCGAATATCTGACCCGCGATCCTAAACGAGACGTCGCGCCCGACATTTTCGCCGCGCTCCTCGCCCCCGCTCAGCGGGATATCCATTCTATCCTGCCGGTACTCCTTATTCGGATCGTAATCGTTTATATAATTTACGTCCGACCTCGCTCCGCTTTCAAAAACGTCTCCCGCGCCCGGCGCCGCTGTCTTTGAAATCTCCGGCTCTGCGCGCCCAATATCTCCGCTCGATTCGATTATATCATTGTTTTCGACTGAAACGATCGGCTTTGTATACTCAAGATAATCTCTCACTATTTGCGGAGACAATTTTTTGTTATCATCTACGTCCGCAGGCTTAGTCGTAATTACGTTCGGCGACGCCGTCCGCTCCGCAAATATCCGCGGCTTAACGCCGCCCGCTTGAGCCGGTTTATCGTCCGCAGTCTTCGCGCCGGCGCCGTCGTTTTGCTCGGTGTTATATAAAGCGTTTCTCACGGCGCGGTAGGTTACGTCGTAGACCTTTTTTTCGTTCGCAAATTTCACTTCGGTCTTAGCCGGGTGAACGTTTACGTCCACAAGCTCAAGCGGAAGCCTTATATCGAGTACGAAAAACGGGAATCTTCCAACCATGATATTATTTCTGTACGCTTCCTCTACGACCTTGCCCACGACGTGGCTCTTTATATATCTGCCGTTTACAAACAGCGTCTGTCTCGCCCTGTTTCCTCTGGATATTTCGGGCTTTCCGACAACGCCTTTAACCTCTATCCCGTCTTCTAAGTATTCGACCGGGATCACGGCCTTGGCGTGGTCTAAACCGTAGATATTGAGTATCGCGTTTCTAAGCTCGCCGTCGCCGCTCGTCGTAAATATCTCTTTTCCGTCTGATATATACTTAAAGGATATCTCCGGCTTGGACAGCGCGATCCTGTTCATCAGATCGGACACATATCCCGCTTCGGTCGAATCCTTTTTCAAGAACTTCATACGCGCTGGAACGTTTTCAAACAAACCGCCCACCAGCATAGTCGTACCCTTGGAGCAGGCTATGTCCTCTTTCGGCATGACCTTACCGTGATCGACGCAGTAATAGACGCCTTCGTCCGAACCCTCCGTCTTGGTTATCACCTCAACCTTCGAGACTGCGGCTATACTCGAGAGCGCCTCGCCTCTAAATCCCATAGTGCCTATCCTGTACAGCTCGTCTATAGAATGCAGTTTGCTGGTCGCATGGCGCAAAAAAGCGGTTTCTACGTATTCCGGCGGTATGCCCGAACCGTTGTCAGCGACCCGGATATACGTGACTCCGCCGTTTTTTATCTCTACCGTTATACTGTCGGCTCCGGCGTCGATCGCGTTCTCAACCAATTCCTTGACGACTGACGCCGGTCTTTCCGCGACCTCGCCGGCGGCTATTTTATCTGCAAGCTCGGGCGGCAAAACTCTGATCTCTGTATCCGGTCTCTTGCTTTCATTAGCCTCTGTCATATCAACACCGTAACCTTTCCGCCCGCGCGAGGATCGATCGTTCTCGCCGCGAGCTGATTTAATAACATTTAATAGGTCAAACCGTTTCTCGTATCTAACCGTTATTCGCTTTCGCCTGCAGGTCGAACAGCTTTGTCAGCGCCTCTACCGGACTCATGGTATTTAGATCCAAGCTCTTTATCTCGGAGATAATACTATTCTCCGACTCCATCGACAAAAAGTTCAGCTGATCCTTTCCGCCCCTGTCGCTCGAGCCGACGTTAATATCTTTCACGTCTACCGTCTTCTGCCCGCGGCTCTCAAGCTCCGCCGCTATCTCCTTGGCGCGGCGTATCACGCTCTTCTTTACTCCGGCGAGCGCCGCGACTTCGACGCCGTAGCTCTCGTCCGCTCCGCCCCTCACTATCTTTCTGAGGAAGGTGATCTTATCGCCGTTTTTCTTCACGGCTATACAGTAGTTCTTAACGTTGCTTATCTTATCCTCAAGTATGGTAAGCTCGTGGTAATGGGTCGCGAACATCGTTTTTGCGCCGCACTTTTTTACGTCCGCAATATACTCTACGACCGCCCATGCGATGCTTAGTCCGTCGTAGGTGCTCGTGCCGCGTCCGATCTCGTCCAGTATTATAAGACTGTTTCGGGTCGCGTTGTCTAAGATATACGCGACCTCTTTCATCTCCACCATAAAGGTGCTGTCTCCCGACGCCAGATCGTCGGATGCGCCCACTCTCGTGAATATCTTATCGACGATTCCGATCTCCGCATACGACGCCGGAACGAAGCTCCCCATCTGCGCCATGATCACTATCACCGCGCACGCTCTCATATACGTAGACTTACCCGCCATATTCGGGCCGGTTATTATAGCTATCTGATCGGACTTATTGTTAAGCGTAACGTCGTTGGGGATAAACAGCGTCTCCTTATTAAGTTTCTCGACGACCGGGTGTCTGCCGTCCTTGATGATTATCTTATCGCCCATATTCACGTTCGGCATCACATACGAATTCTGCTCGGCCGTATATGCAAAAGAACATATCACGTCCACAAACGCTACTATCTCAGCCGTCTTCTTGACTCGCGCGTAGTTCGAGGCTACCTTGTCTCTTATCTCGCAGAACATATTGTATTCCATATCGGCGATCGACGTCTCAGCGTTCAATATCTCTTCTTCGAGCTTCTTTATCTCAGGCGTTATGTATCTCTCCGCGTTTACAAGGGTCTGTTTCCTGATAAAGTAATCCGGAACCTTGTCCGTACTAAGATTCCTGACTTCAATATAATAGCCGAACACCTTGTTGTAGCCCAGTTTCATATTTTTTATCCCGGTCTTTTCCTTCTCCTGCTCGACCAGAGCGTTAAGCCATTGTTTACCATCGACCGATATGCTCTTGAGCCTGTCCAACTCTTCGCTGGCGCCCTTTTTTATCATATTCCCCATTCTCAGAGAAACCGGGGCTTCGTCGCTTATATACGTCGATATCAGCTCGTACATATCCTTAAGTTCGTCGAACTCACTATACCGCTCCTGCAGAAGCTTGGCGCCGCACTGCCCGAGCGCTTCGCTTATCTCCGGAAGGCGTTCAAACGAGTTTTTAAGGCTCAAAAGATCCTGACAATTCGCCGACTTAAAAGCTATCTTGGAAATAACTCTCTCGATATCGCCGACGCCCTTTAAGGCTTCGCGTATCTCCTCTCTGAGGATAGGTTTTTTTACCATTTCATCGACCGCCAAATGCCTGTTTTGTATCATCGCGCAGTTCTTCAGCGGCTCGGCTATCATTCGTCTTAGAGTTCTCGCGCCCATCGAGGTCTTTGTCTTGTTGAGAATATTAAACAAGCTCCCCTTTTCCGAGCGGTCTCTGAGCGTTTCCATCAGCTCAAGATTTCGCATGCTGTACATGTCTATCTCAAGCGTATCGTTCTCGCTGTTTATATTGAGCGTCGTCAGGTTGCTGAGCTCCATTTTCTGAGTCTGCTTAAGGTACTCGAGCGCGGCGCCTACCGCGGATAAGCAGAACCTCTTTGAAGTTATACCGAGCTTTTCGAGCGAACCGAATTGTTCCTCTGTATTTTTAGCCGCCTCTTCGGCGGAGAACGCCCATTCATAGAAATTTCTGACGCAGCTGTTATACTTATGCTTAATGTCGTCGACCAAGCCTCCGTCCTCATACGCCATGCTGTTCATGATAACTTCCTTCGGCGCGTAGAGCGACATCCTGTTTAGAATGAACCTGTTTATCTCGGCTCTGTTCTTCGCATACCGCTTGGATCTAACTTTATCCGTCTCTGTATTTTCGCCCCGCTCGCCCGGTTCCTTATACGGCAAAGTAAACTCGTCGGCGCAGCATTCTCCGGTCGTAATATCTACGAACGCGATACCCGCTCCGTAATATCCGACCGCTACCGAACAGAGATAATTGTTCTTCTTATCGTCGAGTCCCACAGAACTCATAACTGTTCCGGGCGTGACCACGCGTACGACCTCTCTTCCGACTATACCCTTCGCTTTGGCCGGATCCTCGGTCTGCTCGCAGATCGCCACGTTAAGTCCGGCGTTTACCAGCTTGACGATATAGCTCTCAACAGAATGAAAAGGAACACCGCACATTGGCGCGCGTTCCTCTTGTCCGCAGTTTCTGCCGGTCAGCGTGATATCGAGTATTTTAGACGCAACAAGAGCGTCGTCATAAAACATCTCATAAAAATCGCCCAGCCTGTACATCAAAATACAGTCCTCATATTTATTTTTTACTTCAAAATACTGTTTCATCATTGGAGTAACAGCTTTTTTATCAGCCGGCATCCTACCGCTTCCTTTCGTTTTACAATAGGTTAAAATTCCTCTCGGCGCCCCTCGCGCCCGCGCTCGATATACTGAAAATATCCGATTTACGCGGCTAATCGCGCCTTGGCGCCTTCGGCGTTTAGTGACATCCGCCGCAGGTGGAACAGGAACCGGTGCAATCGCTCTCCTGTTCTCCGACTATAAAATGCTTTAATATGCTGTCCATCTGCGCGAGCATAGTCTCATACGCCTGCGCGGCTTCCAAATATTCCTTTATCACCGCGTTCCCGACTATCTTCTCAAACTCCTTCTGAAGATAATCGTTAGCCGCCTGCGCCTCCTCCGGCGTCGGCTGCTTGCCCTCGAACTCCTTCATCTTCTGTTCGCGCTTGATATTATAGTTGTTGATCAGCTCGGTAGCCTCCGCGTCCTTTAGAAGCTTATTGCTCGCCTCCACGTTTCTCTGCTTTATGTCGCAGTTTTCTATCGCCTTTCCAAGCTCTCTCGCCTTTTCAAATACGACGGCGCTCGTCGTAACTTCCGTATTTATCTCTGCCATTTTCTATATTCTCCTCGCTATATTATTTATTTTACTATTTCCCCAAACAACGACCATGTTTGGGCTTTGGTTATCTTTACGTCTACAAATTCGCATATGAGCGACTTATCTCCGGCAAAGTTGACCACCTTGCCGCCCTCGTTTCTGCCGGTCAGCGTATTCGGATCGGTCTTGCTTACGCCCTCTACAAGAACTTTCTCGACTCTTCCGAGACGAGCCTCGTTCTTACGCTTGGATATCTCGTTCTGGACGGCGAGCATTCGGTCGAAGTTGGCGTGTATCTCCTCGTCGGTAAGACTTTGCGGCATACTCGCCGCCGGCGTTCCGACCCGCTTTGAATATATAAAAGAGAAGATCGTATCGTATTCTACCTCTTTTAAAATATCCAGCGTTCTCTCAAAATCCTCGTTAGTCTCGCCGGGGAAACCGACTATTATATCGGTCGTCAGTGTTATATCCGGGATCCTCTCTTTGACCTTTTTTATGATCTCCAGATATTTTTCAGTAGTATATCTTCTATTCATCAGCTTCAATACCCTGTCCGAACCGCACTGGACCGGGAGATGAAGCTGGTTGCATATCTTAGGCTCCTCGGCTATCGCGTCGATCAGTTCGTCCGATATGTCCTTAGGATGACTCGTCATAAACCTGACCCGCTCTATTCCGTCGATCTTGCAGACCTCGCGGAGCAGCTGCGGAAAGCTTAAAACGGTCTCGTCTCCGCGCTCGTCCTTAAGCAAATCCAACGCGTATGAATTTACGTTTTGTCCGAGCAGCATGACCTCCTTGTATCCCGCCTCGGCGACCTCCCGCACGTCTTTCATGATGTTCTCGGCGCTTCTGCTGCGCTCTCTTCCCCTTACGTACGGCACTATACAATATGTGCAGAAATTATTGCAGCCATACATGATAGGAATCTTGGCGAGCGGCGGCTTCTCGCGTTTGAAGCTGATCTCCTCGAATATCGAGCCGTCCTCGTTTTTTGTATCGAAGACGCGCTCGTTCTTCATGACTTCGTATAAAAGCTCCGGGAACCGATAGAGCGCGTGCGTGCCGAACACGAGATCGACATGCTTATACTTTTGCTTGATCGTGTTCGCTATATGCTCCTGTTGCATCATACAGCCGCAAACGCAGATTATCATATTCGGATTTTTGCGTTTTTTGTGCTTAAGCGCCCCGATATTTCCAAAAACTCTGAGCTCGGCGTTCTCCCTTACCGCGCAGGTATTATAGAGAACCAGATCCGCGCCGTCCGGCTTATCGCAAAAATCATAGCCCATATCCCAGAGCATTCCCTTTATCTTCTCGGAATCGCTCTCATTCTGCTGGCAGCCGTACGTCTCCACAAACGCCTTAGGCTTCGCGCCGGCTTGATCCGAGACGATGTTTTCGCGGTTTGCTTCAAGGCGGAGTCTGATCTTTTCTATAAACTCCCTCTGCCGCTCCATCTCTTCATGGCTTATATACTTGTTATTATTCTTATTGTTGTTCTGATCCGACTCAATCTGCATACTAATTTTCAACCGCCTGAGTGTGATTTCTGTATTTTTCAAGTATGCGCTCGATCCTCTTCATAGGCGTGAGCAGTTCGCTTATCGATCTGTCGTGGCCTATCTGATTTATTATAAGCGCAATGAATTTCGACATATCGACCTCGTGATACCAAGCGCAGTCTTTAAGCTCTGGCCTTCTGTAGACCAGATTGGTAGTAAACACCGCGTCTATCAATCCCTCGTCGTAAGCTTTGTTAAACTTATCGACGCCTTCGGTAAACAATCCAAACGCCGAGAAAACGATAACTCTGTTCGCGCTCCTCTTCTTAAGCTCTCTTGATACGTCGAGCATGGAATCTCCGGACGCGATCATATCGTCTACGACTATTACGTTCTTTCCGCTTATATCCGAACCCAAAAACTCGTGAGCTATGATCGGGTTCTTACCGTTTACGACCCGGGAATAATCCCTTCTTTTATAGAACGTTCCAAGATCCATTCCAAGCACTGACGAATAGTACATACAACGTCCCATCGCTCCCTCGTCCGGCGAAACTATCAGCGTGTTGTTCGTATTCAAAATTATATCGGGATCGAATCTGAGGCAGGCCTTTATCATCTGATAAGTAGGTCTGACGTTTTCAAACCCTTTCTGCGGAATAGCATTCTGAACACGCGAATCGTGCGCGTCGAACGTCAAGATATTGTCTACGCCCATATTGCTGAGCTCCTGGAGCATCATTGCGCAGTCTAAAGACTCTCTCGACGTGCGCTTGTGCTGTCTGCCCTCGTAGAGCATGGGCATTATGACCGTTATCCTTTTAGCCTTTCCGCCGAGAGCGGATATGACCCTCTTCAGGTCCTGATAGTGGTCGTCCGGACTCATAGGATGATCCATTCCGTACATTTTATAGGTCACGCCGTAATTGAACGGATCGACGATTATGTATATGTCGTGCGATCTTACCGTGTTCTGCAATACCACTTTCGCCTCGCCTGTTCCAAAACGTATCGCGTCGACAGATATCATATAATCGTGCGAACCGTTGTCCAGATCCGCGTTGAACTGCTTTAGATACATATTGACTTTCTCGCCGATCTCCTCGCAGCCCCTCATCGCAATTACGCCGAGACGTCCCATGTTATAGGAATGAATAGAATTTTGTTGCATTTTTTTACTACCTTTCTTAAATAATAAAATATATATCTGACGCGCGCGAAGAACATCTTCCGCTAAAACGCGTCTTTAGACGAGCGTTTCATTTCCCGCCGCGTCGCATACGATAAGCTCGTCCGCGGCTTGAATAACAGAAACACGGCGCCTTTATACAATACATTAAAACTAATTATAGGTATATTATTTCGCAGCAAATTTAACTTTCAAAAACCATCCCGCGCTTTTTAACCGCCGCGCATATGGATAAGCTATCCGAAAATTTTATGCCGCGCTTTTTTTAGCCGCCGCGTCCGGCGCCGCTTAATACCCTTATGCGTTATATGATTTTAAAAGCTCGTATCTTATATCCCACAGCTTTTGCGACAGATCCACATAGTATTCGTGAGGATTCTCGAAACGCTTCACCTCGTCCCAGATCGTATCCAGCTCGCTTAAGCAGTGTTTTCTGATCTCCTCAAGACTCGGCGATTTATATACGCACTCCCCATGTTTGAAAATTGGAACCTGGAGCTTGACCGCCTTGAAATCGGTAACTACCTTCCTCTTCCAGGTATTCTGCGGATCGAATATCTCGTACGGCTTCGTGTCGTCTATCTCCTCGTCGTAAGTCGTGAGCACGTCGGCTATAGCCTTGCCGGTCTCGTTTGAATAGAGTCTGACTACGTTTTTAAAATACGGCGTGGTTATCTTCTGAACGTTCTCGCTGATCTTTATCTTGGGTATAAGCTCACCGTCGTCCTCGATCGCCACCATCTTATACACGCCGCCGAAAACAGGCTCCGACTTTGAAGTTATAAGTCTTTCGCCTACTCCAAAAGAATCTATCTTAGCCCCCTGAAGGAGGATATCTCTTATTATATACTCGTCGAGCGAGTTTGAAACGACTATCTTAGCGCTCTGCCAGCCGGCCGTGTCCAGCATCTGTCTGGCTTTATTGGTAAGATATGTTATATCGCCGCTGTCTATCCTTACGCCGCAGTTAGTTATGCCCTTCGGCTTTAATACCTCGTTAAACACTCTTATAGCGTTGGGGATACCGCTTTTTAAGACGTTATAGGTATCGACCAAAAGAGTGCATCCCTCGGGGTATCGCTCGGCGTACGCTTTAAAAGCTTCGTATTCGCTGTCGAACGACTGAACCCAGCTGTGCGCCATAGTACCGAGCGCGGGCACGCCGAACATCTGATCCGCTATCGTGCAGGCGGTGCCGACGACGCCGCCGATATAAGCTGCGCGCGCTCCGTAAATGGCCCCGTCGTAGCCCTGAGCTCGCCTTGAGCCGAATTCCATAACGGGGATTCCCCTCGCGGCCCGAACAATTCTGTTGCTCTTCGTTGCGATCAAGCTCTGATGATTTATCGTGAGCAGGATCATCGTCTCTACAAACTGAGCCTGCATTATAGGACCTCTTACGGTAACGAGAGGCTCGTTTGGGAATATAGGAGTTCCCTCCGGAATAGCCCACACGTCGCATTCAAACTTAAAATTCTTTAAATACTCGAGAAATTCCTCGTCAAACATATTCTTCGAGCGGAGATATTCTATATCCTCGTCCTCGAACTTAAGGTTCTTCAAATAGTCTATGAGTTGCTCCACGCCCGCCATTATCGCGTATCCGGCTTCGTCGGGCGCCTTTCTGAAATACATATCAAAATACGCTATCTTATCGCCCATTCCACATTTATAATACCCGTTAGACATCGTGATCTCATAGAAATCGGTCAGCATAGTATAATTCATAATAATCTCCATTCCGCCGCCCTGCGTCGGCGCAAATAGGTATGAAAGTTCTCTTATCCGCAGGGCAAGGAATGATAAGAGATTATTATACGCCCATGCGCGTTTCCGAGCATATGCGAGGAAAATTTCGCGCGGGCAATCTAATCCTGCCGGAGGCTAACGTGAAAGGTACTTTCACGTTAATCTCCATTCCGCCGCCCTGCGTCGGCGCAAATAGGTATGAAAGTTCTCTTATCCGCAGGGCAAGAAATGATAAGAGATTATTATACGCCCATGCGCGTTTCCGAGCATATTATGAGAGGAAAATTTCGCGCTGGCGCTCTAATCCTGCCGGAGGCTAACGTGAAAGGAACTTTCAGGTTATATTCCCTCTTCTCCGGTCGGATAAAATTTGACTGTTTAGCTTATTAAATCTTTCGTTTTCCTTTAAAAACAGCCGTTGTTTGACATAATACAAGTATATCATTACAATTATTTTTATACAAGTATTTTGTTTGGTGGAAATCAAAGAAAATTCACAAAAGAATTTTACGCAGCTTTGATCATTCTTAACAAAATACTACAAAATTCTATTATACGCCGTTTGTATTTAATCAAAACTATAAATTCCACGCCAAAATTTTACAAACGTCTTACTTTTACATCTTCAGCGTTTTAACCGAAAAGATAGCGCTAATCGTCTTCCAAACGCTCTTTCGGCTCCGCGTATGAAAGCTTTTCCCCGCGAACCAGAAACACTATTATAACCGAAGTGATAATTTCCGTAAGCGGCATAGCGAGCCATATGCCCAACTCGCCCATAAACAGCGGCAGTATTTCGACGAAAAGCACGCTTAAAACAAATCCTCTCGCCATACATATGAGCAGCGACTTTCCCGGGCTTATAACCGACTGGAAATAGCTGATATAAACCATGTTTATTCCAAGAAAGATCATGCTTACAAAGTATATCCGTATCGCGGTCGGCGCCATAGACAATATCTGTGCGTCCGGATTTAAGAAGATACATGTAAACAAATTCGGCGCTATCAATCCTATCAGCGAAACCGCGCCGCAGATGATCGCAGCGGTCTTTACGGCTAAGCTCTGCGCCTTTTTGGCGCGGTCGATAAGCCCGGCTCCGTAATTATTGGAGATAACCGGCTGCGCCGCCTGGCTTACTCCTTTAGTAAGACACATGACGACGATCACCGTGTTAGAGATTATGCCGTATACCGTAACTCCCACGTTGCCGATATATTTTAGAAGCTGGGCGTTGAATATTAATATCACTATCCCTTCGGTTATCTCTATTAAAAAACTCGCAAATCCGCTTACTGTTATATTCTTAAGATGCGCCGGCTTTATCCCTTTAAAGTTTAATCTCAATCCGTTTTTCTTAGTAAAAAAATGAGCGATAAGTATCAAGACGGTAAGACTAGTGCCTATGACCGTGGCCAGCGCGGCTCCGGACATCCCCATTCCAAGCGGAGACACAAAAACTATGTCGAGTATTATATTGGTCACTCCGCCCGCTATCACTGCCGCCATAGCCAGTCTCGGCGCTCCGTCGTTGCGCACGAACGTCTGCAGGAACGAGGACATGAAAAACGCGCCTATACCCCACACGATGTATGGAAGATAATCCATGATATACGGCTTCGTCTCCTCGGTAGCCCCTAAAAATACGGCTATATCCTCCATAAACACGACCGAGAATATCAATAGCAGTATACAGACCGCTATGTTTAGAATAAGAGCCGCCGTAAAATACCTATTAGCGTTTTCAAAGTCGCCTCCGCCCCTGAAAACGGACATCAAAACCGATCCGCCGACGCCGAATAAAAGCCCGATGCCAAAGAACGCGTTAAACACCGGCAGAACGATATTGAGCGCGGCCATAGCCGTACTCCCAAGAAACTTACCTATTATTATCGTATCCGCAAGCACATAGATCGACGTTACCATTGTCGCGCAGATAGCCGGGATCAAATAATGAAAAAACACCTTTGAAACCGGCCGCTTTATTAAATAATCGTTCATGCTTATTCCTCCGTCCCATATTTATTTCTGCAATCTATCGCCTCGCTTATATTCAGTCCAAGCTCATGCTGCAAGCAAAGCCTATTTAAAATATCACGAAACCACGATCTTTGTCAACCGTATTTTAAATCGCGCGTCTTAGAGCCGGTCAACTCTATATTTTATAAAAAGAGAAACCGCCTTGACGCATATCATGCTCGCGTCAAGGCGATCCCTCAGCCCTAAAAATATTAAATCAAATATATTAAATCAATTAATTTTTTAATTGATTAATAGAATAAGCGCCAATTAAATCAGTTTTTTATTCTTATAAGTCTTACGCTGTCCTCAATAGGCGGCAAATCGCTGTTTTTAGCGGGTAGACCGTCGCCCGATCCTTCGTAATCCGCCATATCTTCGCTCAGCGACGATATTATCTCGATCGTTCTGTAGCTATGCCTTAAACTTTCCGCCTCGATCTCAGCGGCTCTGTTGTCAATACGATCGATCGGAATCTCAATGTCCGCAGAGGAAGGCTCGCGCGTATCCGAAACGTCTATTGTCTCCGCCGCGTCGCCAAACGCTATACCGGACGAACGCTCTGAATCGGCGATCATTTCTGAAAGATCTTTTTCGATTCTATCAATCATTATTAATGTGATCGAACGAATTTTATCCGATTCGGCTTCGACTTGCTCAGCATTTAAGTTTTCGCTCTCGGATTCGGATATCGTTTTTTCCAAAAGATCGTCTAATTTCTCTAAATTTTCCATCGGACTCGCCTTCTTTGTAATGGTTTTGAAATGTTTTGTAACATTTCTGTAACATTATAACAGAAACAGCGAGCGTTGTCAACCCTTGAAATATAAAATTATAATAAAAGGGGCGCCGCTCGGACTTATCGTCCGAAACCAAATGAGCTTTGACATTCCCAGTTCTTTTACTTCGCCGCAAACTCCGTCAGGAGCTCGAAGATCTTGCTTAACTTTAAACTGTCCGTTATTTCTATTCAAACGTCTAAGCGTCGTCCTGTTTTTATTCTCCCGCGCGCCGCGACTCGCTCTGAAATCTCCGTCGACCGCGATCTGTAAAAACGTAAAACTTTCTCTAAAGTCTACAAACCCGCAAAATAATCGAACGGCGCGGATCAAGCCGCGCCGTCCTAACAGTCTTATATGTTTTATGAAGGTTTTTATTGGGCAATATTATTCCGCTATCTCGATTGTGACAGCCGCGGTCTGAGGCGGTATGCTAAACGTCATAGCCGCGCTGTGAGTACCGGTTATCTTCATACCGACGCTTAGATCGTCGATCTTATATATTCTCTTGTCGTTACCCTTTGTGATCTGGGTCTCGTCCGAAACTATGAGCCTAACCTCGTTTCCGTCGGCTTCCCTGATCAAAACGCGATCCTCTTCTATAGATACGATCTCGCCTTCAAAAGCTACGTCCGCCGCTGTTTCTGCGTTTTCATCCTCTGTTACGGGAATCTCTATCGTCAGAGCCGAAGCCTGCGGGGGGATACTTTTGGTCGTCGCCGCGCTGCGAGAACCTGTGATATTCATTCCTACGCTCAGATCGTCTATTCCATATACTCTCTTGTCGTTACCTCTTGTTATAACGGTATCGTCGTTTATGTTAAGAACAAGCTCGGAGCCGCTTTCGTTTATAGTCACTCTGTTTTCGTCAACCGATACTATCTCGCCGCTGAATTCTACGCTGTCAACCCTCTCGCCGTCTACGATATTGACCGTTACCGCAGTCGTCTGCGGCGGCATGCTCGCCGTCATAGCGGGCGAATACTCGACTTCGATTACCGATCCTTCTGCAACGTCCTCGGAGCTCGCCGCCTCGCCGTTCTTAGTGAACGCGGTATTCTCGTCGAACAGAACTATCACTTCGCCAAGGTCGGGGTCGGTTACGTTAACTCCGCTGTAGTTTTCTCCGTCTACCAAAGAATTTACGGTAACCGTTTTAACGGCGCTCGCTTCCTGCTCTCCGTCGGTCTCTGTTCCGATCGCCGGGATCTCTACGGCTATCGCAGTCGTCTGCGGCGGTATGCTCATCGTCATCGCCTCGGAATACTGAACCTTTACGGTCGTCTCAGGCGTTATATCCTCTATCGAAGCCGCCGTACCGTCGTCTTTAGTAATAACGGTATCGTCCGCTAAGTAAACGATGACTTCGCCTCTCATACCGTCGTCTACAACCATGCTCTTGTATTCGCCGTCGGTATTTACAGACTTAACCGTAACAACAGCCATATCGATTACATCGTACGTTCCGTCTTCGTTAGCGTTGACTTTAACTCCTACGACGTCGCTGAAAAACTGAACCGGCACATAAGTCGTATCGCCGTTTACCAGAGTCGGCGCCGCTCCAAGGCTTACCGGAGCCGTTTTAAGGTATGAATAGCTGTCCGAACCGATCGCAAACATTGCGGAGACCGCTCCTCTTTGAAGCGTGACGCTCTGGCTTGCGTCGTCCCAATTTACCTCGAATCCAAGCCCCTCGGCCACGGTTCTGAGCGGAAGGAACTTATATCCGTCTACGTCTACAGCCTCGACTCCTTTTAAAGTAGCTCCGTTATAACTAAGGCGCGGTTGCTCCTCTACCGTCGCCGAAACGTCGTTTGCCGCAATATCCTGATTATTTACATCCTCCGCGGCGAACGCGGCCCCGCTCGACAGCATGCCCGCTGCTGAAATCAACGCGATAACTTTCTTTGTGTTCTTCATCATTTTAAACCATCCTCCTAAACAGTTATAAATTTTATTAGTTTTATGTATAACACATAAAGCTCCGAAAAGTTATTTCTTCGGTTTTGTTTAAGCTATACCGCAATAAAATCAGTATAAACTTAAAACATTTGCTTTTTACTTACATCATCTTAGACGTTTAAGTCAAAATAAAGTTCCATGTTTTTTAATTTTTTATTTTTATTTTTACGCAGTCAAATTTCACGGTTTAACAAACCCCTCCGCATCGTCATATATTAATTACGGAGCTTGTCTAAGCGCTAAAAATTAAGAAAGGTCGTATCTTAAATGATTTTATTTAAAAACAAACTCCAAAAAGCCAAAGCCTCTATAAAAGGTTCAAGTAAATACCCAAATATAAAAGGCGAAGTAACTTTTAAGCAGGTAAACGCCGGGGTCATGGTAACAGCCGACCTGCACGGGCTGCCTCATTCCGGCAAGAAATGCGAAAACGGCGTGTTCGCGCTCCATATACACAGCGGAAAAAGCTGCTCCGGAAACGCCGCGGACGAATTTGCGGACGCGCTTACGCATTATAATCCAAACGGCTGCGAACACCCGCGCCACGCGGGCGATCTGCCCCCGCTGTTTGAAAACGGCGGCCGCGCGTATATGCGCGTTCTAACCGACAGATTCAAAATATCCGACATTATCGGTCTGACTGTGATAGTACACGCATACCCGGACGATATGCGCGCTCAGCCGAGCGGCGCGTCCGGCGAAAAGATCGCGTGCGGCGCAATCGAGCCCGTATAACTTTAAAGCCGCCGCCATATACGGCGGCGGTTCGATCTTAACGTCCATATACAATCCGGATGCAAATAACTCTTTATCCTATCGGCTTGAAAATTCTAATTAGCGCTCACGCCTCGTCTAATATTATTTTTAAAGACGCGTACACTCACCGCTTTCCCTTTTCATCTCTGCCGTTTATAAACATAATGCAAAAACTTATCATTAAGAGCGCGCACGAGATAATTATAGCGTATTGCCCAAGCGCGCCCGTAAACACGCTTCCAAGCCCCGCGCCGACAGCGAATAGGAATATCACGAAGAAATATTCAAGCGCGCTGTCCAAAGACGCTCTCTCTTTGGTGTGCAGATACGCGCACAGCGCGTCCACGCCGCTCCTTAAGTTCCCTATACACATCGTACTCGCATACGCCCGGCCGTCCACCTTTCTGAACGTCTGCACCTGCATCGCGCATACCAGCGAGACAACGGCGTTTGCAAGGTTATTTACGCTAACCGGCATAAAACCGACCGTAAACAGCAAAAGAATCTCCGCGATCAAGATTATCTGCCGCCAATGCAGCGTCTCTAAATACTTAAACCGCCGCCTTACGGTCTCGGCTAAGAAAATACCGACGGCAAAAGCGCAGATCGGGATAAAATAACGCAACGCGCTCAGCCAGTCGCCCTTAAACAGATACGAACTCATCAAAACGATGTTTCCGGTTTGTCCGTTGGCGAAGACCTCGCCGCGCAGACAATATGTATACGCGTCCTGGAATCCGCCGGAAAGCGTAAGAAATACCGCGGTTATAAAATTCTCGGACATCTGCCCGTTTATACTATTCTGCGACTTTTCCATAACTCGTCTCCGTTAGTTAAATAAAATCGCGCTCGATCTTATTTATAATATACGCGATCGGAGCGCTGTTGTTGTCGGGAGCCTCCATAGCCGCCGCCCGCTTCGCCGCGTCCTCGGCGTTCGCTACGGCGAAACTCAGTTTTCTGTTCGCGAGCATCGACAGATCGTTCATATTATCGCCTACGGTTATGACCTTATCCGGCGATATCCCAAGATATTCGGCAGTCTTATCGACGCCTATCCCCTTTGAAACGCCGTTCGCCATAATATCAAAAAAATCCTCGCCGCTTCTCACCGCGTATCCGGAATCATACTTGCTTCTAAATATCGGCTCAAAGTCGTCGAGAAGTTTCTTATCCCCGAGCAGCAAGATCTTAAGCCAGTCCTCGTCCCATACGCTCTCCGGCATAGAATAGCTGACGGGATAAATATTATTTTTAAAACGCTCGCTCTGAACGCTGTTTCTGTACACGTAAACATGCTCGTCCGCGGTATACACCTCTATACCCAGATCTGGGCGGTCGTTATATATCCGCTTATAGGTCTCTTTGCGATCCCGCTCGATAAATTTTTTGGATATGACCTTATCCTTTTCAAAATCATAGACGAGCGCGCCGTTGTGCATGACCGCCGGAGCGTTTATTGTAATCTCGCTAAAATAGCGTTCCACCGCAAGCCTCATTCTTCCGGTCGCCACGGTAAACTTTCCGCCGCCCGCCATAAAACGCTCTATAGCGGTCTTATTTTCGGCGGAAACCTCTTTATTGTCGTCAAACAAAGTGCCGTCCATGTCGCTGACAAGCAGATAGCCGTCGAATATGCCCATTAAATTCACTCCATTCAGCGTTTAGTCGATTAAACCGTAACTATTATATAACGACTTAAACTACGACGCAATATCAATATAGAACAAAGTCTTACAAAATCGCTCAGATTTTTGCTATGTTTATATTATGATATTTACATATAGCCCGGCGTCCCCGCTTTCTAATATCCTAAGAACCTGAGCAGACCTTCGCAGCCGCGCAGCACGTCGTCGTAGGTCTTGTCGAAGTTCCCGGTATACCACGGATCCGCGATATCCCTGTTCTCGCCCGCGAACTCGAGCAGCATTTTTATCTTGCCTTCCTTATCGACGCCGACTATTCGGCTTAAATTACTTACGTTATATCTATCCATCACAATCAAATAATCGTAATCGTCGTAATCCTGCTTGGTAGCCCTGACCGCCGCTCGTTTCTCAAACGGGATCCCCTCTTCTTTAAGCTTTTTTCGGGTCCCCCTATGTATATCGTTTCCTATCTCCTCATAACTCGTCGCCGCCGAAGCGATATAAAAATCGTCCTCGACGCCCATTTGTTTTACGAGATGTTTTAACACGAATTCCGCCATCGGGCTCCTGCATATGTTGCCGTGGCAGATGAATAGTATCGAATGTTTTTTATTTTGCATGTCGCTTCCTCCGTTGTTTTAAGCAGTTTCATAATTAATTTAAATATTATTTTGAAACTTCTAAATTCCGCTCCCGCTTCCTATAAAATAATCTCCATACCGTCGTAAGCAAAAGAAATGTTATCTAAAGTTTTCTCAACATCTCGGTATCGGTCGTAAGATTTTCCCCAATACTCGTCGATATGCGTGACGATAACGCGCTTTATCCTGTATTTGCGCTTGATCTCCATGATCTCCTCTATAGTAAACATGTCGTCTTTAAACGGAGCGTTCTCAAGCCGCGATCCGTCTTTGAGTATCCCGTCGTCGGATACAAGACCTACTATTAAAACATCCGCGTCAAAATACGCTTCGTTATGAATAAACGGTTTTACATCGCAGCAAGCATATATAACCTTCCTGCCTTTTTCCGATATAACATAAAAAGTCATATTGCCGCGATGGGTTTTGTTATTTATAAGCCGTACTTCAATATCTCCAACTTTAATATAGTCCGTTCTGTTGATCGAGATGCAATTGAGAACGCTTTCATAGTAATACAAACCGTCGCCGTTCCATGCGTTTATATCGTCTACAACCTCGGGTAATGCAATAAATTGTATCGGAGTTCCTTGATCTTTAATGCAATCATAGCCTAAAGGCTCGACGATACGCATCCCCCTCGTATGATCCGGATCCTTATGCGATATAGAAAGATATTCTATCTCGGAAACGCCCTGCCTGTCGCAAGCAACGCCAATGTCCTCCGGCGTATCGATCAGCATTTTTATATCTTCAATATATAGGCTCGGTCCCAATCTTTCATACCGACCCCTTTTAAGTCTGGCTTCTTCGCAGATCGGGCATTTACAGAAAGGATTTGGAATTTGAAACATTCCTCCGCTTCCAACTACTTTTAACTTCATTTTGTTCACCTCGCAATATTCTTTATTATATTACTCCGCTTGCTAATCTCTATTTTAATCCAGCCCCCTACTTCCTAAACACATCCAGCGCATGGCTTGTGACGCCGAGCAGATCTCCGCGTTCGCAGGTGGCGAAATGATACCTTAAATATATCTCAAACGTTTCGTCGTCCATATTATAGATTGATTCGCGCATAAACCGGGCGCAGCCGTCCGACGCGACATAGTGTAGACGCGTCGCGGGCAGTTCTGACATCAGATCGTCGACGTCTTCTTTTCGCACAAGCTCAAATAGGTCTTTGGGTTCGGATTTGGCGGCGAAAGTCTCGGGATCCAGCAAGCCGTCCTTTATATATCCGGCGACGTCTATCGAGCCCCGGTTGAAGCCTTCGTCCAGCAGACAGCCGTCGGATATAACATACGCGGCGAAAATCACTCCGCCCTTTTTCGTTACGCGGATCGCCTCTCCCAGCGCCCGCAGTTTGTCTTCCTTGGTATACAGGTGATACAGCGGTCCCAAAAGCAGCGTAACGTCGTATTTATTATCCGGAAAACGAGACAAATCCAAAGCGTTTCCCTGAGTTATGCTTATATTTTCATTCGGCATAGTATTTTTTCGGAAGACCTCTATGTTATGCTCTACCAATTCCACCGCGTCGACATTGTATCCCCGGCGCGCCAGCGCGTGAGAATACCGCCCGGTCCCCGCGCCTATTTCCAGTACGCGGTCTCCCTCTTTTATATATTTTTCTATATACCGCATTGTGGTAAGAAATTCGACCGACCCATGTCTAAGCCCAAGTCTGGCGTCTTCGTCGTAATTATTATAAAACTCGATTAAGTACCGATTATCCTGCATATTATACCTCTCCCCGCTCCTTATCTATTATGTAGGCCTTAAGCCCCTCCTTACAGCCGTTCTTTTCGTAAAACTTCTCCGCTTCCGGCTGCGCGCCAAAATACAGCATTGTCGGCGTATTCTCCCGCGCAAGGCAAAGAAGTTCGCTGCCGATCCCCCTCTTTTGATATTCGGGCAGTACGAGCGCTTCGGTGATCGTTCCGAAATAATAACCGTCGGTTAGGATCCTCAGACAACCGACGAGCGTTTCCCCGTCGTATGCGGTTATATTCAGCGTTTTCGATAACGCGGCCCGCGTTTTATCCGTATCATAATCGCCCGGCCATATCCTGCCGGCAAACGAAACGAATACCGACGCGCTCAGTTCCTTGTCGTCCACCTTATATTCCCTAGCATTTTACCCTCCGTGATTTTTCGACGTTACTCCTCGCTCTTTAAGCGCGCTTTGCCTCTTATTGGTTTTAACTCTCGTTCTTCTTTTTGCCTTTCTTGGCGGCCGTCATCTCAAAACTCATGTCGAGCAACCGCTTTATCTTTTCCTCGTCGGCGCTCCCGTCCAAAGCGACGGTTACCCAGCTCGCTTTGCTCATATGATAAGCGGGATAAATTCCATCTTCGCATATCAACGAACCTATAAGTAACGGATCGCATTTGAAATCGACTATATCGATGATCTCATTTCCGTCCAAGCCAATTTTGTTTTTTGGAACATCCATGATCAGCGCAAACCATTTATTATTCTCTCTGTGCCTGAACACGGCGTAATTAGGAAATTTAAGCCATAGGTATTCTTCATCTAAACCGTATTGATCACGTACAAACTGTATCAACTGTTCTCTGTTCATTTATACCCCGCCTTTACTTCTATATATCATCACTCCGACGCGCGGCTTAAGTCCAGAGCCCTCTTTCGCTTATTACCTTAAATCCCGCGGCTTCTTTTTCCGTATATCCGTTTTCCGCTATTATATCCGTTTGATCCGCATTTGTCAATTTATATCGCTAAACGTCAAAATATATCGGATAACGATAAAAAATATCTCTTAAAACCCTGCAAATTTGTTAAAGTTTTGACAATTAAAATTCTATTTTTAATTGAAAAGGATTCTTGCAATATGATATAATATATTAATAACGCATTATAACTATAATATAACGAGGTTGATTATATGGGGTCATTCTGGGGTCATTTCAAGACGATCACGCATCACAGGCATTTGGTAATACGGCATTGCGCCAAGGCGGGGATATTCTGGCAGGGGCTGAGGCACGATCTCTCCAAATACAGTCCGACCGAATTTCTGCCGGGAGTTAAAAACTATCAGGGATTTAGAAGTCCCAACGAGGTCGAGAGAGAAAGATACGGCTATTCTCCGGCGTGGCTTCACCATAAAGGCAGGAACAAGCATCACTTTGAATACTGGAACGACTATAATCCCAAATATAAAAAGGTTATGCCGGTCGAAATGCCGCTAA
Organism: Candidatus Roslinia caecavium; assembly: GCA_904419955.1. Lineage (GTDB taxonomy): Bacteria > Bacillota > Clostridia > Monoglobales > Monoglobaceae > Roslinia > Roslinia caecavium. The sequence goes on along the minus strand of CAJFTO010000008.1, from coordinate 13,966 downwards.
ACTATCTGATAGAGATGTTCTGCGACCGAGTGTCGGCGAGCAAGATCTACCAGGGCGATAAATACACCGACGCATACCCGCTCGAATATTACTTAAAATCAACCAACAGGTTTATACACCCGAACACCGCGTCCACTCTTGAAAGCTGGCTTATTATGCTGCGCGACGAGGGCGAAGAGAAAACGTTCGCATATATAAAAAATCTATACCGCGAATATAAAAAACAAAAAAAGAAACTTCACGGACGCGCGGGCGAGAGCGCTTAGGATTTTTAGCTAAGTTGAATTTTATACGCGTAATGGTCGGATTCTCGGACGCTAAGCGCCGGGCCCGTCAGATACGAGGCTCCGACGATCCGCATCCTATATGCGGCGTAACCAAACCGCTTACTGAAATCGGCAAAGAATACCGTCTGTACCTTCTGGACAAACGCGGGCATTCGCCGTTTATGGAGAAGTTCGCTAAGAACGAGTTTTTTCGTATTTGCGCGTATGAGATCGAGACGCGGCATTTATAGGCGCTAAATTTACATAATTAACTCCGAATTAACTCCGACTCTTTCAATATCTGGAGCTTATACCTTTAATTCTGCTCCCGTTATATATTATTCCGTTATAAATTATCGAAAGCGCTTCTGCCGCTTTTCAATTATATTGGGATGTTAGTGTTTTTTATTGACTTATAAAAGCTTAAAATTTAATTTGTTTTGATTTTTATCATAGATATAAAACCCGGCGTCATCCAACGGCGCCGGGTCGATTGTTGCGTCCCGCTCAATTGAACGTAGCTAATATTTATATCACGCGGTTTATAAAGTACGAAAATCGTTTACTTATCTCCGTTCTTTTCAAGCTTAGCGAAAGCCGCCGCGAAGGCGTCGTTTATTTCCTCGTGCTTTTGCTGGTTCTTAAGATAATTTCTGACTTCGTTCTTGGAGGCGCCGCCGTGGATCGCCTTCATCCGCTTTTTGTACGCGTCGTATCTTTCGCGATAGCCGCATTTACAGTAATAAGTCCTTTTTTCACCCTCTCCGAACAGTTCCATCGTTTTGTGACATTCGGGACAGCGAACGTTCGTTTTAAGGCTTATATTCTGCCTGTACCCGCATTCGCGGTCCTGACATACGAGCATTTTTCCGCGTTTGCCGTTTACCTCGAGCAAAAACTTGCCGCACTCGGGACATACCTTATGCGTCATATTGTCGTGGCGGTATTCGGCCTGACTGTTCTTTACGGTCTTCACCAGATCCGCGGCGTAACGGCGTATCTCTGAGATAAACTTTTCTTTATCAGCCTTGCCCTTACTTATCTTTTCAAGCTCCATCTCCCATTTAGCGGTCATAACGGGTTCTTTCAGATCCTGCGGAACGAGACTGATAAGCTGCGCTCCTTTCGATGTGGGAACCATACTGTTTCCCTGTTTTTCTACATAGAACGCCGAATATAATTTATCTATTATATCCGCGCGCGTCGCCGGGGTACCCAAGCCCCCGCCGAGATATTCGCGCATCTTTTTATCGCTCACGAACGCGGCGGGATTCTCCATCGCGGAGAGCAAGCTCGCTTCGGTATACCGCGCCGGCGGCTTAGTCCGCCCGCTCTTTACGATCGTGTTCTTACATATGAATTTATCGCTGTAGCCGAGCGCGGGAATATTCTGCTCCGGATTTATATTATCAAGTTCGTTCTCATTCTCGTCGTCAGTATCGAACGCCCTGTTTGAGTATATCTTTTTCCAGCCCGGATCGACCTCCTCCCGTCCGGAAGCGAAAAACGTCTCGCCGCAACATTCAAATTCGGCCTTAATCTGCTTGTACTTATAGCTTGGATAGAAGCAGGCCAAAAACCGCTTTACCACAAGGTCGTATATCCGCTTTTCTTCGCTCGACAGCGTCATCGGGCTTACTTTTTCCTCGGTCGGGATTATCGCGTGGTGATCCGAGACCTTGGAATTGTTTACGCAGCTCTTAGCTATCTTATATTTATTCCTAAGTATCTCATTGGCCGCTTCACGGTTGTCTCCGGTCATAGCCGCTCTCACCCTCTCGCCGAGAGTTGGAACTATGTCGTCGGTCAGATACCTCGAATCCGTCCTCGGATAGGTGAGCGCCTTATGGTGTTCGTATAATCTCTGCATGATCCCAAGCGTCTGCTTCGGCGAATACCCGTACAGCTTATTCGCGTCTCTTTGCAGCTCCGTCAGATCGTAAAGCGCCGGCGGGGGCGTTTGCTTTTCGGTATTTCTTATCGACGTAACTTTAAACGCTCCGCCTCTTACCGTCTCGGCGATTTTTTCCGCCTTTGCTCTGTCGAAAGTAGCGCTGTTCTTATTCTTATCCCGCCACATGGCGAACAGCTTTCCCAGATCGGCTTTTATCGTGTAGTACTCTTTGGGCTTGAAATTCCTTATGCTGTTTTCGCGCTCTATCAGAAGCGCCAGGGTTGGAGTTTGAACTCTTCCGGCGGAGAGCTGAGCGTTGAATTTACATGTCAGCGCGCGCGTTACGTTAAGTCCTACGAGCCAATCGGCTTCCGCTCTCGCCTGAGCCGACATATACAGGTTGTAATAATCTCTCCCGTCCTTTAAAGCGGCGAAACCCTGGCGTATAGCCTTATCCGTCTGCGACGATATCCAGAGTCTTTTTATGGGCTTTTTAAATCCAGCCTTCGCAATTATCCAGCGGGCGACAAGTTCTCCCTCGCGCCCCGCGTCGGTAGCGATTATCAAAGAATCGACCTCGGAGCTTCGCAGAAGTTTTTTTACGTTATTATACTGCTTAGAGGTCTGCGGGATCACCGTCAGCTTCATTTTATCGGGAAGCATCGGCAGCGTGTCGAAGCTCCATGTTTTATATTTATCGTCGTATGCTTCGGGGTCGGCGAGGGTCACAAGATGTCCGAGCGCCCACGTAACTATGTACTTATCTCCTCTCAGACAGCCCGCTCCTTTTCGCTTGCAGCCCAGAACTCTCGCAAGCTCGCGTCCGACTGAAGGTTTTTCAGCTAAAACTAAGATCTTTCCCATTCCTGTCTCTCCTCCGATATGTCAAGGCTGTTTTACGTTAATCTATAATTACTGCCTTTCGGCTTCTTCGTCCTCGTCCAAAAGCTCGTACTGTTTATTTACCAGATCCGCCAACGTGTACTTATCTACGACCTCGTTTATTGCGTCGCTGAGTTCGTTCCACACAAATAACGCCGCGCAGTACGTCTTTCTGGGACATGTCTCCGCGTCGTCGCACTGACACGCCACGGGATATATATCGCCCTCGGTGAGACGAAGGATATCGCCGACCGTATACTCGGAAGGATCCTTAGCGAGTCTGTAACCGCCTCCGGCGCCTCTTATGCTTTCGACGTATCCGGCGCGGCTCAGGATTGTAATTATCTGTTCGAGATATTTATTCGAGATACCCTGCCTCTTTGAAATAGTGCTTACCGATACGCACCGATCGTCGGAATTCATAGCCAAATCAAGCATCAGCCTTAAAGCATATCTGCCTTTTGTTGAAATTTTCATTCTTGATTTTCTCCCGTAATATTAATGTTTTGCATATTCTTATTACTAAGTCGATTGAATATGCGCAAGCATTATTAATTGTATATTAAAACAGAGTAAAAATCAATATGCTATGTGTACAAATTATTGAAATTCTCCGTCGATTGAAGCTGATAGATCAGATCGAACAAAGTACTGCTAAATCAAAAATCAAATGCGCAGTTCGTCTCCAAATATACAACCCTGTCTAGGACGCGCGGATTAAACGATAAATTCGAATATTGAAATATACATTAATTTAAATCGTAAAGAAACTCGGCTTCTGTTAAACCTTTTATCTAATGAAAACAGCGCGGACTTTTTCACATCCGCGCCGTATTGAAAAATTATATATCCGTTTACCCGCCCTTTATCAGCTCTAATATCTGCTTGACATTCTTCTTGCCAAAGCTGACTTTCGTATTGTTTATCGCCATACAAGGCACGCTCATCACGCGGTATTTATCCTTCAGATCGGGAAAGTGATTTATGTCGTAGACCTCGGCGACAACGTTTTTATTCAACGACGCGATCCTCTGCGCGGCGGTCACAAGCTCGGGACACATCGTACACGATAGCGACACAATTATCTTTATATCCGTCTTTTTGTCTATAGAAGCTATCTCGTCCTTTGTCTCGCCGTCCAAAGTCTGACCGGGACCGGCCGCGTTATACAGTCCCAGCACAAAGGAAGTGAACTCATGGCCGCCGGGCGCTCCGTGAAACGCAAGCCCGGTCTCCGTGCCGTCCGCAAGGCAAACCCTTACGCATGGAGATCCCGCTCCGCTTTCAGCTCCCTCGGAGACGATCTCCGTCTCAACCTTATCGCTGAGCGCCGCAATCTCAGTCATATAGCGCTTAAGCTCATTTGAGACCGGTCTGTCGTCCAAATACATTTTAAGCAATATCGGCCGCTCCATTTTGGAAAATACGCCGATAAGCTGCTGTTTTATCTCGTCCGAGAACAAGACTCCGCCGTCCTCTTCATTCTTGTCCGCCGGCTCGTCCTTATCTATCCTCGTCACCGGCTGCCGCGGCTTAAGCCCAGTTTTTCTCTGTATTTCGGCCGCGTACCTCTCGAGCTCGGTCGCGGCCAACGCCCCGTCTCCGACGGCTGTAACTACCTGTCTGAGATTTTTGACGCACACGTCTCCGGCGGCGTAGACCCCGTCTATATTGGTTTTCTGATTTCTGTCGACGATCACATATCCGTACTTGTCTATCTCGGCTTTTCCTTTGAGCAGATCGGACGCAGGCTCGTACCCGGCAAACACGAACACTCCGAACGACTCCCCGTCGTCAGAGCCGTATTCTGTGATCTCGCCCGTTTTATTATTCCTGTATCTGATCTTTTTTATCTCCGAATCCCCGGAGACCGACTCCACCTCTACGTTTGTTATAACGGTTATTTTTTCGTTCTTTCTTGCGTTTTCCGCAACCGACGCCGCGCAGGTAAAATCGTCCTCTCTGATCAAAATAGTCACGTCGCTCGCGTATTTAGTCAGAAAAACGCTTTCTTCAGCCGCCGCAAAACCTCCGCCGATAACGAATACCTTCTTCCCGGTAAAAAATTCGCCGTCGCATGTCGCGCAGTACGCGACGCCGCGCCCTTTGAACTCCTCTTCTCCTTCAAAACCGATCGAGCGCGGGCGAGCGCCGGTCGCGATCAAAATACCGAAGCACTTTATGTCGCCGCGGTCGGTATGGACTGTTTTGACATCTCCATCGGTCTCCAGTTTATCGACGTCCGCAAGCAAAAACTCGCTTCCAAACATCTGCGCTTGTTTTCTCATCGTATCGGTCAGTTCAGTTCCGCTGACAAGTCCCGTACCCGGATAGTTTACCACCTCGGAGGTGATCGTTATCTGGCCGCCGAACTTCTCCTTCTCTATCACAAGAACGCGGTATCTCGCTCTCGCCAAATACAGCGCGGCTGTGAGGCCTGCGGGGCCTCCGCCGACTACAACGACGTCGTATAGTTTGTTTATATCCACATTTTCCATAGCTTATAACTGTCCTACCAGATCCAGACTCGGCTTTAACGTTTCCGCCCCGGGAGTCCACTTAGCCGGGCAAACTTCTCCGCCGTGCTCCGCTACGAATTTACACGCCCGCACCCGGCGCAGCAGTTCCTCGGCGTTGCGTCCGACGTTTCCTTCGACTACTTCGTAAGATACGATCTTGCCCTCTGGATTTACAATAAAACTGCCCCTCTCCGCAAGACCGCTCTCCTCTATATAAACCTCGAAATCCTTCGCAAGCGCGTGCGTCGGATCGGCGAGCATAGGATACCGTAGCTTTTTGATCCTGTCCGAGGTATCGTGCCACGCCTTATGAACAAAATGCGTATCGCAGGATACCGAGTAGATCTCGCAGTTCTCGGCCTTAAAATCATCGTACTTATCAGCTAAATCCTCAAGCTCGGTCGGGCAAACAAAAGTAAAATCTGCCGGATAGAAACAGAACACGCTCCACTTTCCCAAAATATCCGCCTTTGCAACCGTTTTAAACTCGTCGTTCTGATAAGCTTGAACGGAAAACTCGCTAACCTCTTTATTGATCATAGACATTTTTAATTCCTCCTGATTTATATTTTTTATTTTAATTTGCGAACCGATCGCCTTCTTATCAAACGATCGACTCGCTTAATTCTTTACTGATTAATTTGTGTTTCCGAATTCTATCGATTTTGTACAGAGTTAGCTATGGCTAACCAAGTAGATTCAGTATACAAAACTTTTCGTTGGTTGTCAAGATGAAAGTTTTATAATCTTAAATCCGGGCAAACCCTTATTACTTAATATTGCCTAAAAAGCCTAAAAATTATTCAGCCTTTTAGCAAATATAATTGCATACGACGGCAAAAATTATGAAATCATAAAATAATGACGGTAAAGCCGCGCCGACATAAAGCATACTATTATTTTTCGGAACGGCTATATTTCAATAAACAGTAAATCATTGTGCATAACTAACAAAAATTGAAGTTTATTTTTTACATTTAAATTTTCAGTTTTTTATTGACCTCCATATACGTACATGTTAAAATTGTTTTAGTTAAAATAATACGTATATATAACCAATTATGCAAAACTTTATACGTATAACTTAAATATAAAAGGAGAATTTTTATGGGAAAGTACAGCGATGAATGCAAAAAGTTGTTAGAGTACGTTGGCGGAAAAGAGAATATCGGAGCCGTGTCGCACTGCGTGACAAGAATGCGCTTTGTATTAAACGACCCGAAAAAGGCCGACGTATCCGGTATCGAAAAGCTGCCGTCCGTTAAGGGAACGTTTACGCAGGCGGGGCAGTTTCAAGTAATAATCGGCAACACGGTAAGCAGTTATTATAACGATTTTACCGAGGTCGCGGGTATAGACGGCGTATCCAAGGACGCGGTCAAAGCGGCGGCCAAGCAGAACCAAAATATCGTCCAGAAGGCGATGTCTAATCTTGCCGAGATATTAGCTCCTCTTATTCCTGCGATCATCGTCGGCGGTCTTATCCTCGGCTTTAGAAACGTTATCGGCGAAATCAAGATGCTCGAGGACGGAACGAAGACCCTTATAGAGGTTTCTCAGTTCTGGTCGGGGGTCTATTCGTTCCTGTGGCTGATAGGCGAGGCTATCTTCCACTTCCTGCCCGTCGGTATCGTATGGTCGATCACCAAGAAAATGGGAACTACCCAAATGCTCGGTATCGTACTCGGTATAACATTGGTATCGCCGCAGCTTTTGAACGCTTACGACGTCGCTACCACCGCCGCCTCCGACATACCAGTATGGGATTTCGGTTTCGCGCAAGTTAAAATGATAGGCTATCAGGCGCAGGTGCTGCCGGCAATACTCGCCGGGTTCACGCTCGTCTATCTCGAGAAAGGGCTCCGGAAAATCTGTCCTTCGGTCATATCGATGATCGTAGTTCCGTTCTTCTCTCTGCTTATCGCGGTAATACTCGCGCACACAGTACTCGGACCTATCGGCTGGGCTATAGGCAGCTGGATTTCCAACGTTGTTAACGCGGGGCTTGCGTCTAAGTTTAACTGGCTGTTCGCCGCGGTATTCGGTTTCCTGTACGCGCCGCTTGTTATAACCGGCCTGCATCATATGTCGAACGCTATAGATCTGCAGTTGATCTCCGATTTCGGCGGAACCAATCTCTGGCCGATGATAGCTCTGTCCAACATAGCTCAGGGTAGCGCGGTTCTGGCAATGATATTTCTTCAGAAGAATGACGCAAAGGCAAAGGAAGTGTCAATTCCCGCTTGTATCTCCTGTTATCTCGGAGTTACCGAACCAGCGATGTTCGGCGTTAACTTAAAGTACGTGTTCCCGTTTATCTGCGCGATGGTCGGCTCGGCGGTCGCGGCGGTCATATCGGTAGCGTCAGGCGTCAGAGCGGCGGCTATCGGCGTCGGCGGTCTCCCGGGAATTCTGTCTATACTCCCGCAGTATATACCGGTATTCGCTATATGTATGCTGGTCGCTATAGTAATTCCGTTTATACTTACGCTGATAGTCGGAAAGAGAAAATTGGCCGCGACCGGTTCTTTAGAAGGCGGAGACGTTCCCGTCGTTGCGACTACTCCGGGCGGAGCGGTTACCGCGGCGGTCAAGGATTATAAAGAAGGCGAGATCAGAGCGTTTTTATCCGGTAACGTTATAAAAATCGAAGACGTTCCGGATCAGGTATTCGCGGAAAAAATCCTCGGCGACGGGCTTGCTATAGAACCTACCAACAACGTTTTAACCGCCCCGGCGGACGGCGAGATCTGCAACGTTATGCAGGGGTCGTTCCACGCCTGCGGCATGACGCTCGATAACGGAGTAGAACTTTTGTTCCACATAGGCTTAGATACCGTAAGCATGCACGGCGACGGTTTTGACTGCCACGTAGAGGACGGTCAGAGGGTAAAAGCCGGAGATAAACTGATAACCTTCGATCCCGAAAAGATCAAAGCGGCGGGACATCCGACCGTTACGATGATGGTCGTAGCCGGCGAAGGCAATACCAACGGCGTCAAGCTAAAAACCGGTATGCAAGCGGTCGTCGGCGAAACCGTCGTAGCCGTATGCGAATAATATAGTTAAACCGCGCGTCCGGTCCGATAGGACTTAGTCCGTCCGTTTCAAGAAAGCCCGGCGCGCAGTATAACGGGCGAGTCAAAGAACCTCGCGAGGTTTTGGAGTATATAAAGCTTTTGATCATGCGAATAAAACGCATCGCTTTCATTAACGTCAGCATACCTCGATACTTTACTTCAACTTCGTTTTTAAGATCTTTGACTTGCCTTTGATTTATAATTAAAATAGTGAAAGGAAAATCTTTATGGTTAACTTCTCGAAATCATGCGTATATCAAATATATATCAAATCATTTAAAGATTCCAACGGCGACGGTATCGGCGATCTCGGAGGTATAATCGAAAAGCTCGATTATATAAAAGAGATTGGCGTCGATTATATCTGGATAACCCCCTTCTTCCGCTCGCCTTTAAACGATAACGGCTACGACGTTTCGGATTACAGAAATATAGACCCGGTCTTCGGCTCCATGCAGGATCTGGAAAAGCTCATATCCGAAGCCGACAAACGCGGAATAGGCTTGATGCTCGATATGGTGTTTAACCACACCTCTACCGAACACGAGTGGTTCCAAAAAGCGCTGACAGGCGACAAAAAGTATATGGATTACTATTACTTCATAGACGGTAAACCCGACTCCCCGCCCACCAATTGGGAATCCAAGTTTGGCGGCAGCGCATGGGAATACGTTCCTAAACTCAAAAAATGGTACCTCCATCTATTCGACGTAACTCAAGCGGATCTAAACTGGAACAATCCTGAAGTTCGCGCGGAACTTAAAGACGTCCTTAGGTTTTGGAAAAATAAAGGGATAAAAGGCTTTAGATTCGACGTTATAAATCTGGTCTCAAAACCGGATAAGTTCGAAGACGACTACGAGGGCGACGGGCGCAGGTTCTATACGGACGGCCCCAGGATACATGAATTTTTAAAAGAGCTTGTGCAAGATAGCGGCATTTCCGATATGCTGACGGTCGGAGAGATGTCCTCTACCTCTATAGATAATTGTATCAGATATTCCAACCCGGCCGAGAAAGAACTGTCCATGTGTTTCAGTTTCCACCACCTGAAAGTCGATTATTCAAACGGAAACAAATGGTCGCTTATGAAGCCGGATTTTAAAAAGCTAAAAGATCTGCTTGTATCATGGCAGGTCGGTATGCAGGACGGCGGAGGTTGGAACGCGGTATTCTGGTGCAACCACGATCAGCCGAGAGCGGTCAGCCGGTTCGGAGACGACGTTAAATACAGAGCGGAATCGGCCAAAGCTCTCGCCGCCGTCATACATCTGATGCGCGGAACTCCTTACATTTTCCAGGGCGAGGAATTCGGAATGACCAACGCAGGTTTCACCTCGATCGACGAGTACAGAGACGTGGAGAGCCTTAATTATTATAAGATAATGCTTTCAAACGGGGTATCCGAGAGCGAAGCGCTAAAGATACTCGCCGCCAAATCAAGAGACAACGGAAGAACTCCGGTGCAGTGGAACGGAGGCAAAAACGCCGGATTCACGACCGGCGAGCCCTGGATATCCCCGGCGAAAAACTATAGATCGATAAACGCCGAACTCGAAAGCGCCTCGCCAGATTCGATCTTGGATTTTTATAAGAAGCTGATCGCTCTGAGAAAGGAATATTCTGTCATAAGCGACGGCGAATTTATCCCGGTGGAAGAGCCTGACGAACGGCTGTTTGTATACAAGCGCGCTTTGGAAAACGAAGAACTCTACGTTATATGCAATCTCTCCTCGGACGAATTGGACTACGACATAGACTCGGGCGGCGAGCTGCTTTTATGCAACTACGAAGCCCCCGGAGCTCGCCTCGCTCCGTACGAAGTCAGAGCGTATTACAAAGCGTAGCAATAATAGTTTTTGTCAGCGTTCATGCCTCGGCTAAAGCGGCGCGCGGATAATATCAGTCCGCGCGCCGTATAATTTTGCCTGCCAATTTTTAACTCTGCCGCATTTACTTTTTCCTCAATATCGCCGCGGCGGCGTAATGAAGGATCTCAAATTCCTCGGGGGCGTTATCTTCAAGCTCCTTTAAATGTTCCCTCTCAAACGCCTTAAGCTCCTCCGCGCTCAGCGAAGCTCCGGTTCCGCGGCACGCCTTTATACGTCCGTTCCAACTCTCTCTTGTAAATGGCAAACGCAGGTCGAGTATTTCCGTATCCTCCAAATCGAAATATCTGTTATAAACTTCGGGAATGGATATATCTCGGCGCGTCTCGCCGCATCCGCTCCACGACGGATTATATTTTAATATCAGCTCCTCGCTCATACCCGCTATCCTATCCTCAAACGGGAGCCACGCCATATATAGGACCGCAAGTTTTCCGCCGTCTTTAAGCATCCTATCGGCCTCTCGGGCGAATCTGTCGTGATCGAAGTAAAAGAAGCATTGACAAGCGGTAATAACGTCGAACGAAGCGTCGGCGAAACCCGTGTTCTCGGCCGAAGCGCGTTTAAAATCAATATCCATACCGTTTTCAGCGGCGAGCCTCTTAGCCTGTTCTATCTGATTTTCTGATATATCGATACCGGTAAAATCCGCGCCGAACCTATAGAGCGCTCTCGGCAGTACTCCTGTTCCCGTACCGACGTCTAAAACGTGCCGCCCGTCTGCGCACAGACCCCTGCTCAAAAGAATATTGTAAAACTCGTTCGGATAAATATCCCTGTACTTTGCATAATCCTCGGACGTTTTGTTCCAGTCAAATTCTCGTCCTCCGTCTATTTTATTATTTCCGGACATTGGCGTCTCCCCTCTTCCATCCGCGTCGACTGCGTCTTAAACTATAATTTTACGTACTCTTGCTTATCCGTTATGATCTTCTTGAATAAAATTTCCGTTCCGGGTTCGACCATACATTTATATAATTCGCCGCCCGAGTAGATCAATATAAATCCCGGCTCCGCCGCGACTCTGTCAACGGATTCAAGCGGCAGAACAAACTTACTGAACGGCGGCCTGTTCTGCAGATGATTTATCCCCTCGAGCCTGTCGGGCAACGCCTCGATATAGGATCTGGATCTATAAATTTTAACCGCCCCCGCAAGCAGCGACAAACCCATCGTCGCTAAAACGACGACGATCAATATATTCGATACTCCGGCGCCGAGAGCCGCGTACGCCAAATTCAGTTGATAAATAAAGCAAAGATACAAAACAAAAACCGCCGCGTTAAATAGGACGCATATAAAATAAGTTCGCTTTATTATCCTGTTTCTGTAACCGGCCGAAGAAATTAATATATCTTGATTATTTAAAATTTTAACTCCGCAAAACGGGCAAACTCCACAGGTATCGTCTATTTCTTTACGGCAATTACCGCAACGCATTCTCCGCCGCCTCCTCCGCAACCAAATAAATCATAATATACCGATAACAGTATACACAAAATTAATTTATGCGTCAAGCGGATCACGCGGCTTACGCTAAAACCCGGCTGCGTTTCGCACAGACGCTTTTAGAATATTTTTCTTTTCAAATATTAAAATTTATGGTATTATTTTTTACGCGGCTACGCATTTGAATATTTTAAATACAAAAATTATCGGGTGATAACTATGGAAAAGCTCTCCAAAAATATTTTAAACGCCGACGCTTTTGATCCAAACGGGTCTAAGCGTCCAAATATAGACAATACAAACAACGCCGCGCTCAAAATATCTATCTTAAATTCGCTTTTGAAAAACGCGTTTAAATCCGAGATCGACGCCGACGATATGGAATTTAAATTAACTCAAATCATGTACTTCCTGTATTGCTATCCATTAAGTTCGCAGAGTGAACTTGTCCAAGCCCTAGGCATAGCCCAGCCTTCTTTAAGCGACCTTCTGCGTAAGCTCGTCCATGCAGATATGATAGTTAAATTTGCAGACGAATTCGATCTCAGGATAAAAAGATTTAAGTTAACCGATAAAGGCTTCGAAAAGACTCGTAAAACGGCGAGTCTCGTCAAAAAATTTAATACCATCCTCACGTCCGGTCTATCTGAGTCCGAAGCCGCGGCTTTTATGGCAACGCTGTCTAAACTTACCAAAAATATCGACCGTTATTTTTACGATTGAAAAATGTGTTCGGCTTTAATTATCTCAAACGTATTTTAAATTTAACTCAGCGCACAAATTTATTAAAATTACCCGGTAAGCCTTGACACTAAAATGGTTTTATTTTATACTAAATCTGTATATAGAAAATTAAAACTTTAGTAAAAGGCGGCGACTGTTATCTCATCGTAGACTGACCGTATAATGTAAAATTTATAATTAGCTGCAGACGATGCTGATACCATAGCTAACGACCGGGAGGATTGATTTATTTGGCAGAAAACAAAAAAAATTCAAAAGACAACAGATTGGTTGAGGAAATAACTCCAATGAGCGAGGATTTTGCTCAGTGGTATACTGATATTATTAAAAAAGCTCAGCTATGCAGCTATTCGGGAGTAAAGGGCTGCATGGTGATCCAGCCTTACGGATACGCTATATGGGAAAACATTCAGAAAAGTCTCGACGCGCGTTTTAAGGAGACGGGCGTTGAAAACGTATCTATGCCTATGTTTATACCCGAAAGCTTGCTTCAAAGAGAAAAGGATCACGTCGAGGGCTTCGCCCCAGAAGTGGCTTGGGTAACTCACGGCGGCAATGAAAAACTGACGGAAAGACTCTGCGTAAGGCCTACGTCCGAGACGCTTTTTTGCGAACACTATTCCGACGTGATCAGATCGTACCGCGATCTTCCTAAGCTCTATAATCAGTGGTGTTCCGTGGTTAGATGGGAAAAAACGACTCGTCCGTTTTTAAGAAGCACAGAATTCTTATGGCAGGAGGGCCATACCGCGCACGCAACCGAAGAAGAAGCCCAGGAAAGAACAATACAAATGTTAAACGTTTACGCTGATTTCTGCGAAAACGAGCTGGCTATTCCCGTAATCAAAGGTCAAAAAACCGATAAGGAAAAATTTGCGGGCGCCAACTCTACATATACTATTGAAAGTATGATGCACGACGGCAAAGCTCTTCAATCAGGAACGAGCCATAACTTCGGCGACGGCTTCGCAAAAGCGTTCGATATAAAATATTTGGATGAGAAAAACACTCTTCAATACGTACATCAAACATCGTGGGGAATGTCAACAAGAATAATAGGCGCGATAATAATGGTTCACGGCGACGACGCGGGATTAAAACTGCCTCCGGCGATCGCGCCCGTGCAGGCGGTCATAGTTCCGATAGCGATGCATAAGGAAGGCGTCCTCGAAAGAGCCGCCGAACTTAAAGATCAGCTTTCCAAAAAGTTCAGAGTAAAACTTGACGACAGCGACAAGTCTCC
>CAJFTO010000007.1 GCA_904419955.1 Candidatus Roslinia caecavium | reverse complement strand
GGTTCTCTCCGTTATTAAAACCGTTCCTATCGGTTATATCGCTCTCGTCAAGATAGTAGTCAAACTCGCGCACGCCGAACCGGAATTCGCTCGTATCCGATACCGCGCCGCCGACCGACGCGCTAACGACCGCGGTGTACAGCGGCTGATCGCCGTAAGTATTCGGCCACCAAACCTCCGGGTCTTCAAACTCTACTTCGCCCAGATCGACCTCGACGGCGCTCCCGGCCGGGATCTGTACCTCTTTCTCGAACCTGATCTCGGGCGCTTCCTCTATGGTTCCTGTCACGACCGCCGTTACGTCTCCGTCCGACGGGTTGCCGACCTCGGTCTTAAGATTCAGCTTCGCCTTGGTCAGATCGTATCCGCCCTCGGCGTCCCTCTCAAATTCGGTGATCATCCACGGGTCTACGACCTGAACGTCTTGCGTATAGGTCAAACTGACCTCGTTATATATTCCTATGGCTCTGTCTCTCACGGTCGGGACCCAGTCCCAGCCGAGCGCCGCGCTGTAGGTCGGAGCGTCGAGCCCGATCTCGCCGCTGTTGCCAAACACGCCGCCCATCGTTCCCGGTCCGCTGTCCGTGCTGATATGCGCCGTTCCTGGATCGGTATTCTTATATATCAATACCGCGAGATAATTCTCGCCTCCGTAATTTACGTAATCGGTAAGCTCGAACTGCGCGCGGGTAAATCCGCCTCTTATATTGCCGAGCCGCCGTCCGTTAAAATAGACTTCCGCCTTCCAGTTTATCGCGCCGAAGTTTATGAACACGCGCTTTCCGCTGTTCTCCTGCGGTATGATAAAATGGTTCCTGTACCAGAAATTACTTTTAAAGTAGCTGTCAGATATGCAAAACTGTTGATCGGCGTAGTTGGGATCGGCAACCGCGCCCGCGCTCTTATACGAGGTAAGAACCGTTCCCGGTACTATCGCCGGAAGCCACGCCGCGTCGTCGTAATCCGCGCTCGCCATCGCTTTGCCTATCTCGTCCGCCGCGTCCGAATCGTCTTCGGCCGAAGCCTCTGTATCGGTAACGGGATCGACCTCGAGCGCTCTCGCTATCTTCCAGTTGCCGCCCGACAATACCTGCGTCCCATCCTCTTCGGGCGCCGGGAGCTCGTTAACTTCGCCGGTATAATTCAGATCGTTCGTTCCGTATACCTCGAACTCTTTAACTATGTAAGCGAGATTATCCGGGGCGGTTTCTTTAAGAAGCAGTCTTACGTATCGGCCGGTTTGATTTTCAAGGCTCAGCGTCTCCGTACCTCCGCTCCCGTCGTCCTTTACCGCGGCGGTCGTCCAGTTTTCAGCGTCGTCGGATACCTGTACCTCGTACTTGGTCGCGTACATACTTCCCCAATGTATCTTGGCTTCAGTAAGTTCGCTGTCCGCGCCGAGGTCGATATATATCCATTCTTCCTGGTTCCCCGCGCTCATCCAAACGCTTGTAAACTCAAATACGTTTTCCGAATACGGAGCGAGAAGCGAATTCATATCCGCGTCGTAAAGAGCGAAACCGCCCATATATATCCTGTCCGATCCGCTTTTGGCCTTCATGTTAAGCCTGTAATACGTATACGCGGTCGTATTCGCGCCAACCCTGTACCAATTCGTAGTATGGTTATCCGCAAACGTCTGATTCGACTGCGTATCTATAGTTTTAAAATCAATTCCGTCGTTAGATCCCATCAGCTCCCACGACTCCGCGTATACTTCTTTCGACCAGTCGGCGTTGCCCGAGGTCAAAGTATACCACCTAAGAACAGTCTTTCTCGGCAGCTTGACCTGTACCCACGACTCGGTATGATAGGTCTCCCAATCCGTAGTATCGTCGTTGTCGAATAAGAACTTGACGTTTCCAAAACGCGACTCGTTGCCATACTGATGAGAAAATTCATACATCATATTGGCCTCGTCGGCGTCCTCGCCGATAATACCGTCCGTTACGAGCTGAACCGTCTCGTTGGCGTTATACGCGCTCGACTGGTATCCCGCCCGTCTGTATGCCAAGTTTCTTATCGGCGTATCGTTTTCCGCCGCGTTCACCGCAATCACTCCATTTCCTAATAAACTCAAGACTACGGCGGCGAGCGCTAAAAATAAAACCAAACTCCGCTTAAGCCGCCTCGATATAATTTTACTCTTCACAACCACAACCTCCTATATATATTTAGCTAATTATTTTTCATCTTCATTTGTTTTTCATTCTCCTTATATTATATTTAAAAACCAACCGGCTTTTGTGGAACGTCGTTGTTCTATGAGAACTATTTTATCATATGAGACGGCAATATTCTTGTATTGAATTAATAAATCTTTGTGCTATAATGACATTATTCAGATGAAAAGGAGGAAATAAAGTGAGCGAAAAAATACCTACCTTAAACGCGATATATCTTGTGGACACTGCGACGCGGATCTCATGCCACATAGAGAAATCGATAAAATTTACCACCGCCATACATAACCACGACTATTTTGAGATATTTATCATAGTTTCGGGGATGTGTATACATAACGTAAACGACGAAAAGCAATTGCTCGAGAGCGGCGATATGGTCTTTATCAGACCGGAGGATACGCACTACTATACTCAATATAAAAATTACGACTGTCGTTTCTTAAACGTGAGTTTTTTCAAGAGCGAGGCGCGCAAGGTCTTAGAGTACTACGACGGCGCTCAGACCGCATTTATTTCGGATGCTCTTAAAACGCCTCCGGTAGTGCGGCTGAAAGGCGGCGAGTTTGATTTTATGGTAAAAAAAGCCGAACAGATCCTCATGTTTAACAGTACGGATAAGCAGAAATCGAGAGCGCTCGGTCAGAGCTTTTTAGCCGACGCCATGTTCTACTTCTGCTGCGATTATCAAAGCGGTAAGCATAAGTCGGCGCAATGGTTTGACAAACTGTTGCTGGATATTCGAAAAGACGAAAATTTCGTTTTGGGGGTGGATAGGCTGTATGAGCTTTCAGGAAAAAGCCCTGGGTATATAAGTCGAGTATTTAAAAACAAACTGAATATGACTCCCACCGAATATATAAACCTATTAAAATTGGAACAAGCTCAAAAACTGCTCATAAAAACGCGGCTTCCTATCTTGGATATCTCGATAGAAGCCGGATTCGATAATCTTAGCCACTTTTATCATTTATTCAAAAAGGAATACGGAATCTCTCCGGCTAAATTCAGAGAGTCTTTGTCAAATTAGATCAAAAAACTAAAACCTCCGCTAAAAAAGCGCAAAACAAAACCCTCCGCCAAAAACGGAGGGCGATATTATGCACAGATTATTTGTCCATACCGTAACGTTTCTTAAATCTGTCGACTCTGCCGCCTGTGTCAACCAGCTTCTGCTTACCGGTGTAAAAAGGATGACATGCGGAACAAATTTCTATACGGATATCCTGCTTGGTCGAGCCCGTCTCAATAACGTTGCCGCAAGCGCATTTGATCTGCGTATCTTTGTAATCCGGATGAATTCCCTGCTTCATTGTACTTTCACCTCTTTCAACCATACTTATCAAATATGTCATACCAAACCTGCAATTGTCGGATATGCTCATTTATTCTATAGTATTCAGCGGCCGATCGTTTCGGCTCGCATAACGTTAAAACACCGATCGAATCAGCGTTTCATGCGACCGCCAATCAGCAAGCGTTAAATATTATAACACAACGAAATCCAAAAATCAACACTTTTTTATAATTATTTTATCCTAATAAACAGATAAAATCAGGGATACAACGCCCGCAAGGAAATCGATATTAATCTCCGAGACACATATGTATCCTTCTTGCAGTCTGGATCCAGTAGCTGTCCTCTTCAACCGCTTTGTTTTTACCTATTACATTTTCGAGCGAATCATAGCTCAGCTCGCTGCCCTTAAGCACGACCATATTGCCGAACTTGCCCTGCATAAGCAGTTCGACCGCTTCAGAGCCGTATCTCGTCGAGAGTATTCTGTCGTTCGCCGTCGGAGAACCGCCGCGCTGAGTGTGACCGAGTATAGTCGCGCGACATTCGAGACCCGCGAGATGCTCGAGCTGTCCCGCGATAACTTCGCCGATACCGCCGAGACGGATCGGATCGGGGCTGTTTTCAACTATTTTAGCCACGACTACGTCGCCGTTGATCGGTTTAGCGCCCTCGGCTACGACTACAAGCGCGAAATCCTTGCCTCTCGCTCTGTTTTCTTTGATCGTCTCCGCGACCTTATTGATGTCGTACGGGATCTCAGGGATAAGCGCAGCGTCCGCGCCGCCCGCGATAGCCGAAGCGATCGCGATAAAGCCTGCGTATCTGCCCATTACCTCTACGACGATCGTTCTGCTGTGCGATTCCGCCGTCGTTCTGAGTTTATCTATAGCCTCTGTAGCGGTAGCAACCGCCGTATCGAATCCGAACGTGGTGTCGGTGGAGGCGAGGTCGTTGTCTATCGTCTTAGGCACGCCTATGACTTTTACGCCCTTTCTGGCAAAATCGCGTCCCGACGTAAGAGTTCCGTCTCCGCCTATTACTATCAAAGCGTCTATACCCGCTTTTTTAAGGTTGTTTACGCCGACGTCCGATACGTCGCCGCGACATTCCTGGCCATGCTCGTCGATATATGTGTAATCAAAAAGATTATCCTTGTTGGAGCTGTAGAGAATCGTTCCGCCCTTCATGATTATTCCCGAAGCGTCGTGAAGCGTAAGCGGCACAAATTCCGAATCGCCGAGATACAGACCGCGGTAACCGTGCTTTATTCCTACGACCTCGAGTCCGTACTTCTGGATCGCCGTCTTTACGACCGCTCTTATAACAGCGTTAAGTCCCGGGCAATCTCCGCCGCCGGTCATTACTCCAATTCTTTTTATTTCACTCATGAAATTTACCTCCTAATTTTTAGAGAAATAATAGTTGAAGCTATATATAAAGATTCCCACGCATTGAATATGCTCGCGAATCATGATTTTCCTCTACATATTCATTATATCCTAAGCGCGGATAAATATCTTATTATTCATTAATATTATCCTGTATTATTTTACCTTATAGCTCCCAAATATGCAAGTCAATAAACATCCGCATTTTTATTTTCAGCAAAAAACAACAAAGCCGGCTAAGATTTGTTAAGCTATTTAGATAAATTACATATCAGCATCAAAACATCTGATATAAAATTTTTGACATTATTTCTGGACTGATCAATAATTATTTGCTATATGAAATTCATTTATACAAAATAATCAAACTTTTTACAAAATCTTAAAATATAATTATTATATCTTAAATTTTTGGTTGAATAATCCAAGCGCTTGAGTTATAATTAATAATGTGAATTTAGGAACTAATTAAAATTACATATTTATATATTCAGGAGGTTTGAAAAATGAATAAACAACAAGTTCTAACAAAGATGACCGACGCCGGTCTGGTTGCGGTCGTTCGCGCGAGCAGCGCCGAAGAAGCTATCAGGATCTCGGACGCTTGCTTAGAAGGCGGCTGCCCTTCTATCGAGCTCACTTTCACCGTTCCGGGCGCTCACAAGGTTATCGAAGCTCTCGCGGCTAAATATCCTAACGGCGAAATGCTCCTCGGCGCGGGTACGGTTCTCGACTCTGAGACTGCGAGACAGGCTATACTCTCGGGCGCTAACTTCATCGTAAGCCCCGGATTTAACGCGGACGCGGCTAAACTCTGTAATCGCTACGCGGTTCCGTATATGCCCGGCACGATGACCTTTACCGAGATCATAACGGCTATGGAAGCGGGCGCGGATATCTGTAAGGTATTCCCCGGCGACATCGTAGGCCCCAACTTCATCAAAGACGTTCGCGGTCCTCTGCCGCAGGCAAGACTCATGCCCACCGGCGGCGTAGACGTAAATAACGTAGATAAGTGGATCAAAGCCGGCGCGGTCGCAGTAGGCGCGGGTTCGTCTCTGACAAAGGGCGCTAAGACCGGCGACTATGCCGCTATCACGGCTACGGCTAAAGAATTTGTAGCTAAGATCCAGGAGGCTCGCGCGGCCCTCTAATCGCGGAATCCTTTTATCAAAGCGGAGGGTTTTCATATAAATAGAACATATGTTCCTAAATTTGAGGCTCTTATATAAAAAGAGGCTTAAAAATTACGTAATTAATATATAATCAAAGGAGAATATAAAATGGCTAAAATTGTTACAATGGGCGAAATAATGTTAAGACTTTCGACGCCCGGAAATGAAAAATTTATACAGGCTGACGAGTTCGACGTATGCTACGGCGGCGGCGAGGCTAACGTAGCCGTATCCTTGGCAAACTATGGACACGACGTTGAGTTCGTAACCAAGGTTCCTGAGAATCCTATCGGCGAGTGCGCTGTAGCGGCTCTTCGCAAGATGGGCGTTGAGACCAAGCACATCGCTAAAGGCGGCGAAAGACTCGGCATATATTTTCTTGAGACCGGAGCTTCTATGAGAGCTTCAAACGTTGTATACGACAGAGCTCATTCTTCGATCGCGACGGCTACCGCGGACGACTTCGACTTCGACGCTATTTTCGAGGGCGCGGACTGGTTCCACTTCACAGGTATTACCCCGGCCGTATCTGACGCGGCGGCTGAACTGACCGAGATCGCTCTTAAAGCGGCTAAGAAGCATAACGTTAAGGTTTCGGTAGACCTCAACTTCCGTAAGAAATTATGGTCGAGCGAGAAAGCTCAGAAAGTCATGACCAACCTCATGCAGTACGTAGACGTTTGCATAGGCAACGAAGAGGACGCTGAAAAGGTTCTTGGCTTTAAGCCGGGAGCAACCGACGTTACAAGCGGCGACCTCGAGCTTGCGGGTTATGAGGATATCTTTAAGCAGATGGTCGAGAAATTCAACTTCGAATACGTTATAAGCTCGCTCCGCGTAAGCCACAGCGCTTCGGACAACGGCTGGTCGGCTTGCATCTACTCGAGAGATACTAAGGAATTCTATCATTCAAGAGAATATAGAATCACGCCTATTGTAGACCGCGTAGGCGGCGGCGACTCCTTTGCCGGCGGTACGATCTGCGGCTTTGTAGACGGCAAGAACTTCAAAGACGCTCTTGAATTCGGCGTAGCGGCTTCGGCGCTCAAGCACACCATCCCCGGCGACTTCAATCTCGTATCCCGCGCGGACGTCGAGAACCTCGTTGGCGGAGACGGCAGCGGCCGCGTTCAGAGATAATTAATCAGTACATAAACCAAGCTATTTTTCAAAACTGATATATATAACTTTTTTGCGACGGTACGGCTTTAAGCCGCGCCGTCTTTTTTTATTTATCCGCCGCCTAAGTTTCGTCGCGTTTTGCTTAATAACTCGAATCTATCGTTTATATTTTCATTAATATCATGACATATAATTGCTTTCGAACGTTTTATCTTTGTCATATAACATTTGAACTTAACATAAATATAATATGCAAAGACATTTTAATCCCCGCCTACATTTTAAGTTAGCGCAATATAAAGCAGAACGATTTTATATTCCCGCCGTCAGCGCGCAGCGGGGATATTTCTGCTAAAAAACGCCCCGTTCGCCAAGCCCGCCAAGCGGACGCGGAATAAATCAAACTCGGCGGGCGGAAAGGCTGCGTAAATAATTATGAAAATATGGGTGATAAACAAACGGGTCGGGATCTTGATCCTCGTATTGGCCGTCGGGTTATTCGGTTTGATCGTCGCCGGGAGATCGCGGGCGATCTATGTTTCAAACCAGAACAGAGATCTGCCCATCTATTGCGTCGATAAGGGCCAAAACGATAAGAAAATCTCCATCAGCTTCGACGCCGCTTGGGATAACTCTGACAGCGAACATATAAAAGAGATACTCGGCGAGCGTAATATCCGCACGACTTTCTTTGTAGTCGGAGATTGGGTCGATAAATACCCCGAGACGGTAAAATCGCTGTCGGACGCCGGACACGAGATCATGAACCATTCGGACTCGCATCCGCATATGACCGAGCTTTCAAAAGAAAAAATGGCCGAGGAGCTTAATAAATGTTCGGATAAGATCGAGAAGGTCACCGGCGTGCGCCCAACGCTTTTCAGGCCGCCTTACGGCGACTATAACAACGACGTCGTCGGAGTCGCTCGTGAAAACGGATATTACACAATACAGTGGAGCGTCGATAGTCTTGACTGGAAGGACTTATCCGCCTCCGAAATATGCAACCGCGTGCTTAAAGACATACAGCCCGGTTCTATAGTTCTGTTCCACAACGCCGCCAAACATACGCCCGAAGCCCTTCCCACGCTGCTCGATCAGCTTATAGCGGACGGGTATGAGATCGTTCCGATCTCCGAACTCATCATGAAAGAAAACTATACGATAGACCCCAGCGGCATGCAGATATCCACCGAGGCTACCGGCGACGAACCCGAAAGCTCTCCTGAGACGACAGAGGCGCCGGATACGGACGAAGAAGCCAGTGAAACTATGGCTGAAACCAGGCCGTCTCCCTCTTTAAATTCAAATCCGGCGGACGAGGTCGATCGCTCTAAACAATCTTCAGCTCCGTCGGCGCGTCGCGACGGAGACGCATCGGTCAGCTCCTCCGGCTCGGGAACTTCTCCGTCTCAGTCGCCAAAACCGTCGTCCTCGGCCGGACCGAGCTCAGGCGCCGATTAGCTTCTGAATATAAAATTTTGAAAAAGGGCATAAAACTATATGTGTAATCTCCGTAATACGCGAAAGTATTTGCGTTCCGCTTTAGCGGAGAAAAACGCCGTTTGAGCCGCCGGAAAACCTATGTTTGCAATACCGGCGGCGTATTCATCGGATCCGCTATGCCGAGCAATATCAGGCCTTAGGCCGCTTAAATTCAAACGTTACGTTTGCCTTTCAAGCCGAGAAAGCGCCTAATGATTTCATTAAAAACGTTCTAAACGCGGTTTATCTACATATAAATTAAGTATTAGCCACATAAATCATCTATACAGGGAGTGAACTTATGAAACCTTATGAAAATAACGGTTATTCGCAGCTCAATATTGCGGATACCTCCGAACCCGAAACGAATAAATCAAATACAGATATACTATCAGAAAATCAAGGAACTCTTGAAACGCTCGACAGGCGTCTTTCGTCAAATAACCGCGCCGAAGTATCCGGAACGATATGCGACGAGATAAAAATATCGCACAGGGCGTACGGTGAGCTCTTCTACGCTTCTTCGCTGCTCATCCCGCGCTATAGCGGAACCGTTGACAAAGTTCCTTTTATAATATCAGAATACCTGCTTACCGAGCCCTTGACTGAAGGCGACTGCGTGCATATAGTCGGTCAGTTCAGATCTCATAACAATAAAAACGACAGCGCAAAAAAACTGAGCCTGTACGTTTTTGCAAAGGAGATAGAAAAACTCGATCCGGACTCCAATCCAAATCTTAACAGCGTCTACTTAAACGGCTATCTCTGTAAGCCGCCAAGCTGCAGAAAAACGCCTCTCGGTCGCGACATTGCCGATATACTGATCGCAGTCAACCGAAGATTCAATAAATCAAATTATATTCCCTGTATCGCCTGGGGAAGGCTGGCCATACTTGCGCACACGCTCGACACCGGTTCGAATATCGAGCTGTGCGGCAGGATCCAAAGCCGCGACTACACAAAGCGCATCCCCATCCAAAACGATCCCGCAGACGACTTTGGCGTCGAAACGGAAACGACCGACTATGTATACGAGACGAGAACGGCATATGAAATATCTATTTCAAAACTCACGGTCATAAGCCGACCCGAAAAGAGCGATAAAGACGAAGAATACGCCGCCGACTCCGATAACGCCGAGCGGTTTCTCGATTCCGGTCTCGATTGCTTCGACTGAAAATAATAAGGACGGCCGAATAAATAGCAGCCGTCCTAAAACTTTTTTTGATCAATTTAATTTATATCCCTATTTTTTCTTTGCCCGCCGTTGTATCGGTCGGATTTGATACCGATCCGTCTAATTACAGATCTTAGCTCCGCGCTTGATCTATGTTAGCCGCGTCGCCTACGGAAAAATCGATCTTATACCCGATCTTCTCCATACGCCGCGCCAATTCTTTAACGCTCTCCGCCGCTTCCGCTCCGCTTGACAGTTTATTGTTATAGAGAGAGTAAGAATCCCTTACCTCCGCGGGAGACAGGTTAGGCATCACAACGTTGGCGCCGCTTAAAATACCAAGTTCCCTGCCGTTTGGCGCTATCGTTCCAAGCGCGGTCGTCGATGGGATCAAAGCGTATGGCAGCGTCAGCCGCGTCAGGCTGAGCGCGGTACAGGTAAGTTCGAGCGAACCGGCTTTAAAATCTCTAAACGGCGTGTCGTCGTGCGGAACAAACGGACCTATCCCGACCATATGCGGCCTAAGTTCGGCTAAAAACAATATGTCGTCGGCCATATTCTCAGCGGTCTGATACGGCGAACCGACCATAAATCCTGCTCCGACCTGATATCCTATCTCCTTTAAATCATAGAGACACCGTTTTCGGTTTTTAAGGCTCATCGAATCCGGGTGCAGTCTATTATAGTGCGACTCGTCCGCGGTCTCATGTCTTAGCAAAAACCTATCCGCGCCGGCGTCAAAGTAAGCTTTATACGACTCCCTGCTCTTCTCGCCTATAGACAAAGTGACCGCGCAATCAAGATACTTTTCTTTTATCGAACTTACAATATCGCAGATAATATCGTCGGTAAAATACGGATCCTCGCCGCCCTGAAGCACGAAAGTCTTAAACCCCAAACGGTCGCCCGCCTCGCAGCGGCTCAGTATCTCCTCTTTGCTCAGCCGATACCGCGCGACCTTTTTGTTTCCGCGTCTGATCCCGCAGTAATAGCAGTCGTTTTTACAATAATTTGTAAACTCTATCAGACCTCTGACGTAGACCGAATTTCCATAGTATTCCCGTCTTACCTTATCCGCCGAACACTGCAGGTCGCGGTCTATTTTATTCTCGTTCGCTTTTATAATTTCAATC
Source organism: Candidatus Roslinia caecavium (assembly GCA_904419955.1). GTDB lineage: Bacteria > Bacillota > Clostridia > Monoglobales > Monoglobaceae > Roslinia > Roslinia caecavium. Next base: position 88,467 of record CAJFTO010000007.1, on the reverse strand, counting down.
AGTTCAGACTTAGAAAACATCATATTTTAATCTCCATCATTTACATTGGCCGCAACCCCGGGGTCGAGCTTTGCATACCCTTTATATCAAATAAGCCGCGCTTAGCGCGGCATATCGTGAATCGCCAAAGAGCGAGGCGGCTCGCCAATATGCACAAGCCGCCCGACCGCCTAAATCCGCTATATAAAAACGTCTTCAAAAGCGCATAAATCTAAGCGAGGCGCTTTAAACCTCTTGATAAAAGATCTCCTTGGCTCTGTCTAAGATCCCGTTTAGCTTAGCCAAGACCATTCCGTAGTTAGTCACAGGAAGTCCCGCTTTCTTCGCGGCGTCAAGACGGCTTTGTATCTCTTTCTTATTAACCATGCACATCCCGCACTGTATACATAAGCTGTAACCGCTCAGATCCTCCGGGAAGTTGTAGCCTGTGTAATACTCGAACTCCAAATCGTATCCGGTATATTTTTTAATAAGACGGGGTATCTTGACCCTGCCTATATCCTCGTGAGAGGTGTTATGCGTGCAGCCCTCGAGCATTAATATCTTTGAATCCGCGGTCAGCTTATCTACGGCTCCGGCTCCGGCTATCAGAGTCTCAAAATCCGACTTCTGGCACGCGAGCAGCATGGAGAACGACGTGAGCGGTATCTCCTTTGGAACGATACTGTCCACAAGCTTGAACGCCTGCGAATCCGTGACCACCAGATCTACCTTTTTAAGCTCCTCGAGCGCTTCCAAAAGCGTATGTTCGGTAGTGACGTACGCCTTCATATTATGGTCGAGACAGTCGCGTATCAACTGTACCTGCGGCAGGATAAGCCTGCCCTTCGGCGCCTCGCTGTCGATCGGACAGACAAGGATCAGACTGCTCCCTTTCGGAAGAAACTTGCCTATCATGGTTTCGTCGTCTCTATCCTGCTTATCGAGCTCGTCAATCATTTTGACTCTGAGCGGTCTCAGATCGTCGTCCTTATATCCAAACAGAAAAACCGCGTCAGGATATTTATCCTTAAGCGCTGAAAGCGTTGCCTCGTCCGTCTCGTCGCATTTGGTCAGGACTAAGATCTCCGGTATGCTCTTATCCACCTGCGCTATCTCCGTACCTGCCGCGGACTCCGCGTCCAAAACGTGCAGTATCAGATCGGTTCGCTTAAGCACGTTCATAGTCTTTTTGATACGCATTTGACCGAGCTGAGACTCGTCGCTCAGTCCCGCCGTATCGATAAGCGCTATAGGTCCGTATGGGATAAGCTCCCACGCCTTTATCACAGGATCCGTCGTCGTACCCTCTACCTCGGACACGATCGCTATCTCCTGACCCAAAAGCGAATTAAAAAGCGTGGATTTTCCCACGTTTGTATTTCCGAATATGGTTACATGTTTTCTCATGGCCAATGGCGTCTTTTCCATAATAAATCTCCGTTCCGCCGCTTCGCTTCGGCGCGTTATAAATTTCCCCTATCGGCGAAGACATATGCGATAGGATCTCTCTGCAATGCATAAAATCGCGCGGCTACGCACTCGTCTAAATAAAATCGACTACTCTTTTTATAAAATAATACCCGCGCAAAACCGAGCATATCGATAGAATTAATTTTACTCCTATTTTTCTTTTTTGTCAATACGCCCCAAAATCCCCGCGCTCTCTTCATTTTCTGTTTAAAGTTTTATTACAATTTCTAAAACATGTAAAAAATGTATTGACATGTAAAAAATTATGTGTTATTTTAACTACTGTCAAACAAAATTATTTTATAACGAACGAGGAGGCTATAAAAATGGAGATCAAACTAAACGCTAACAAATTGAAAAAGATCGGCGTAATTTTAGCCGCGGGGATTTTGGCGGTATCGTCGCTGACGTCTTGTTCGGCTAATACGTCGGAAAACAGTAATTCGCAGGCGAACGTATCGCCGTCGGAATCCGCGGCTTCGTCCGCTCCGTCTGAAGGCGCTGACGCGGGTATGGATTACAGCGATACGCTCGCGGGTTATGAAAGCGACTTTAACGAGGAGTTAAACGATCTAAACGCGCTCATAGAGAGGGCGTCGTCGATGAGTTCGTCGGACGACTACTCGGCTTGGCAAACGGAATACAACGAGATACAGGAAAGGATCAAGGGAACCGCTACGGACTTAGAGAATATAGCGGCGGATATCCCGGAGGAATTAAAAGAGACCTACGATAATTTAAACGACTCCGTAATGGCGGCTTATAATCAAGTCGGTAATTTTGCCGCTACGATCGAGAACGCGATAAGCGGCGATAATTCGACGCTTCAGGAAGATTTTACCGAATTTACCAACGGTATCAACGAAATAAGAGAGTCTATGCAAAAATAGTGAACTTTAACCATTATATTCTTCTTTAAGCGGGGCGCTATGCGCTGACAGACATAGTATTAGTTAGACGTCCCGCTATGATCATATTATCAGTAAGGCGGTTTTCGGGCGGTTATAACCATGATCCGGATACCGCCGTTTTTATTTTGTCTCGGTCTGCGTATTATAAACGCCGCGTTGGAGAATACTATTTTTGCATAAAAATATTTTTAGGCGGGATGGGAAATGATTCAAATAGAAGACTACGTAATTATTAATATAGATAATCAATATCCGGATCCGTCCGTATTTTCCGGTCTTAAAGTGATAAGCTGCGGTCTTAACTCAAAGTCAAGCGTGACCGCCTCGAGCATAAGCGAAAACGACTTCGTATTCTGCCTCCAGCGCTCTATCACGACCCTCTCTGGCGCGGAGCTGTCCCCGCAGGAGTTCTGCGTTAAATGGCGTTATAAACCAAAAGAAATATATAAGGCCTTAGAATTTATCACCGCTCTGCTCATTCTCGATATCGCCGTCGACGCTATACGCTCGATAACGATATGTATGCTCTAAGCCGTCTCTTAACCGCGCCGGATCAAATAAAACCTCGGCGCTGAAATCGACCGAAAAATATTTACAACGCGTTAATAATATGCCTGCAATTTGACCAAAAAGTTTGTAACAAATATTGACTGAGCATACGATAGTATGATAATATAAAGAATAACTAAAGGCAGGGAGATGGTAAAATGAAAGCAACCGCGGTAGTACTGGGTATATTGCAGATCCTGATCGGGATAGCTTGTCTGTTTAATCCGCTTTCCACAGCGGCGGCCCTGACGTATATATTAGCGTTTGCAATGATCGCGTCCGGGATCATTTTATGCGTATCATATTACATATTCGGAGAAAGCGACAATCTGACCATTTTCAGAATGCCCGGTCTGTGGGCGCTGATACTCGGGATAGCTATGATAATATTAGGTCTGCTATTGTTCGTCATGCCGAATTTTATCCCAATGATAATCGCGTTCGGTTTGGGAACATGGCTGCTTGCAAACGGAATTATTAAAATTATAAGCGCCGTTAAGCTGAGATACTATGAGCCCGGATGGATTTGGAGTCTGATATTCGGCATAATTTCGATACTTCTGGGACTGATATGCTTCGCGCATATGACGGCCATAGTTTCTCTGATAGGGATCGTATTGGGCGTAATCCTGATAAGCGAAGGCGTTAACATGCTGATCATGTCGAGATATCTGTAAGCTATCTTTAAGCCCGATCGAGCTAATCCTATAAACGATCGCGGCGCGTCGTCGGCTTAAAAAGCCTTTATCCAAACGGCGGCCGAGCGCTTAAATTCGCACGTCAAAATATTGGAATTTTAACTCAAAACAGCCGACGCGTTAATGCGTCGGCTGAATCATTTTTAGAAATATTTTATATAAAACGCGTCGGATCGGCTCCGCAAAACATGCGCCGCTCGATAATCGGCTTCCGCGATTAAACGCCGCGCGATCCATCCCAACGTTATAAAAAATAAATACGTCAGCGTCCTTATCACTCCGCCGCGGCGGGCGAAACGTCGGACGCGTCCACATTCTCAGCTTCCGTAGCAGCAGTAGTTTCCGATTCTTCCGCGCTCTCGGACGAGCCGCTTTCATCCGACGGCTCCATAAGCGCCTCCGTCGTCTTTTCGCTCAAAACGTCCTCGCTTATAAGAGATCTTAGCGCGTCAAAAACCTGGGACGCGCTTTCGTGCTGAGCTTCGATCGCGCTGTCGCCCTCTTCTCTTTCATACAAGGCCTTTAACACCAGATACAGATTATCCTGAATATACCCGACGTCGTCCTTGAAGCCGGGAACGTCGTTTAAGTCTATGACCGCTTCGACTGTGTCGCTGTTCGTCTCGTTTCTCATCGAATCTAAATACGTCTCGTCCATTATAAACATCTCGACGTCTCCCGCGGCTAATTCGGAAGATAATCTCGTCTGAACTATGGCGTATTCCGTGTCCGTCTCCGATTTAACCGCGGCGAGGTTGGACACGCTGACCAAAACTTCTCCGTCGCCGTTTATATCGCTCGTATATTTCTTAAGTTCCTCCTCGAGTCTTGACGCGGATTCCTCGCTCAAGCCTTTCTCAGTGTAACAGCTCACATACAAATCGTAATCCACGGTCGTGACCGCCTCGTAAATAGTTATAGCGGCTATAAGCAGTATGAATATACCCGCTACGACCCACCATTTGTAATAATACCAAAAATTCGCCAAGCGCTCTTTGCCTTTAAGCTGTTTGGTCATCTCTCTCGCTTCCCGTGCTTGTTTATCCAAATTAGTTCACCTACTTAACTTAATTTATATTAAAAAGAACGGGCGTGACTGCGCGTGATCCCCAATCAGCCCGAAATTATTTTTCAGTTTTTAAACTCCCGTTTAGCCAAGCGGCTTCATCGTCGGGAAGAGCAAGACGTCTCTGATAGACGCGCTGTCGGTGAGCAACATGACCAGTCTGTCTATGCCTATCCCAAGTCCTCCCGTCGGAGGAAGTCCGTACTCTAAGGCGTTTACGTAATCCTCGTCCATCATATTCGCCTCGTCGTCGCCCTGCTCCCTCTTCTCAACCTGCTTTATAAATCTTTCCTTCTGGTCGATCGGGTCGTTGAGCTCGGAGAATGCGTTTCCGAATTCGCGGCCTGTGATGAATATCTCAAAACGCTCGGTAAAGTCCGGATTATTCGCGTATCTCTTAGCGAGCGGCGAGATCTCGACCGGATACTCTGTTATGAACGTCGGCTGTATAAGGTTATCCTCGACCTTTTCCTCGAACGCCAGCGAAATTATCTCGCCTCTTGAGAGCTTCGGCGCGTCCTCTTCAAACTCTATGCCGATCGACTTCGCAAGCGCCTCCGCTTCTTCCGCCGTCTTTGTCTGAGAGAAATCTGCGCCCGAATATTTCTTTATAGCCTCGAGCATTGTCATACGCTCCCACTTTCCGCCGAGTTCGACTTCCTGACCCTGATACGTTATCTTAGTCGTTCCGAGCACGTTCTGAGCGACCGTCTTTATCATATCCTCGGTCAGATCCATCATACCCTCGTAATCGGTATACGCTTGGTATATCTCGATAGTCGTAAACTCAGGGTTATGCTTTACGTCCATACCCTCGTTTCTGAAGAGTCTGCCGAGCTCGTATACCTTTTCAAAACCGCCTACGATAAGGCGCTTTAAGTATAGCTCGGGCGCTATTCTCAGATACATATCGATATCCAACGTATTGTGATGAGTTATAAACGGACGCGCGGCCGCTCCGCCGGGAATCGTGTTAAGTATCGGCGTCTCAACCTCTATAAAATCGCGCTTATCGAGATACGCTCTTATTTCCTTTATTATCTTGCTTCTAAGCTCAAAAGTGCGCTTAACGTCCGGATTCATTATCAGATCCACATATCTCTGTCTGTATCTGAGGTCCGTGTTCGTCAAGCCGTGGAACTTCTCCGGCAGCGGTCTGAGCGACTTGGAAAGCAGCTCTATCTTTGTCGTTCTGACCGATATTTCTCCCTTTTGCGTCGTGAATACCTCGCCGGTAACGCCCACGATATCGCCTATATCGAACTTCTTATATCTCTTATACTCCTCGTCGCCCATCTCGTCCCGCTTAACGCAAAGCTGTATCTTTCCATAGCGGTCTCTAAGATCGGCGAACGACATCTTGCCCATAACGCGCTTCGACATCAAACGTCCCGCAAGCGTAACTACCTTGCCCTCGTACTCCGAATAGTTCTCGGTTATGTCGGTTGTGACCGTATCGCGCTCAAACTTGGTTATCGCATACGGATCCATGCCCTCGTCGCGCAGATTCTTCAGCTTCTCGCGGCGGATCTTAAGGACCTCGTTTAGTTCCTTATCCTCGCTCGGCTTAGCCGAGGAGTTATTATTATTTATCTTTTGCTCGTTATTACTCATTATAATCTCCCCGCTTACTTTGAAATCTCAAGTATTTTAAATTCTATAACGCCGCCCGGCGTCTCAACGCTTACGGTCTCGCCGACTTTGCGTCCTATCAGCGCTTTGCCCACCGGCGATTCGTCCGAAATCTTTTGTTGATCTGGATCCGCCTCGGTAGAACCTACTATATTGTATTCGATCTCTTCGTCGAACTCGACGTCTAAGACCTTTACTTTAGTTCCAAGTCCGACCCTATCCAAATCTATCTCGCTCTCGTCGATAACGACCGCGTTTTTCAGCATGTTTTCCAAAGTAACGATCCTCGCCTCTACATGCGCCTGCTCGTTCTTCGCCTCGTCATATTCGGAGTTCTCGGACAGGTCTCCAAAACCCAATGCAACTTTTATCTTTTCAGAAACTTCTTTTCGTTTTTTAGTCTTTAAATATTCGAGTTCTTCCTCTAATTTCTCAAGTCCGGACGCGGTTAACGTAACCTGTTTCTTATCCATTATCTTTATACCTCCAAAATACGCTGTTTTTTAGAATATCGTCAGCGCACGGCGCTTACGCAAGCTCGCAAAACGCCGACGCGCCTTCATACGTTGTTTATTGTCGCGGCGGGGCTGCACCCGACCGTATTTTTAGTTCGGCTTATCCGCAATGAATAGATACGTTCTTAAATATAAAAATAGTCCGCAGCGGATTTGCCGGACGCAAAAACCTAAACTCGTCTATAAAACGAGGTCTGTATTTCATAAAAATATAACCCCTTAATTATACGGTATCAATCCCCAAATGTCAACTTATTATTTCCGTCAAACCGCGGATTTATAAATTATTTTTCTGCATCGTATTCCAAAATCCGGTCAAAACTCATATATATCTCAAGCTCTCGCAAACTCGTTCGGGATCGCGCCCCGGCCGTATAAAAATTTTACTTATAGCGCCGCCTGAAATTCCGGACGCGGCCGAGATCAATCGGGCATAGAGGTCAAAAACATCACCGTTTCGTTCTCCGCTTCCTTAAAGCCGAATTTTTTGTAAAAGTCAACCGCCTCGTTATACGCGCCCAGAACTATACGCAAATACAAGTCGTACTTTTCCTTGACCATCTCTATAAGTCGCCCGCCTATCCCAAAGCCTCTCCACTTAGGACTGACGAGCAGATAGTGTATGTACGCCGTCATCACGCCGTCGTCCATGACGCATATAAGCCCTATAAGTTCGTCTCCATGCCGCGCCGAGAATACCGTGGCGTAGTTTTGGACGGCCTTCTCAAGCTTCTCCGGATAGCGTCCGCTCGACCAATTTAGTTCTAAAAACAGCTTCTCAAGCTGATCTTTGCCGATCTCCTTTTTGTCGCTATAGCTGATACAACCGTTTGTTATGTCGCTCATACGATCGCCTCCTTTAAAATATATCTATAATTTCTAAGCTTATCTAAATCGCTCGCTCATACCGCCGAAAGTCTGTTTCTTAAACGCGCTCGACCGCGACAAATCCTCGTATCGTCGAAACGGACGTTTATCGAACGTTCGCTCATACCGCCGCGTTCTCGGGCGCTTCCAAAAATTCTTCTTTTTCCGGCGCCCGCAGATCCTCCATGCAGCTTATAAGTCTGTCCCGCATATGGATCGTACCCGCGTCGATATCGATCAAAAACGAATACTTTTCTATAAAATCCTTTTTAAATCTATTGAGCGACGAATACGGGAAAACGTCTATCACGAGTCCGTAGTTATCGAGAATATAACTTGCGATCTTATCCGCAAGCCCGGTATTTTCGGTATATACGCTTATATTCTTATATCTGGAACACAGCCCGCCAAGCGCTTCGGTCTCGGCCAGCTTCATATATCTGTCTGCGATCGCTATCCTTGATACATACGTATCTATCCCCTGCATCTCCTCAAGCTCGTTCACCGCCTCCGGAGCCAGTTCGAGCGTGATCGGCGTTTTGGGCTCCGATCCCGCTGCGTTCACCCCGAGCGCGGCGTCCGGCGTCCGCTCCGCAGGCGTTCTTTTACCGGAGCCTATCTCGAAAACGACGCCCTTCTTCTTTGAACGAATTAGTTTCATTTTCATGCGCAAAACCGCGGCGCGCGCGATGAATCCGCTCAGCTTTTTATTTGAAATAACCGTGATAGAGTTCCTTTTCAGCGGATTTAACCTTTTAAATATACGCGCCAAAACCGCCTTTATCGCTTTTAAATCTAAAACCTTCAAACTCTCGCCTCCATAAACTTATTTGAAACGCTAACATACTCCCACGCTTTCACTTAGCGCCCGCGTTAAAGCCGGGCGCGCCAGCGAATAGATTTTTACCTCTTTTAATGATAAAATAAAGCGGCTCTAAAAATAATCTCTAAAGCCGCTCCTTAAATATTAAGTTAGATTTTTCAAATAGTTCATTGCAGCGAGTAGCTGATCGTCTTCGTCTATGGTCAGACTGTTTATTCTTGCGTATTTATCTTTGTCCATCGGGATTACCTCGTCAGGACTTATCCCGCTTCCATGTATGCAAACGCCGTTTGGAGTGTAGTATCTGTCGGTGGTCACCGATAGCACGCTCTCGTTCGAGAAAGTGTAGACCGATTGAACGATACCCTTTCCGAAACTCTGCTCGCCGATCACGTACGCAAGTCCGTAATCCTTGAGGCAGCCCGTGAGCAGCTCGCTCGCGGAAGCGCTGTTCCCGTTTATCAAGATCGCGATCGGTATCTCGGTCGTATCGCCCTCCGCGGTATAATCGACCCTATCCCCGGCTTTATTGAGCGTGTACGCGACGGTCTTGCCGGATTCCACAAAGTTGGAAGCTATAGCGACCGCGCTTTCGACGTATCCGCCCGGATTGTTCCTGAGATCGAGTACGAGCGAGGTCATGCCTTCCGCCTTGAGCGCGTCGAACTCCGTTTTGAAATCGTCGTCGGTCTTATCTATAAACTGCGAAATAGCTATATAGCCTATGTTTCCGTCGAGCATTTTAGACGTTACGCTGTCCGTCTCGATATGTTTCCTCTCGACCGTCATCGTCTCGACTACGTCGGTCGAAGCCCGGCGCACTTCTATATCGACGGTCGTTCCGTCCAGTCCGCGCATCACCCGGCTCGCCTCGTCGATCTGTTCGCCGTTATACTGCGCTCCGTCTATTTTTAAAATTTTATCTCCTACTTTAAGCCCCGCGGCCTCCGCCGGGGTTCCCTGCATGACCGACACGATCTCGATCGTGTTGTCTTCCTCGTCGGCGGTTATGGAAACGCCTATACCGTCGTAAGCTCCGGTCGAATCCTCCAGATACTCCTTAGCCGTGTCTCCGTATAAGTAGCCGGTATAGTTGTCGCCCGAAGCGTACGCAAAGCCCGCGATGGCTCCGTTTGCGTAATCCTCGCCGGACACGTCCTCGTAATACTCCGATCTTATCAGTTTACCTATCTGAGTAAACCTCAGAAAATCGTCGATGTTCGAGATCCCAAACGGATTAACCGCCACGATAGTAAGCGCCGAAGCCGCGATAATCAAAACGGCCGACCAGATAATTATTATCCGTTTCTTTATATACATCTAATCATCTCTTTTATTGTAAATACTAATTAAGCAATGAACGCCAAAGCGATCGACGAAGCGACGCTCACCAGAAATATTGCCGCAACGACTAACGCTATTATCTTAATAGTTTTCTTATTCATAAATACCGCGCCTTTCCGATTAAATTATCATTTGAATATCAAACCTATCTCTGCAGCTTGATACATTATATTTTGTCAGCCTTTATATAATACATGATTTTTATTAATAATGCAATATCTTTTTATGAACTGTTTTTTAATTTAGTATAAACAAATACAAAAAGAGCGGCTATAAAACCGCCCTTCTATGCTGATCATAAAAATATATTACTCTTCCAACTCCGTTGTCCTTAAGATCCAAATTCCTAAAAAAGACAAACGCGTCAGCCCTACAGCCTTGTAAGCTGCGAGTTTAAGTATTTGTTTACCATCATAGCGACCTTAAATATGATCGCGTCGTCAAATTCTCTCAGATCCAGACCGGTCAGCTTCTTGATCTTATCCAGACGATAGACGAGGGTATTTCTGTGTACGAAAAGCTTCCTCGACGTCTCGGATACGTTCAGATTATTTTCAAAGAACTTCTGTATAGTATATATCGTCTCGCTGTCGAGCACGTTTATCGATTCCTTCTTAAACACCTCGTTTAAGAAAAGCTCGCACAGGGTCGTCGGCAGTTGATATATAAGTCTGCCTATACCCAAATTATCATAGCTGATGATCTCTTTCTCGGTGTCGAACACCTTGCCGACCTCGAGCGCGATCCTCGATTCTCTGTAGGCCTGCGAAAGCTCCTGGATCTTATCCACAACGGTCGATATGCCTACCGACGGAGTTATCATAGCCTCGGAACTCAGGGTGTCGAATATATTCTGAGCGTATCTCAATATCTCTTCTTTCTGGACCTCCGTCTTAAACTCCTTAACGACGACGGTGTCGCTGTCGTCGATCCTTATAACGAAATCGCTCGTCTTATCAGGGAAGATGTTATTTAAGATATCCACATAAGACTGCTCTGTACCGTTCGGCACTCTAACCAAAAATACCACGCGCGGACACTCCGCGGTCAAATGCAGTTCTTTTGTTCTGTACAAAACGTCTCCCGGCAGCACATTATCGACGATCATATTCTTGATAAAGCTGTTCTTATCGTATTTCTCGTCGTAATACTGCTTTATGGTGAGGAAGTTAACGGCCAAAAACGCGCACGCGCTCTTAGCGACCGCGTCGTCGCCCTCGCAAAATACAACGAAGTTATACTTGCTGTAAGTCTCTATATACTTATAGCTCGTCCCCGCGACCGACCTGACCTCACCGACAGAAGTAAATACGGTAAATATATTATCGACGGTATTACCGATCTTAGACTCGTCGGTACACGCTATTATGGTATCGGTGTCGTCTATGACGCCAAGCATTCTGCCGACTTCTTTCTTTAACTGCATCAAAGTATTCTGAAAAATTCTATTCTGCACTTTAACACCCCCGAGATGATTTTGATATACTTAGACAAAAGTCAAACGCGACTTGCACTTTAGCCGTAATAAACGCCCGACGCGACAAATAAACCGTAATAAATCGTCCGCGCCGCGCGAAAATTTCTCTATGTTTTTGATTCGCGTCCTCCGCGCCATAGAGAAAGCTCTTACTATTTGGTTTTAATTAAAATCAAAAGGCATAAAACCCGCTATATTATTGACAAATTCCACTAAAACATAGCGCTAATTTTTGATTCTACTTAAACATTATACTTATTATAACTCAAATTATTTTAAATTGCAACAACTTTTTGTGAACTATCCACAAAATTTTTCGGTTCTAAATTGGAACAACTGACCGACCGCTACGCGTCTGTCGCGGAATAAAAAATCCAAAGAAAGGCGCCGCCCTCCCTTGGATACTGAAATGTTATACTAAAATTATTTAGACATGCTCTCAGCCTTATCCACGCACGCGTCTATCGCCGACTGGATATCCGCCTTAAAGCCGTTTCTCTCCAGCTCGCATACGGCGGCTATGGTCGTTCCGCCCGGAGAGCATACGTTATCCTTAAGCTTCATCGGATGTTCGGCGCTCTCGAGCGTCATCTTGGCGCTGCCCTCGACCGCCTTGGCCGCAAGTTTCAGCGCCTGCGCTTTCGTAAGTCCGTACCTAACCCCGGCGTCGGCCATCGCGTCGATCAGCATAAAGATATACGCCGGACTGCTGCTGTGCAGCGCTATCGCCGCGTTCATGTACTTTTCCTCAAGCCTTACCGTCTCGCCGACGCTCTTTAAGATATTGTCCACAAGCTCTACCTCGTCAGCGCTCAAATTTGAGTTCGGCGTTATCACCGTCATGCCGCAGCCTACCAGCGCCGGCGTGTTCGGCATTGTGCGCACGATTTTCCTGTCCGCCCCGAGCTTGCTTTCCAAAAACTCGAGCGTGATCCCGGCGGCTATAGAAACGTATATCTTATCCTCAAAGCTTTTCAGCCCGTCGAGGCAAACCGGCATGATATTCGGCTTGACCGCCAAAAATAAAATTTCGCTCTTCTCCTCCGCCTCTTCATTAGAGGCAGTCGTATTCACGCCCAATTTCCCGAGCGCGTCCAGTTTGCTCCGATCCAGGTCGCTGACGGTAATATTTTCTGGCGCGATACTCCCCGAATTTACTATCCCGGTGATCAGCGCCCCCGCCATATTTCCGCCGCCTATAAATCCTATTTTTACATCCTTCATCCTAACATCTCCTCGTATCTGATAATGACGCTGAATATATCATAATGACGTTTTAAACGTCTTTCGCTCATATAGCGCTGTAGACGTATAATACGCGCCAAGCGAACGTTCGTTATCGTTCTCATACCCGCGGCGAACCGCGGGATAGCCGTCTACACGGTCAGCTCTTCTTCCTCCGCAGCCTTGTTCTCGGCTAAGATCGGATCCACGTATTCGGCGATAAACTCCTCGACCTGATTCTCGCTTCTGCCGATATAGTTCTCGGGCTTGAGTATTTTCTCTATGTCCTCCCGCTTTAGATTAAACGCCGGATCTGCGACTATTCTGTCGATCAAGTCGTTGTCGCCGCCTTCCTCTTTGACGACGCGGCCCGCGGCCATTGAGTGTTCTCTTATCAGCTCGTGCAGTTCCTGCCTGTCTCCGCCCGCCTTTACCGCGTCCATCATTATGTTCTCAGTAGCCATAAACGGAAGCTCCGACATGATCCGCTTCTCTATCACCTTTGGATAAACCACAAGCCCGGAAGCGACGTTCATATATATATTGAGTATGGCGTCCACGGTAAGAAACGCCTCTGCGACGCTGATGCGCTTGTTCGCTGAGTCGTCCAGAGTTCTCTCGAACCATTGCGTAGACGCAGTCATAGCCGGGTTCAGCTCGTCCGCTATCACGTATCTCGCAAGCGAGCATATCCTCTCGCTGCGCATCGGATTGCGCTTATACGCCATCGCCGACGAACCTATCTGAGACTTTTCAAACGGCTCTTCTATCTCCTTGAGGTGCTGGAGCAGACGTATATCGTTCGCGAACTTATACGCGCTCTGGGCGATACCGCTTAAGATAGACAGCATCTGATGATCCACCTTTCTCGAATACGTCTGTCCCGAGACCGGATAGTATTTATCGTAGCCCATCTTTTCGCATATCTTCTTATCGAGCTCCTTGACCTTTTGAACGTCTCCGTCGAACAGCTCCATAAAACTCGCCTGAGTTCCGGTCGTGCCTTTACAGCCGAGCAGAGCCTTGCGGCTGAGCTGAAAATCGATGTTCTCGAGATCCATCACTAGCTCCCACAGCCACAGCGACGCGCGCTTGCCGACGGTAGTGAGCTGCGCCGCCTGAAAATGCGTAAAGCCCAGCGTCGGCAGTCCCTTATATTTCATAGCGAAATCTCTGAGTAGCGAAATTACTTTTACTACCTTGGTCTTTATCAGCTCGAGCGCTTCGTTCATTATTATCAGGTCGGTATTATCTCCGACATAACACGAAGTCGCGCCCAGATGAATTATTCCCTTAGCCTTTGGACACTGCGCGCCGTACGCGTAGACGTGGGACATAACGTCGTGTCTTACCTCTTTTTCACGGCGCTCCGCGACCTCGTAGTTTATATCGTCCACCTTTGACTTAAGCTCGTCGACCTGCTCCTGCGTAATATTAAGTCCGAGCTCCATCTCCGACTCCGCCAAAGCGACCCAAAGTCTGCGCCATGTTTTAAACTTCTTGTCGGGCGAAAATAGGTACTTCATCTCTTTTCCCGCATATCTCGAATTCAATGGACTCTCATAAATATCTCTGCTCATCTTTGTTTTCCCTTTCTGCAAATCCTGAATTTGGTTTTTCATGTAGATTATTATAACAAAACAAAGCTCGTTTGACAATACATTTTTATGTTAGCTTTGTATTATCCGCCTTAAGTAACTTAGAAATACGATCATATTCCGCGGCGCGCAAACCTACGGCTTCCGCTTCGGCCGACTCTTATCCCAAAACGCCGTATATTCTTATTCCGCGTTTCATGTCGCCCGCGCGGCGCTGCCATCGCTGAGGCGCGATCTAAGCCGGGAACTAAAAGATTCTCGAAGCTAAGCCGCGTTCTATTATATGAACATATTAAAAAAATTAAATTTAATTTTTAAGAAAAAAGTCATTGACTATTATGAATTTAGTGGTATACTATATAATGCGCCGCAGAGAAAAGCGGCATACAACATATTGAATTTCAAGCGTATTTAAATAAAGCTTGCTTACGCGCGTATTCGGGCGGCTCGGCCTTTTGGCGCGGACTGCGGACGGCGCTTAAATACGCTAAACGATCACGCTCATCTCAACGGAGCCTATATACGGCTCGGTCAAGACTGCGAAATATTAAGTTCGTCAAATTTGCGCACGGCGTTTATTTTCGCCTCGGCGTGGAAACGTACTAACATATTTTTCGCCTAATACATATTTTTGCTAAAACTATACGCGACGGGAGGTCTAATCATGATAAGTACAATAATTAAAAGAGACGGCAGAGAAGTTGATTTTGATATTCATAAAATATCCGACGCAATATTCAAGGCGGCGGAAGCGATCGGCGGTAAGGATAAACACGCCTCGGACGTACTCGCCCAAAAGGTCGGCGAATATTTGGAAAACGACGAGCATATAGAAAAACCTACCGTCGAGCAGATACAGGACGCGGTCGAAAAAATTCTGATCGAGACCGGACATTCCAGGACCGCTAAAGAGTATATCTTATACAGAGCTCAGCGTTCGAGAGTCCGCGAGATGAATACCGAGCTTATGAAGGTATACGAAGATCTCACATTCAAATCGGCCGAGGACAACAACATAAAGCGCGAGAACGCGAATATAGACGGCGACACCGCGATGGGCACGATGCTCAAGTACGGGAGCGAGGGCGCGAAGAGATTTTACGATATGTTCATCCTCGATCCGCGTCATGCGGAGGCGCATAAGTCGGGCGATATCCATATACACGACCTCGACTTTTTGACCCTTACGACGACCTGCTGTCAGATCGACCTTCTGAAACTGTTTAAAGGCGGCTTTTCAACGGGTCACGGTTTTCTGCGCGAGCCTAACGACATAGCCAGCTACTCGGCGCTCGCCTGTATCGCAATACAGTCTAACCAGAACGATCAGCACGGCGGTCAGAGCATACCAAACTTTGACTACAGCATGGCGCCCGGCGTGAAAAAAACGTATAAGAAAAAATACTTTAATAATCTTTACAACGCAATCTGTCTGCTGACGAGCTGCGACTTTGACGAGGCGAAAGCCAAGACCGAACAACTTTTAAACGAGATCAAAAACGAATCCGGCAAATCGCCCGAGCTTGGTAATCAGGACGAATTCGCCAAGCTTCTTAAAGACAAGCTGCTAAGCTCCGATCTAAGCTTTAACGATACGGAAAATAAAAAGGCGGCTGTTGAAAAAACAGTGGAGTTTATAAAGGAACACACGTACAAAGAAACCGACCGCGCGACCTATCAGGCTATGGAGGCGCTTATACACAACCTCAACACGATGCACTCGAGAGCGGGAGCGCAGATACCGTTCAGCTCGCTCAACTACGGCACAGATACTTCGGCTGAAGGACGCATGGTAATGCGCAATCTGCTTCTCGCCGAGGAGGCGGGCTTAGGCAACGGCGAGACGCCGATATTCCCGATCCATATCTTCAAGGTCAAGGAAGGGATAAATTACAACACCGACGATCCCAACTACGACCTGTTTAAGCTGGCTTGCAGGGTATCCGCTAAGAGACTGTTCCCCAACTTCAGCTTCCTGGACGCGCCGTTTAATAAACAGTATTACCAAGAGGGTCGTCCCGAAACCGAAGTGACCTATATGGGCTGCCGCACAAGAGTCATGGCCAACAAATACGACGAATCAAAAGAGATCGCTTACGGACGCGGCAACCTGAGTTTCACCTCTATAAACCTGCCGAGACTTGCGATCAAGGCCGGCGGTAATTTGGACGTATTCTTTGAGGATCTGGACAGAAAGATCGATCTGGTCATAGAGCAGTTGCTCGACAGATTCAAGATCCAGGCCGCCAAGAGAGTCAAAAACTATCCGTTCCTGATGGGACAGGGCGTTTGGATAGATTCCGAAAAACTCGGTCCCGACGACAAAGTCGGAGAAGTGTTAAAACACGGCACGCTGACCGTAGGATTTATAGGTCTTGCAGAATGCCTTAAGGCGCTGACCGGCAAACATCACGGCGAATCTGAATTGTCGCAGAACTTAGGTCTAGAAATAGTCGGACATATGCGCCGCAGAACCGACGAGGCGACCGAAAAATACGGGCTGAACTTCTCGCTGATAGCCACGCCGGCCGAGGGTCTATCGGGCAGATTCGTAAAGATCGACAAGGAAAAATACGGGATCATCGAGGGCGTTACCGACCGCGAATACTACACAAACTCCTTCCATATTCCGGTATACTATCCGATAAGCGCGTATGATAAGATAAAGCTCGAGGCTCCGTATCACGCGCTGACAAACGGCGGACATATTTCGTACATAGAATTGGACGGAGACCCGACCCAGAACCTTGAAGCGTTTGAAGACGTAATCAGGTTCATGAAGGAGTCCGATATAGGCTACGGGAGCATCAACCACCCGGTCGACCGCGATCCCGTATGCGGATACACCGGAATAATAAACGATACATGTCCCAAATGCGGACGCAGCGAAGACGACGGACAACCTAAGATAGAAAGGATCCGCCGCGTGACCGGCTACCTCGCGGGCACGCTCGACAGATTCAACGACGCGAAACGCGCCGAGGTTGAAGACAGGGTTAAACATTCGCTCGGTTCTATAACCGAAGCTCCTATGATGGAAAAACTTTAAACTTTAATTTTAATCACGGATTTAATATCTGTATAACAGTCCCTCTTGAACGCAAAGAGGGGCTGTTTTTATCTCTAAGTCTAATTAAAAAAGACCGCCGCAAAAGATATGCGGCAGTCCTGTAAAAATTTCGAACAGATTAGATAAGTCTGAGCGTCTCTCTTGCTATGGCGAGCTCCTCGTTGGTCGGGATTACCATAACTTTGACCTTGGACTCGGGCGTAGATATGACGTTCTCGAATCCGCGCTTTGAATTCTCCTCATCGCTGATCTCGACGCCGAGATAACCCAAATAATCGCAGATGCGTTTTCTTGTTACTCCGTCGTTCTCGCCTATACCTCCGGTAAATACTATAGCGTCTACGCCGTTCATAGAAGCCGTGTACGCGCCTATGTATTTTGCAACCCTGTAGATAAACGCGTCAAGCGCGATCGCGGCTCTCTCATTGCCGTCGTTCGCGGCCGCCGACAAGTCGCGGAAATCGCTGGATACGCCGGAAATACCAAGAACGCCCGATTCTTTATTCAAAATATTCAGCACTTCATCTACGGTTTTATTCTCATGATCGCAGATATATTTAACGACCGTGGGATCCACGTCGCCGCTTCTCGTACCCATAATAAGACCCTCTAAAGGCGTGAGTCCCATACTGGTATCCACGCACTTGCCGCCTATCGACGCCGAAATGCTCGCGCCGTTGCCCAGGTGGCAAACTATCACTTTGCCATTTTCCTTATCAAGCTTTCCGAATTCGAGAGCGCGTCCGGATACGAACATATGACTTGTTCCGTGGAAACCATATCTTCTGATACTGTATTTTTCATAGTATTCGTAAGGTATAGCGTACATATACGCCTTGGGAGCCATGCTCTGACCAAACGCGGTATCGAATACCGCCACTTGCGGAGTTCCCTCCATAGCGTGTTCGCAAGCCTCGATACCAATCAAGTTAGCCGGGTTGTGCAGAGGACCTAAAACAAAGCAGTCCCTTATGACCTTCTTTACGTCCTCGTTTACCAAGACGGAATCGCTGTAATACTTTCCGCCGTGAAGAACTCTGTGACCTACGGCGCTGATCTCGTTGATGTCCTTGATAACTCCGTATACCGGATCCTGAAGCTTTTCAAGCACCAGCTTGACCGCGACCTTATGATCCGGCATAGGGCTTTCGACTACGTATTTTTCCTTGCCCTCGGCTTCCTGCGTCAGCTTAGAACCCTCGATACCTATTCTCTCGCAAAGTCCCTTCGCCAACACTTCTTCGGTATCGGTCTCGATCAATTGATACTTAAGCGAAGAACTTCCCGCGTTTATAACTAAAATTTTCATTATTCAAATGCCTCCTGCGCGTATATATTCTATTTTTAAAAGTAGTTCCGTATTAATTAATACCGGAATCCGTAATTTATTTTTAAATACGATAAAGCTCGATATTATTCCATGTTCTGCGCCTGCACGCACGTGATAGCTACGACGCCCGCGATATCCTCGGCGCTGCATCCTCTGCTGAGATCGTTTACAGGCTTCGCCATTCCCTGAGTCATAGGTCCGTAAGCTTCGGCCTTAGCAAGTCTCTGTACGAGCTTGTAACCGATGTTGCCCGCGTCCAGATTCGGGAATATCAAGACGTTCGCTTTTCCTGCGACCGAGCTGTCCGGAGCCTTGAGCTTACCTACGCTCGGCACTATAGCCGCGTCGAGCTGCAGCTCGCCGTCGAGCATAACGTCGGGAACCAGCTTCTTGGCTTTTTCCGTAGCCTCTTTAACTATATCCACCTGCTCCGACTTCGCGCTGCCGTATGTAGAATAAGAAAGCATAGCCACTCTCGGCTCGCCGCCTACAAGGCTTCTGTAAGTCTTAGCCGAAGCGGCCGCTATCTCGGCCAGCTTATCGGGGTCCGGATACTCGTTAAGTCCGCAGTCGGCGAATACGAACGTGCCGTTGTCGCCGTACTCGCAGTCCGGAACCATCATCAGGAAGAACGCCGAAACGACCTTCGTTCCCGGAGCCGTTTTTATTACCTGCAAAGACGAACGCATAACGTCGGCAGTAGCGTGAACCGCGCCCGCGACCATACCGTCGGCTCTTCCCGTCTTGACCAGCATACAGCCGAAGTACAGTACGTCTTTGATCGTCTTCTCAGCCTTCTCGATCGTCATACCCTTCATTTTTCTGAGCTCGTAGAGCTTCTCGGCAAACTCGGGCGCGAGCTCGCTCGTATAAGGATCTATTATAGTCGCTCCCGAAATATCCAAACCTTCGGAAACGCTCTGGATCTTCTCTTTATTTCCCAATAAGATTATATTTGCGTAGCCTTCTTTTAATACCTGAGCCGCCGCCTGAACGGTTCTGAGCTCCTCGCCTTCGGCCAAAACGATCGTTTTTTTATTAGCCGCGGCCTTTTCTTTCATTTTCTGCATGAAGTTTGACATAAATATTACCCCTCGCTTGTATAATTTTATTTTGACGCAATGACAGAAAATTTATCATATTGCTTAATTTTTCTACAAAAAGTCTTATAAAAAGAAAACATTTTCTAAACAAATCCGGTCTTCAGATACAGCCAAACCAACTCTGTCTATCGATCTTAATAATATGAAAATATATATGAAAACGGCTTCCTGCAAACCAGACATATTTTACAATTTTTCCGTTTTATTATACACCTAAATATTAATATATTCAAGTATTTAATAAATAATTTTTTGTGTATTTTTGACATTTAATAAAAAAATTTTGATGTATTTCGATCCGCGCGCAATTCGCGTAAATCCACAGTAAGCGCTTTCGTTTCCTTATCGAGATTTTAACGCCTCCGCTAATTTCCCGAAATCTTGACCGCCCAAAACAACGGCCGTAAAATTGTCCGAGTTATAAAAATAATTCTATCAAATCGAGCCTAAGTGTGATATAATAGATATATTCAAGTTATAAGGAGCCGCGTTATGTCAATCAAATATCAAAAAACGAATAATCCCGGCGCAGCGGGGATCGTCTGCGAATATAATCCGTTTCATAACGGTCACAAATATCAAATAGAGAAAACAAAAAAGCTTACAGGATGCGATACGGTCGTGGGGATAATGAGCGGCGACTTCGTCCAGCGCGGCGAAGCTGCTTTCTTTCATAAAAAGACCAGAGCCGAGGCGGCGATCCTAAACGGCATGGATCTCGTTCTCGAACTGCCCGTTATCCATACGCTCCAATCCGCCGAGATATACGCGCGGAACTCGGTATATACGCTCGGCGCGCTCGGGAATATCGACGCGCTCTGCTTCGGCGCCGAGACCGACGATCTGGATCTGCTCCAAAGGATCGCGGATCTGTTGATCGACGAGACGGACGAATTTAAACGCGCGCTCAGGTTTTTCTTGGATCAGGGCGTATCATACTCCTCAGCGCGAGGACGCGCGCTCGAAAAGATACTCGGCGCCGAGGCCGGAGCGGCGGTAAGCAAGCCGAACAATATATTGGGTATAGAATATATAAAGGCTATAAGATCGCTCGGACTCGATATAAAACCGATACCTCTGCTCAGGAAAAACGCCGAGCACGACGGCGACGGGATAAACGACGGCTTCGCCTCCGCGTCCGCGATAAGAAAAGCTCTCGCAAATAACGACCCCGCCGCTTTCAAGGCGGTTCCCGACAATTTACGCGCGCTGTACGAATACTCCGACCGCGGCGATTACGGCAAATTGTATACGGCGATACACGCCAATCTGATCATGACGGATAAAGCCGAACTGAGGTCTATTTCGGACGTCGGCGAGGGTCTTGAAAACCGCATAAAAAAATGCGCGTTTGAGACCGGAACTCTGCCGCAGCTCATCGACTGCGTAAAAAATAAAAGATATACCCACAGCCGAATACGCCGCGCGGTCTTGGCGTCCTACTTAGGGATAACCAAAACCGACGGCAAAACGCTCCCGCAGTATATAAAGGTATTGGCGTTTAACGAAAACGGCCGGTGCTTTCTTAATAAATGCAGAAAAACGGCGGCGCTCCCTATAGTCAAAAACGGAAAGCAGATCGAAAAGAATACGTTAGCTGCGGAAATTTGGAATAGAGAGCTTATCATCGAAAGAATATACAAATTCTGTCTGGGCTAAAAAAACAAAAGGACGGCGAAACTCATAAAATCGCCGTCTAAATTTATCAAGTTTTATAAAACCGCCGCGGCTCGGCGCTGAATTTTATCGCGCCCGGATAGCGCCGGCGCCGCTCTATCTGTTATCTACCTTCTCCGGATACAAATCGTGATTCGCCAGCCTGTTCTCGGCGATCTTTTCCCATCTTGTTCCCGGTTTTCCATAGTTGCAGTAAGGATCTATCGATATGCCGCCGCGAGGCGTAAACTTGCCCCAAACTTCTATATATTTAGGATCCATAAGCTTTATCAGATCCTTCATTATTATATTTACGCAGTCCTCATGGAACGCGCCGTGGTTTCTGAAGCTGTATAGGTATATCTTCAGCGACTTGCTCTCGACCATCTTTATATTAGGAACATAAGATATTGTAACGGCAGCAAAATCCGGCTGACCCGTTATCGGGCAGAGACTGGTAAATTCCGGACAGTTGAACTTTACAAAATAGTCGTTTTCCTTATGCTTATTCTCAAACGTCTCCAAAACGTCCGGAGCGTAATCGTCCGGATACTTGGTCGCCGCGTTGCCCAAAAGGCTCAATCCGTCGGCTTTTCTGTCAAATCGATTATCTGTATTCTCCATTATGCGCCTATCTCCTCTTCTTTTCAATTATCGCCGCCCTGCCCGGCGTTTGGGCGCTCGCTTGACTTGAGCCAAAATCTCCGCCGTACGCGTCGCCGCAAAAATTTTATCAGTCTATGTCCAAACCGTTGGCCAAAAACGCGGCCTTTCTGTCGCGGCAGGTTCCGCATACGCCGCACATCTTATCGCCGCCCTCGTAACAGCTCCAGGTCATCTCGTACGGAACGCCCAGCTCTACGCCCCGCTTTACGACCTGAGCCTTGCTCATATTGACAAATGGCGCGGTTATCCTGACCTGCTTGCCGCTGCCCAAATAGATCGCTTCGTTCATCGCCGCATTGAACTCGGCGCTGCAGTCCGGATAAGCGCTGCCCGCCGCGTCGTCGCTGTGCGCGCCGTAGTATATTATCTCGCATCCCAAGGACAACGCTATGCTCGCCGCCGACGCCAAAAACAGACCGTTTCTAAAAGGAACATAGGTCGAAACCGGCTTACCGTCCGTCTTTTTTATCTGCTCGGAGTAGCTCTCGTGAGGTATCTCTTCTTCAGAGCCGCTCAAAAGCGAACAATCGCTGTACTCGAACATCTTACTTAAGTCAAGATTTATCAGCTCGACGTTATAATAGTCCTTGATCTTTTGAGCCGCCTCCAGCTCCTTAGAATGTTTTTGACCGTAATACACCGACAGCGCCGTAACGTTTTCAGCGCCGTATTTATCTATCGCCAAGGCCAGGCAGGTCGTACTGTCCACGCCTCCGCTGAATAAAACCAAAGCTTTCGCCATTTTTAATCTCACCCCGGTATCTATTTATTTCCCGCGCCGCCTAAAGCCAAAGCGCGCGCTCGTTTTCTTCGTCAATTAATAACCTCCGCTAAAGAACGGAGGATGTTTTCTGTTATAGATTGTTTATTCTAAGCTGCAACGATTCGTCCGTCTCAAACCTGCCCCTGAGCGTGATCGTTCTGGTCTTGGCCGACGGTTTCTGTATTCCGCGGGCCGTCATACAACTGTGGCTCGCGTCTATGATCACTGCGACGTCGCCGGAATCGGTAATCATCTGCATGATCTCCGCAACGTCCACGCCTATGCGCTCCTGAAGCTGGAGACGTTTCGTAACCTTGTCCACTATCCTCGCAATTTTGCTCAAACCTATCACTTTGCCGTTTGGGATATACGCCACGCTTACCTTCATATTGTACATAAGCGCCATATGATGTTCGCAGTAGCTGAACGCTTCTATATCCTTAACGATGACCAAGTCCGAACTGCTGTGATACGAATCCGGATCGTCCTGAAACGTCTTATTGTACATTTCAGCGATTTCCTTATTTGTGTAATTCATGCCGTCGAAGACCTCGGCGTACATCTTCGCAACGCGCTTCGGCGTATCAATAAGCCCTTCGCGCTCAGGGTCGTCGCCCAAGGCCTTTATTATCTCTCTTATATGAAACTCTATTGAACGAGTGTCGATCGCCATTACTTAACCTCCGCCGTATATCATTCTAAACGCCTTTTTGATCGGGCGCCCATATAAATTTATGTAACTGGAGCTGTAAATTTATATCGTTTAAATTATTTTCTATCATAAAATCCACAATCTCCTTAGGCTCGATAGCTCCGAATACAGGGCTTAGATAGACCGCGCATCTTTCTGTCAGCAAATACTCTTCAACGATCCGCTTCGCCTTTTCCAGATCATCCCGGCTTCCCACGACAAACTTGACGGTATCTCCCGAGCCGAGCAAACGGAAATTGGACAAATCCATCTTATCCTCCATACCGCTGAGCCCCAGCTTATAATCCATAGTAAAACTCGGTCTGTTTTCCAGCAAGCAAAATCTCTCCAAGTTCACGCTCCCATTCGTCTCGATCTCGATCCTTAGCTCGCCGTCGTCCGAAAGATATTCGAGCAGATCGCAGATCCCCTCCTGAATCAGCGGCTCGCCGCCGGTGAGGGTTACGTTTTTGACCCTGGTCTTTTTTATATACCCGTATATGTCGTCCTCGCTCATATACTCAAACTCTGCGCCGGATTCATTCGCCCATTTGGTGTCGCAGTAGCCGCAGTTTAAGTTGCAGCCCTTAAATCTTACGAATACCGCAAGCTGTCCCGCGCGTCGTCCTTCGCCGTTTATACTGACAAATTTTTCTACAACTTTAAACCGAGCCATAAAATTCACCGTTCCCATAAAATATAAATAATATATCGATTATATCCGTATCCGCAGAAAACGAATTTATATCGTATCCAAAGCCGGCAGTATCAGGCGCAAAACTTAGCTCCCATATACGCCAAACAAGACGGAAGAATAATCCGCCGCCCTGTTCATATCGCTAATTTATAATATTCAAGACGTATACAACGCAATGATTTTTACGTTTTCATACGCCGCAAAAGCTAAAACACAACTTATTCGCTGTAGGTAGCGCTATTAGACGGAGTCTCGTAAACCGTTACCTCGCATACGTTATATCCCAATTCCTTCATATAATCGTAGAAGTATTTTGCAAAATTCTCGGCAGTCGGTCTGAATTCGACAGGCGTGAGCGCAAAGCCCTCTTCCTCCATCATCAATCTTGTACTGCTCTTAAGCGTCTTGACCTGATAGATCAGCGTATGGTCTAACTTGTCGCATATCTCATTCAAGTCGTTCTTCAAATTTGCAAAATCGACTACCATGCCGTTATCGTTTCCTTCTTCGATCAAATTCTCAGAATTTACATAAACAATGACCCGCCACCGATGACCATGAAGATTCGAGCATTTACCCGAATAACCTGAAAGGAAATGCGCGCTGTCAAAAGTTGATTCTGTAGATACCTTATACATAATTTTACCTCTCTTTTTCTAATTTAAATCGGTGTTGAACCGTCTATGAATTTTATATATATAAAATTAATAATTTTTCTAATATAATACCTATCTTCTGTATTCCTAAATTATTAGTATTGTAATGCACAATACAGAAAAAGTCAACAAATTTTTTAAATATTTGCTGACTTTATTAAACTATTTATGCTTACATCACAACAAATAATGCGTTACGGAATATAAAAGTATATAAATCCGTAAAATCAAACATTTCAGTTATAACATATCCGCCGCACGCTTACGCTAAATTAATTATACACCCCGGCTCTGTCGTTGACGACAAAATATCTAAGGTCTTCCATTGTAAGCCTCAGCCTGCCGTAAGCGTCGCCCTGAATATACCCCAAATTAACAAGCTTGCTTATAGTATCTCTCGCCCATTCCGGCATATTCTCGTCTATATAATCATAATATACAACGTCGGAGTTTTGCGCGCTTGCAGACGAGGCGGCCGCCGTTGTCGTCGTTCCCTCATAAGGCGGACGCTTATATTCCGCGATCTCCATACCGTCTACCCAAACGTTGACCGCCTTGTTCTCCGGAACGTAATACATTGAAACGCCGCCCAAAGATACAAGATCTCCGACATATATCAGCGTATATCCGTCTATGCCCGAATACCCTATCATCTCGTATTCGTATTCGTTAGCGTATACCTTAACGTCGGATCTGTACAGATCCACTTCCTTAGTTCCCAGTTTCGTCTGTCTCGGCAAATAGACCGGCACCGGCGTCGCCGTGGTCTTTGCAGTATTTCTGAAAATACGCAGCGTCTTGTTATCCGGGTTCCAAAGCACGTCGAAACCATAGTTGTTCAGATCTTCAACGGCTATAAGCGGGTATCCGTTCAGTATCCAAGAAGGAATAGGATTATGGTTTATATATGTAACAACATCCGTATAGTACACCGTTCCCGCGAATTCAGCCGCTGAAACCGGCGCGCCGAATACGGATATACCTAAAATAGCCGTCATAACGACCGCAAAAACTTTAACGCTCATTTTTTTCATTAACGCCCTCATACCCATCATCCTTTCTGAATTTTAAGCGCATATGCGTGATTTTTTACATCAAATAAATATCGCATTAAAACCGTACTTATCAATATAAAACCTTCCAGTATACAATTATATCTTTTCACGCTTAAGTTGTCAATACAAACGGTAACAATATTTTTAAAATATTTTAATTTTTCTGTCAAAAACGCTGTCCTTTTAAAAATAATTATATTACGTTCTATTTTTATGACGTTTTAAAATCTATATTTGTTCCATAAAAATAAAAAAAATATATACATTTTCTTAATTTTTTGATAGCCGCATACCTTCGTTTACGCCCAACCCCCTCCGATAGCCCGTCTCGGATTCGTAGGTATATCAGCTCAGACGCGTAAAAAAACCGCAACCGCGGTATAAAGCCGCGGCGCGGTCTGAGTTCTTGATTATTTTTTGTGGTCGATTATCTCTCTATCAAGGATTCCCCGGTCATTTCCGCCGGCTTTTCCAATCCCATCAGATCAAGCATCGTCGGCGTCAGATCCGCGAGCCTTCCCGATTTTATCTTAAGATCGTCTCTTCCGATCAAGATAAGGGGAACGACGTTTGTGGTATGCGCCGTAAACGGCTCGCCGGTCTCATAATCTATCATCTGATCGGCGTTTCCGTGATCCGCCGTGACCAGCGCTACGCCGTCGTGACGCTCGATAGCGTCGATAACTCTGCCGAGGCACTCGTCCACCGCCTCTACGGCTTTAACTGCAGCGTCGAATACTCCGGTATGGCCGACCATATCGCAGTTAGCGAAGTTTAGGATTATCACGTCGTACTCGCCGCTGTCTATTCTCTTTACGACCTCGTCGGTCACCTCGTAAGCGCTCATCTCCGGCTTTAAGTCGTAAGTCGCCACTTTCGGCGAATTTATAAGCGCTCTGTCCTCTCCGTCGTACGGCTTCTCGACGCCGCCGTTAAAGAAGAAGGTTACGTGCGCATATTTTTCGGTCTCGGCGATCCTGAGCTGTCTCAAGCCCTTTTTGCTTATATACTCGCCGAACGTGTTAACAAGCTGCTCCGGCTTGAACGCGACCTCTACGTTAGGCATCGTAGCGTCGTACTGGGTCATCGTTACAAAGCATGTCTTAAAATAGTCGCGCTCGAAACCGCTGAAGTCTTCGTCCACTATGGTTCTCGTGAGCTCTCTCGCCCTGTCGGGTCTGAAGTTAAAGAACACGACCGAATCGTTTTCAGATACTTTTCCTAACGGCTCGCCGTCTTTTTTTATAACCGTAGGAACTACAAACTCGTCGGTCACATCGTTATTATAGCTCTCCTCTACAGCCGTGACCGCGCTTTCCGCTTCCTCTCCTTCGCCGCAAACTATAGCGTCGTACGCTTTTGAAACGCGTTCCCAACGGTTGTCTCTATCCATAGCATAGTATCTGCCCATGACCGTCGCTATGTCGCCAACTCCTATATCGCGCATTTTCTCAATCGCTTCCTTGATGTACTCTACCGCGGACGACGGCGGCACGTCGCGTCCGTCCAAGAACGCGTGAACGTGCACCTTCTCGATGCCGTTCATCTTAGCGAGTCTTAAAAGTCCGTACAGGTGATTCGTATGGCTGTGGACTCCGCCCGGAGACAAAAGACCCATAAGATGCAACGCGCTGTCGTTCTTTTTGCAGTTCTCAACCGCCTTTACAAGCGCCTCGTTTTCAAAAAAGTCGCCGTCCTCTATTGATTTAGTGATCCTTGTAAGCTCCTGATAAACGATGCGTCCCGCTCCGATATTTGTATGACCTACCTCGGAGTTGCCCATCTGTCCGTCGGGCAGACCTACGTCCAAACCCGAAGCGTGAACGATCGAGTTCGGGTGATTAGCAAGATATTTATCGATATTGGGCGTGTTAGCCGCATATATCGCATTGCCCTCGTGACGCTCGTTTTTACCGAATCCGTCTAAAATGATTAACGCATATGGTTTTTTACTCATTTTTGACCTCCTTATTTTATAAATATTTGTTGTATATTAAACCGCGGCGATATAGACCGCGATATAATATCGTATTTATAATAGACGCTCAAAGCCTAATCTGGCTCCGGCAAAATAATGCCGGAGCCGTTTAAAGTTCAATTGATTATTCCGCGGCGCCTACGATCACGGAGAAATCCTCCGCCTTAAGGCTCGCTCCGCCTATCAGACCGCCGTCTATATTCGGCTTTGACAAAAGCTCCGCCGCGTTCTTGGCGTTCATGCTTCCGCCGTACTGTATTCTGATCTTATCCGAAACGGAAGAGCCGTACAGCTCTTTTATCGTCTCGCGGATGATACCGCAGACCTCGTCCGCCTGCTCGGCCGTCGCGGTCTTGCCCGTGCCTATCGCCCAAACCGGCTCGTATGCGATCACTGCGCTTTCAGCCTGCTCGGCGGATATTCCGAGAAACGCGATCTTGGTCTGTCTGCGAACGATATCGTCGGTGACGCCCTGCTCGCGCTCGGTAAGGCTCTCGCCTACGCATATTATCGGAGTTATCCCTTTCGAGATAGCCGCCTTAGCTCTCATATTTACGGTCTCGTCGGTCTCGCCGAAATACTGTCTTCTTTCGCTGTGCCCGACTATAACGTACTTAACGCCGACCTCGCTCAGCATATCCGCGGACACCTCGCCCGTATACGCGCCGCTCTCCGCAAAATGAACGTTTTGAGCGCCTATCTGTATATTGCTGTCTTCCGCCGCCTCGGCCGCCGCCGGAATACAAACCGCCGTCGGACATATTACGACGTCGCAGGCCGCGTCCGCTACCTTATCGCGCATTTCGGCTATCAAAGCCTTAGCCTCGCTCGGAGTTTTGTTCATCTTCCAGTTTCCGGCTATGATCTTTTTTCTCATGTCAAATTACCTCTCAGTATATGTCGATTTTATATAAAATATAAACGGCGCGTTCGCTCTGCAGAAGCTTAAACGCGATCCGGCCGAAACGAAATCCCGCGCCGATAGCTCGCCGTATATAGGAACGGATCCCGCCCCAAAGTTTGATCTTATTTATCGTCGAGCGCCGCTACGCCGGGGAGCTCTTTGCCTTCCAGGAATTCCATGGAAGCGCCGCCGCCTGTCGAGATATGGCTCATCTTGTCGCCGAAGCCCAGCGTATTAACAGCCGCCGCGCTGTCTCCGCCGCCGATTATGGTCGTCGCGTCGGTATCGGCCAAAGCGCTCGCTACCGCGATGGTTCCTTTCGCGAGTATCGGGTTCTCAAACACGCCCATAGGACCGTTCCAAACGACCGTCTTCGCGCTCTTGACCTTATCTGCAAACAGCTCTCTCGTCTTCTCGCCTATATCGAGTCCCATCATATCAGAGGGAATAGCGTTGGACGGAACGGTCTCGACCGAGATCTCCGCGTCGATAGGATCCGGGAAGTCTTTTGTTATAACTGTATCTATAGGAAGGAGCATCTCTTTACCGAGTTCTTCCGCCTTAGCCATCATCTCTTTGCAGTAATCGATCTTATCGGTATCGACCAAAGAGGTTCCCACCTCGTAGCCTTTAGCCTTTAAGAAGGTATACGCCATACCGCCGCCGATGATAAGCGTGTCGCACTTTTCAAGAAGATTTGATATAACGTTGAGCTTATCCGATACTTTGGCTCCGCCCAAGATCGCCACAAGCGGTCTTACCGGGCTGTCTATCGCGCTTCCCAGGAAGTCGAGCTCTTTGCCCATCAGGTATCCCGACACGCACGGGCTTAAGTACTCGGTAACGCCCACGGTCGAGCAATGCGCTCTGTGCGCGCTTCCAAACGCGTCGTTTACGAACATCTCGGCCAATGAAGCGAGCTCCTTGCTGAAGTTCTCCTCGTTCTTGGTCTCTTCTTTTCTGTATCTTGTATTTTGGAGCAGTACAACGTCTCCGTCATTCATAGCCGCAACGGCCGCCTTAGCGTTTTCTCCAACGACGTTATCGTCGTCCGCGAATACGACTTCCTTGCCCAGCAGTTCGGACAATCTCGCCGCCACCGGAGCCAAAGACAACGACGGAACTACCTCGCCCTTGGGCTTGCCCATATGCGAGCAGAGTATGACCTTCGCTCCGTCGTCCACCAGTTTTTTAATTGTCGGCAGCGCGCCCTTTATTCTCGTTTCGTCAGTGATCTTACCGTCCTTGATCGGAACGTTAAAGTCGCAGCGTACCAAAACTTTTTTTCCTTTTGCCTGAATGTCATCAACAGTCTTTTTGTTCATGATCTTGAACCTCCAAAATGTAATTTAATATTCATAAAATAATTTAAATTTTCATTTTATTGTCATATTTTATCTTTGCCTATATAATTTTACCTTAAACGTCTTAATTTATCAAGTATTTTTTAATAAATTCTATGTACAAAATTCCCGGACTTACAAAATAAACTTTGTCTATTTTTTAACATATTCCTTCTGCAACTTCCGCTAAAAAAAGAACATGTAAAGTTTGTAAAAACTATTTAAAATCAACAGATTTGACTCCGTTTTGGGTTTTATTAAAGTCTTTGTATTGATTTTTCGGATCTGAATTGTTAGAATTATAAACGGTTATATCGCGCCTTATTTTGCCCGCGGACGGGCGCGAAACAGAGAACAGCGGGCGGAAAGGTCGATAAAGTTATGATCGTAGACGTTCACGTTCACGTTTTTCCCGAAAAAATAGCGGATAAGGCCTCCTCGGGGATCGCTAAATTTTACGACATGCCGGTGAGGTACGACGGCAGGCTCGAGACGGTTTTAAAACTGTCCGACGAAGCCGGGGTAGACAAGCTTATCTTAAACTCCGCCGCCACAAGCCCTTCTCAGGTCGAATCGATAAACGACTTTATATCAGGCTGCGTAAGCTCGGCGCCCGAGCGGCTCTACGGGCTGATGACTCTGCACCCCGACTATGAAAATATAGACGCCGAAGTGGAGCGCTGCGCCGCCATGGGGCTCAGAGGCGTTAAACTGCACCCGGATTTTCAGGAGTTCAATATAGACGATCCCAAGGCGTTTGGTATTTACGAAGCGATCCAAGGACGTCTTCCTCTGCTTGTGCATACCGGAGATTTCAGATACGAATGGAGCAAACCCTCCCGCATGGCGCGGGTCATGGAACTGTTCCCAAAGCTCGAAGTGATCGGCGCGCATTTCGGCGGCTGGTCGGAATGGGATGACGCGCTCGAAGCCTTTAAGGGCAAACGCGTATGGGTAGACACCTCAAGTTCCATGTACGCCATGACGGACGAACAGATAAAACATATGATAAAAGCCTACGGGATAGACAGGGTGATGTTCGGCACCGATTTTCCCATGTGGGGGCCGGAGCCTGAACTCGAACGGCTGCGCGGTTTGGGTCTTACAAGCTCGGAGCTCGACATGATCCTATATAAAAACGCCGAGGACTTATTTAAGCTGTAAGATTTAGGCGTTATATACGTTTAAACATATTTAAAAATGATTAAAGGCGGCAACATATTTAACTGCCGCCTTTTTTGTTTCCCGTCGAGCGTATGACTTAAGCTCCAACGCGGAAATATAAGAAACTTCTCCATCTGATCCGTTATCAGTATTTATTTGCTATAATGATCCTTATTCTTCCGCCGTTCTCGGGCAGTTTATCGTAGTACGCGGTATATGAATACTCGTCGTTTCCTACTATATCCGAGATCGGCAGCATATTGTACGCGCTTCCGTCGCTTAAATATTGTCGAACGTATACCTGAACGTCGTCTGCGATCGCATAATTCTTATTACCCACGGTGAGATAAGACGAACTGTTTACGTCTATATTTCCCTCAAGTCTCGTAAGCGCCTGCAAAGAATCCGGAGCCGAAGCCGACGGGCTCAGCTTTATTCCTATTCCCGCGGCCAGACTGCCGTTGATCGAGTTCATCTGATAGTTGTATGTCGTTCCGTTTACTATGTATTCGTAAGATCCCATTACCGACACTCCCATAGAGGTCTGGGTTAAGCTGCGCATTACTCCGTAGGTATACATATCGCCCGTAACGTCGTATAGGAACAGCGCGTCGATCTCGTTATACATGTTTGTGGTATAGTAGAGAACTTTCGACGCCGAGATCCTGACCCCGTCGAGTCTTTGCAGATATACCGAAGTATAGACGGACGGTTCGTTCGAGTTTGTCGTTCCGGTATCCAATATCTTGATATCCGACGCGAGCCTGTTATTTCCGAGCGTCCGCTCGTCGTAGTCGAACGTCCCGCTTATCGAATCCGACCTTACCTTCGACACGCTCGCGTAGCCGTCCTCTATGCTTACGCGTACGACCGAATTTTTAAAGCCGGAATAACTCGTTCTGCTTATATATTCCCTCTCGCTTCCGTCCGCCAAAACGACGGTGATATAATTATCCGTGTACTCACCGAGAGCGCTCGAAGTATAGCTCTTCGTACCCGTCTCTACCAATAGTCCTACGACGTTAGTCACCGTCGCCGTACTCGAGCTTCCGGTCAGAACGTCGGCCACTTCGTTGTTTCGTCCCAGGAGCAGGGTCACCGTATCGCCTATCTTTATATCCCCGCGCGACGATAACTTATCGAACGCCGCCGAGCTCTCGATCCCGTATTCGGTCCCGGATACGGTCACCGAAGTCGGGTTGTCCTTATTGGGCGAGGCGTTCTCATATACGCCCGTGACCTTATTGCTGTACGCCATCACCATATTTAGGCTATCGACCGCGTACACGATATCGTTTATCTGGATATCCGAGATCGCGACCCTCTCGCCGTCGCGGTTTACGGAGGTATAATCTCCGACGCCCAGACTCTGGTACCAATTCTCCGAGCTTACGGTAATCGGTCCGGTCAACTCTCCCTCGCTGTATCTTACGTAGCTTATATCGTCGCCGTCATATCTGACCTTAAGCGTATCGCCGAGTTCCATTCCCGATTTTATGGCCGAATACGTAGTCGCGGTCTGCCCGTCGTAGACCAGGGTCGCCGCGCTTATGTCCAAGTTAGTCAAAGAGCCGTTGTCGTATACCACTACCAGATCGTTCAGTACCGTGTAGACGACGTACTCCTCCTCCCGGTAATCGCCGTCGTCCGGCATAAACGCTATCAGTTTATCGCCGTCTTTTATCGCCGCGTCGCCGGTGAGTCCGATATTCTCATAGTTGAAATCGTCGTCTATCTTATAGCTCTGCGCGTCGGTGAACACCTCGCCCGCGGGTATAGAGCTATCGTCTCTCGACGTGGATATGAGCGTGACGTTCTCGACGATAGAGACGTCGAAATCGTTTATCAGCTTCTGCGTTCCATCGCTCATATTAGTGTTTAGAGTATTATATACGAGTCTCGCCACGTTATACCTGTTCATCGGTTCGCCGACGCCGCAGGTAAGGCCGTCCGTCATGTCCAGATTATCCGCCATCCCTATCTGTCCGCTCGGCCATGAAACTCCGAAATCGTCGTCTGTGTAGCCCAGAACCCTGAGCATTATGGTTATCGCTTCCTCATACGTCACCGTATTTTCGGGTCTGAACAGAGCGTCCGGATAGCCGCTGACCAGCTCGTTGGTCACTCCGACGCGGATATACGGCGCGCCCCAGTACGTATAAGGCACGTCCGAAAACGGCGATATCGCGAGGTTGGACGCCACGCTGTTTCTGTACGTCGAAGCCGCTACGGCCATCTTGGTGAACTCGGCCCTGCTTACGGCTCTCTCCAATCCAAGATCTCCGTTCTCGTCGCCGTTCATTATATTAAGCTCGCCCAAAAGCGCGAGGCAATTGTCCGTGACCCTGTCGGTAACGAGGGTTTCTGCCGTCGCGCCTCCCTCGTCGGCGTATACCGGATACGCGCACGCGCCGATCATGGTCAGTATAAGCAAGAGCGCCGTTATTTTTAACTTTCTTATCCTCATCACAACGCCTCCAAATCGTGTTATAATTCATTTTATCCAAATAAAGATCTCGCCTGAGTTATCGTCTATTCATGACGCAGCGCGTCTATCGGGTTGAGCTTCGCCGCGTTTTTAGCCGGAAGATAGCCGAAAATAATACCTATCCCGACCGATACGCTAAACGCTATAACGATCGCTCCAACCGACGGATATGTGCTGAGCGACAAAAGCCGGCCGAACACTATCGCCAAAATAGAGCCTACTGCGATCCCTATCAGTCCGCCGACTCCGCTGACCGTTCCGGCCTCTATGACGAACTGGCTCATTATATCCTTGCTTTTGGCGCCCAGCGACTTTCTTATACCGATCTCTCTCGTTCTCTCTGTAACCGAGACCAGCATAATATTCATTATTCCTATGCCGCCGACCAGCAGCGAGATCCCGGCTATACAAACAAGCAGCGTCTTCATGGTATCCATCATCTCGTTCATCATATCGAGCATATCTTTCATGCTTGTAACGTTATAGTAATCGCTGTCGCCGACTCTGTTATTCAAAAACGTTTCTATGACCGCCTTCGCGGCGTCCACCGTATCCGTCGAAGACGCGCGTATGGTATAAGAACTGATAAATCCCGACGAAGAAAGATTTATGGCCGACGTATACGGAATATATATAACGTCGTCCGACGACCCGGACAGCGAATCGTCCGTCTCGGCCCTCACTCCGACAACGTTGAAGCTCTCTCCGTTTATCTTTATGGATTCGCCGAGCGCGGAATTTAAGCCGAACAGTTCGCTCTCTATATACGTTCCTATAACGCAGACCTTTTTCTTGCGGCTTATATCGTTATAGTTAAAGAACCTGCCTTCTTCTAAATCTATATCGATTATTTTATTGTACTCCTCGCTGACGCCCGACACAGACGTCGTAAGGTCGTCCGTCCCCACTTTAAGCGTCGCCTGCACCGTCACGTTCGGCGTATAATTTTTGATAGTATCCGTATTCTGCTCGCACAGCTCGGCTATATCGTCCTCGTCAAGGCTTCTGCTGCCGCCCCTGTCCTGAACGCTGACGGTTATCGTATCCGTTCCGAAATCCGCAAACTGATCCTCTACCATTCCTATAAGACCGTTCATCAGACTTATAAGGATAATAACGGCCGCCACGCCGATTATAATACCGAGCATCGTCAATATAGAGCGCATCTTGTCAAACAGCAGATTCGATATTGCAAGAGCGAAAGATTTTCTAAATCCCATCTCAGTCCACCTCGTCTCCCGCATGAGCGATCGATGCGAATTTATTTATATCCGGCTCCCCGTCGTATTCTATCCGACCGTCCGAGACCTTTATGACCCGTCCCGCCTGAGCCGCTATAGTATTGTCGTGGGTGATCAAAACTATGGTATTACCCGTTTTGTGCAGCTTTTTCAAAAAATCGAGCACCTCCTTACCGGTGCGCGAATCGAGCGCTCCGGTCGGCTCGTCGGCGAGTATTATCGACGGATCTCCCGCTAAGGCCCGCGCTATCGAGACCCTCTGCTGCTGTCCTCCCGAGAGCTGCTGCGGCATATTCTTCGCCTTACTCTCAAGCCCGACTTTGGCGAGAGATTCCCTCGCCCGCCGCTCCTGCTCCTTCTCGCTCATCCCGGCGTACATAAGCGGCAGTTTTACGTTCTCCAATACGTTGATCTTGGGTATCAGATTATACTGCTGGAAAATAAACCCCAGCTTCTTATTTCTGATCTCTGCCTGTTCGTCGTCTTTCATCTTGCTGACGTCCTTGCCCTCCAAAAAGTACCTGCCCCTCGTCGGAACGTCGAGACAGCCTATTATGTTCATACAGGTAGACTTGCCGCTTCCCGACTGTCCGACTATCGCGACGAATTCGCCCTTGTATATCTTCATAGAGATCCCGTCTATCGCGTGGACTTCGGTATCTCCCATCCGGTATATCTTATATATATTGTCGAACTCGATCAGCGGGGTCTCTCCTTCCCGCTCCGCCGCGTCGGCTTCTTTACCCAACGCCGAGCTTTTATCTATCTTGGGAAGTTTTTCCGTTTTCATCTCGGGACGCGCCCCGACTTCTTTGCGCCCCGCGTCCGTGTTCTCCGAATTACCATCCCGTTTTTGCTCGGGTTCGATTTGCGCGGCGGGAACCTTGTTTTTCCGAGCGGCGTTCTCTTTAGATTCCGCGGCGCCTAAGTCCTTCTCATCCGGCGAAACGTCCGCCGAGGACTGCGCGGTCTCGCTCAGCTTCCGCATACGGTTCGCTCTGTCCCGTCTCCTGCGTATAATTTCGTCCGCGCCAAAAGCCGCCGTTTCTTTATACTCTCTCATCAGAAACCGCCTCCTCCGGCCGGAGCTCCGCCGCCGGAAGCTCCTCCGCCTCCGCCCTGCATCTGCTCCATCATCATCTCCTGCGGAGTAAGCGTCCTCGCTCCCTCGACGTATACTTCATCGCCTTCGTCAAGACCCGAAACTATCTGTATATAATCGTCGTCGCTCGCGCCCGTTACGACCTCGACGCTCTTGTATCCGTCCGGCGCGCTGTCGTTTTCGTCCTCTTTATCGCCTTTAACATATACTATATTGCCTTTTTGCAAAGCGTTAACAGGTACGGACAAAGCATCCTCGACGCTAACTATGCTTATCTCTACGTCCACGTTCATACCGGGCAGCAAATTGTTGTCGAAATCGATTATATCGATCTTGACCGGATATGTAGTTACTCCGTTAGATCCCACGGTCCCGTTTATGCCGACGTTTTCTACGACGCCGTGGTATTCGTTATCGGTCGCGTCGGTAGTAATTTTAACTTTTTGTCCGTTTTTAACTTTTTTAACGTCGATTTCATCCACGTCCAGATCGCACTTAAGCGCGCTCATATCGTATATTACCGCGGCCGCCGACGAAGAAGACGCCAGCGAAGAGGACGCCGAAGAACCCGAAGCGCCGGAAGCCGCGGCAAGGCTCGAACCCGCCGAAGAGGCTCCCGATCCAGAACTTGAATAGGACGACGCCATGCTTGTTCCCGACTCTATCTTATCCCCGACTTTATAGTTCTTAGCCGCGACCGTGCCCGAGATCGGCGCGGTGATAGTATAGTCCTCGAGTTGTTTTTCTAAGTTATCCCTCGACAGGAGCGCGTCCTCATAGTTGTTCTTTGCGGTCTCTATATTGGAAAGCAGCGTCCTATCGTCGTTGCTTGTAGAGACGGCGTTGTCCTCCTCCTGCAGTTCGGCTCTTCTCAGCGCCTCGTTGGCGTCGTCTAAGCTGAGCTTTGCGCTCGTTATCTGCGACTCAACGTCGTCGCCGTCCAAAACGGCTATGGTCTCGCCCGAATACACCCGGTCTCCCTCGGATATATACAGCGCGTTCACCTTTCCGCTCGCTTGCGCGGTTATGCTCTCGTTCGTCGCATATTCAAAGGTTCCGACGTCGTTACAAGCGATATTTCCGACCATAGCGGTCGCGTAATCGCCCTCGTTTATCGCGCCGGGCTGAGATACTTCTATCGTAATATCCCGCGTTACCATATATCCGCTCTGAGAATTCGTTCCCTGACTCTTCTTAACGACCGTTCCGTATACCTGATACCCGGAATCCGTAAGCGTGAGCGTCGCCGAATCGCCAATGTTTATAAGATCCGCGTCCGAGCTGTTAAACGGTATCTCTATCTTAAGTCTCTCGTTATCGTATACCTGGGCTATTACCGTCCCCGGCGCTATCGTGTCGCCAACGTGTATATTGAGCGTCTCAACGACTCCTGAGTAGGTAGCCCTGACGTTTAGATCGTCCCGCGCTTTCAGCGCGTCGTTGTACGTCTCCTCCGCCCTTTTTACGGCTATTCTCGCGCTCTCGGTACTGCTCTGGAGCGACGCCGTACTCCTATTTTTATTATTATAATTCGCCACTGCGTCGTCGTAAGAACGCTTGGCGTTTTCTACGGCCAAATCGGCGCTCGCGATGCTGTTTTCTATATCCTCCGTGTCTATCTTATACATAAGATCGCCCTTTTCCAGATAGTCGCCCTCCTCGAACGGCGCCTCCAAGATCTCGCCGGACACGGTCGGGGTCACGCTGTATTCCGCGTTCGGGTATATTACGGTAGAACCGCTTATCGTCTCGTCGATATCGCGTCTTTCGGCGTAGACTGCGGCGGACGCGTCGTTTTCCATACGGCTAAGTCTCACCGCGGAAACAATATTAAAAATAACGAATACCAACACGATTGCTATAATAACAGATAAAATTTTATGCTTTTTAACAAAGCCCCATATCTTAAGCCCGATTTTCTTGAAAAATCCCCCGACTGCAACAAGGATCCCTTTCGCCTTCTCAGTCAAAGATTTAAATCCGTTATTATTAAAAAGTGATTTTATGCTCATGCTATTCCCCTTAACTTAATAATACGATATTAGATTCCATGGTTCGGTTCGCAGGTCCGCCGCCCCGTCTATCTCCGCCGTTTATTTTATCAAAATAGATCGATTTTATATTTTTACGTTTTTCCAATCTATACTATCACATAATTCTATATATTTTATAAACAACCTGACGAATTCATCAAATTCTTCTTCGCCAAAATTTTTCCTGATATAGTTCAGTCTTTTTTTATAGACCCTGTTTATATCTTCCATGATCCGCTCTCCGTCGTCGGTCAAGGCCAAATACATTCTTCGCTTATCCTCTTCCGATTTTATCTTGTATGTATACCCCTTTTCCTCAAGTGAAGAAATAACCTGCGACACCGCCGATTTGGTAACGCCTATCATCTCGCTGATCTCCGATACGGTCATCGGCTCTCCGGCCGCTAAACTGCCGCTGATTATTCTAAGCACCGCAAGCTCGCTTCCGTACAGATCTTTAAACTCGTCGCCCTCGCCGAAAAACTTCTTGCCCACTCTGGGCGCCAAAATAAAAAATCCCTCGTCCATATTTCCATTCTTCATCATATTTCCCAATCTCCCTTTATAATCGGCCGGTATCTTCTATCAGCCGCCCCAATATCAAAAAAGTTAAACTGCTTAACTATATTACTTGAATATTATAAGACCCCCGCGTCGATTTGTCAATACAAACCGCTTGGTTATATGATAAATTAATATTAAGTTAATGTAAAAATTAACCCTAAACAGAACGGCGTTATGCAAAGCTCATTGACTTTTCAAGCGTTATGATATAATATGTATCTATGATCAACGCATAATAGTCTTGGAGGTAAATATGGATAATTTCATTTATAACAACACCACGAAAATAATATTCGGCAAAGAGACCGAGCTCGCCGCGGGAGCCGAGATCAAAAAGTACGGTTCGAAGGTCCTTCTGCACTACGGCGGCGGGAGTATCAAGAAAAACGGTCTCTACGACCGGATAATCAAATCGCTTAAGGACGCGGGCGTCGAATACATAGAACTGGGAGGGGTAAAACCCAATCCGCGTCTGTCTCTCGTCCGAGAGGGCGCGCGTATCTGCAGGGAAAACGGCGTGGACGCTATCCTGGCGGTAGGCGGCGGCAGCGTTATAGACTCGGCTAAGGCGATAGGCATAACCGCGCTCCACGACGGCGACGCCTGGGATTTCCACGCTCGGAAAAGCGTTCCCGAAAAGTCGCTTCCGGTCGGAGTCGTTCTGACCATCCCGGCCGCGGGGAGCGAGAGCAGCGATTGCAGCGTGATAACCAACGAGGACGGGAACATAAAACGCGGCCTGCACGCGGAGTGTATGTACCCCAAATTCGCGATAATAGACCCCGAGATATTCTATTCTCTGCCCAAAAACCAAATAGCGGCGGGATGCGCCGATATATTCGCGCATCTTGCCGAGAGGTATTTCACCAACACAAAAGGCGTCGAATTCACCGACCGCCTTATTGAGGCGACGATGAAAACGGTGATAAACAACGCGCCTAAGCTTGCAAACGGATCAAGGGATTACGATACTTGGGCGCAGATCGCATGGGCGGGCTCGATAGCGCACAACAATCTGCTAAACACCGGCAGGGTCGGCGACTGGGGTTCGCACAACATAGAACACGAGCTGAGCGCGCACTACGACATGACGCACGGCGCAGGGCTCGCCATAATCTTCCCGGCGTGGATGAAATACGTATACAAGCACGACGTGGACAGATTCTTCAGATTCGCCGCGGAGGTATTCAACGTCGAGCCTAACTATTTTAACAAAGAGGAGACCGCGCTCCGCGGTATAGCGGCGTTCGAGAACTTCCTTAA
The DNA here is from genome assembly GCA_904419955.1 of Candidatus Roslinia caecavium. Taxonomy (GTDB): domain Bacteria; phylum Bacillota; class Clostridia; order Monoglobales; family Monoglobaceae; genus Roslinia; species Roslinia caecavium. The sequence continues at coordinate 48,544 of CAJFTO010000007.1, read as the reverse complement.
TTCCCTGGGTCTGGTCACAAAACTGAACGAGGCGGGTATAGACGACAGCAAATTCCGTCTTATGGCCGAGCAGTCGGCAGAGATAGGCGGCGGCTCTCAGGGGCATTTTGTCGAGCTTGACGCCGACGATATAGTCAATATATATAAGCTTGCGCTTTAGCCGGGGAGGTTTTCCTATTGGAAGTCAGTCGTGAAAAGTTACGCCTTATCGAAAAGCTGTTCAATAAAACCGACCTTGAAAACACGGTCAGAAACGGCGAGTCAGAAAACGGATATGAAACCGAAATAAAAGCGATCTTAGACCGACTCGACTCCCCTACAAGCGCGGAACAGGTCGAGGAAATTATCCGCGAGGTTTTTTACGAAAAATACGACGATCGCTTAAACAACGATAGATATATGTTCGTACCCAAACTGAGTTCCGACGTGTACCGGGTCTTGATACTGCCAAGTTTTAAGCGAATAGAAAAAATCAAGATCTCTTACACGTCTCCCGATAAAGATCCCGGGTACGCCGAATACGTATGCATAGACGGAATAAATGAAGAAATTATTTATAACAGAAAATTAGGCGATATACGAAGCTTTACGAATACGTACTATGTTCCTCATAACGCCTCTTCTTTTATTGACGAATATTCTCTTTTGTTCCAGTATTTCGGCGAAGATAATTCAAAATACGACCCGGATACCCCAGAGGTCGAGATATTGGTATTTTACGAGGGCAAAACCATAAAGCGTATACGGTGAAGCTATAACAGATACGGCATGCCTAAAGAATGGAACGAGCTCATCGACGATCTCGGGACTCTTATATATACTTTCGGCTGGTTCGGTTCCTTATTCTCCAAAAACATATACGGCAAGGGTCTCATGGACGACGAATATATATATTTGAGCGTCGTGTTCAACGACTACGGAAAAGAATATTATTATCGAACCGATGACGACAGCATTTGCGTAGGCGACTACGTTATCGTGCCGGTAATAGATTACGAGACCAAAAGAACGGTCAGGGTCGTCAAGAAAGAATATTTTAAAGAAAAAGACGTTCCCATGCCCTTGGATATGGTCAAAACTGTGATCTCCAAAAAAGAGCCCTCTGGTCGAGGCTCTTGAATAACACATACGGACGCGCGACGAGCGCGTCTTTTTTATCTAAAACGCTAATATTATCATCATTTCATCTCATGCCAAAAAATAAATGATTCCCCCTCATATACCGGCTAACGCAGGCCAAAAAGTTTGTTTTTTTGCCTATTTCTTCTTGACTGTAATTATTAAATATGATAAAATACCTTTGCTATGAACGATAAAACTGCAAAAAAACAAAGAAATCACAAAAATCTTAAGAATATGGTAATATACGCGCGCAGATATTTCCCGTGGGCGGTTTTCGCCGCCGCGGCTTCAGTGTTATGCTCATATTTGGAAGTCGAGAAGACGGACTGTCTGCGCGAGATCGTAGACTCGGCGCAGAGCGGAGATACGGCCGGTATCCTTCCGGTCTTTTTGCGCGCCCTCGTTATTATAGGGATCGTTATGTTGTCCGTCTACTTTACCCGTTACGCGGCCGGAAGATTCTCGACCGGGATAATCAGAGATATCAAACTCGACAGCGCCAAAAAGGTCGAGAGTCTGCCGATGAGCTACATGACCTCCAACCGGAGCGGGGAGATCCTGTCTAAAATGAGTTCGGACGCGAATACGGTTCAGGGGTTTATGGAGGGCGACTTTATACAGCTTATGCAGCTGCCGTTTTCGTTTATATTCTACACGATATATCTGATTACGCTAAACCCGCCCCTCTTCCTGCTTTGCTTTGCCGCGATCCCTATCCTGGTTCCGCTCGGGGCGAGCTTTTCCATTCCGTTTAAGAGCGGTTCTAAAAAATACATGAAATATCTCGGCATGGTCAGCAACACGGTCGCGGATATGGCGGGAGGGATCTCTGTAGTAAAATCATACAATCTCGAGGATACCCTCTCGGATAAATATAACAGCGGGATAAAACGCGCCACGGATATGGCGCTCAATAACGACAAGTATCAATACAAGGGCAGCGCGGTCTTTATGCTCGCCCGAAATATACCGACGCTCATCTGTCTGATCGCGGGCGGGTATATGTGCTTTAAGGGCGAATTAACGCTCGGTTCGCTCGTCGCGTTTTCTACCCTGCTTACTCAAACGCTCTCGCCGCTTATGCGCGCCTCGTCCATGTTCTTCAACTTAAGATACGCCGCGGCCGCGGCGGATAGAGTGTTCTCGATCATAAACGAACCTTCCGAACCGGAGGGCGACGCGGTCTTGACCAAACTCCCGGACGGCGCGCCGGCTGTAAGCTTTAAGAACGTAAGCTTTGGCTACGAGGAAGATAAGCCGGTCTTAAAAGGGATCGCCCTCGATATCGAAAAAGGCGAAACGGTCGGCTTCGCGGGGGCGAGCGGCTGCGGCAAGAGCACGCTTTTAGGGCTTGTCTGCGGCTTTTACCGCCCGACCGGAGGGAAAATACTCATAGGCGGCGTCGATCTAAACGACAGCTCTTTAAAGTCCACGCGCGGACTGATCTCGTACGTCTCGCAGGAGGCGTATCTGTTCCCTATATCCATCTACGACAATATCGCTATGGGTAAGGAGAACGCTACCAGGGAAGAGGTGATCGCGGCCGCTAAGGCGGCGTACGCGCACGATTTCATAACGGAGACCGAAAACGGCTACGACACGGTCGTCGGGGAACGCGGCTGCCGTCTCTCGGGAGGTCAGATCCAGCGTATCTCGATAGCCCGCGCCATGCTCAAGAACGCGCCTATCCTGCTTTTGGACGAAGCGACTTCGGCGCTGGACGTCAAGGCGGAGGCCGAAGTTCAAAAGGCGCTCGATAACTTAAGCGACGGAAAGACCGTTTTGGTCGTCGCGCACAGGCTCTCGACGATAATGAACGCGGACAGGATAGCGGTAGTACAAGACGGCGTTATATGCGAATGCGGAACGCACGACGAATTGATGAAGCGCGGCGGCGCGTACGCGGCGCTCCAGAATAAGGGAAACGCATGATTTAGACCAAAGCGAAAGGAGGAGTCGGCGGAATGAATGTGATACGCGGCCTGAAAAGCTGTTTTTCTCTGATGGGCAGATTTAAATATATGTACTGGATCACGCTGGTCTTGGACGTCGGGCTGTCCTTTTTGGGCGATATGCTCATAGCGCTGGTCAACAGAGACGTGGTCAACTCGGTCACCTCTATGGATCTCGCCTCGTTCAAAGCGGCGATCTTTATCGGGATAGCCGCGGTCGCGGTATTCCTGGCGAGCGTCTTGAGTGGTTTTTTCAACATGCGCTCTATCAGATACATAATGTACGACATGCGCCGCGATCTGTTCCGGCATATGGAATTTCTGCCGGTGGAATACTACGACAAGAACCACAGCGCCGACAGCATATTCAGGCTGAACAGCAACGTCGAGAACATGAAACAGGCCTACACAAACCACTGTCCCAACTTCATGACCGCAATAGTGGGCGGCGCCGCTTCCTGCGTATTCATACTTGCCATGGATCTTAGGATAGGACTTCTCTCGCTGATAACCTGCGCGCTCACGGTGACGATCAACGTAAAATACGCCGCGTCTCTGCGCGAGCTGGGCGGCAGGATACAGCGGAGCGAGTCGGCGCTCCTGAGCCGCCTGTCCGATCTGGTCGCGGGATTCAGAGTAATAAAACTGTTCGATTCGGGCGGAGCCGCCGTAGACAGATACGAGCGCGCGAACTCCGAGACCGCCGCGCTCAGGATAAAGAGGATCTCGAGGATCGGAACGCTCAGCAGTATCAGCAACCTGCTCAACTTTTTAAACAACTTCGTCCTGATCGCGATCGGCGCGGTCATGGCGGCTATGGGCACGACCGACTTCGGAACCGTCTTCGCCATCCTGACCGTGCAGAGCAACGTCAGCAGTATGCTGCTGAATTTCGGGACTTCGTGGGGCATGATGCAGGAGTCGGTCGCGGCGGCCGATATAATCCACGAGGTCTGGGATACGGACAAGGAATCCGACGCCGTAACCGAGAACATGGAAAGCGGAAGCCCGGACGCCTACATAGAATTTAAGGACGTACGCTTCAGCTACGGCGACGGCGCGCCCGTTATAGACGGACTCAGTTTTAAGGTAAAAAGGAATACGACGGCCGCGCTCGCGGGACCGAGCGGCGGCGGAAAGAGCACGGTCGTAAAGCTGATCCCCAAATTCTACAGGATCGACTCGGGCGCTATATACATAGGCGGCGAGAACATAGACTCCATACCTCTCGGCGAACTTAGAAATATGCTCTCTTACGTGCCTCAGGACGCGTACCTCTTCGACGCGAGCGTCAAGGAGAACATAGCCTGCGGAAAACCGGGCGCGACCGACGCCGAGATAATCGAAGCCGCGAAGTCGGCGAACGCCCACGAGTTTATATCGAATCTGTCGAACGGCTACGACACCGTAGTCGGCGAACGCGGCGAGACGCTCTCTGGCGGTCAGCGGCAGAGGATCGCCATCGCGAGGGCGTTTCTTAAAAACGCGCCCATACTCCTGCTCGACGAGGCGACCTCGGCGCTCGATACCGAGAACGAGGCCATAGTCCAAAAGAGTATCGAGAACCTTATGAAAAACCGGACCGTAATAGTTATCGCGCACCGCCTGTCTACAATTGAAGACGCGGACGTTATATTCGTCGTAAAGGACGGACGTATCGTCCAGTCCGGAACGCACGACGAGCTTAAAGGCGAGGCCGGGATATACCGCGAGCTCGTAGCGCTCAGCGAGAAATAATAGAACTTTCGCCTCTTCGCCGCACGGCTGTAAATATTGCACAATAGCAAGCGTAAACGCGGCTCGTTATTCGGTAAATAATTCGCGCGGCGGGGTTCGCGTAGCTCAAAACGGCAACAAAATAGCAAAAAGGTATTGCAAAATAATTCCACCAAGGTTATAATAGCAATATTATTTGTAATAGGAGGATAGATTATGAGTCAAGAAGCTATGGCGAATTTTATGCCGATCATTATGATGGTATTGATTTTGGTAGTCTTCTACTTCATTCTGATAAGACCTCAGAAGAAGAAAGAGAAGGCGCTCCAAAACATGATCGCGGCTCTTAAGGTCGGCGACGAGATCGCCACGATAGGCGGCATCCACGGCAAGATAACCAGGATCAAGGACAACCTTGTCTGCCTCGAGACCGGTATCGGAACGACAAAGTCTTTCATAACGATAGAAAAGAGCGCTATCAGCCGTCTTGTAAAAGAAGGCAAGGGCAAAGAAGCCGAAGTCGCTCCGTTAGAGGAGTCTGAGACCGAGGAAGCGTAACTTACGTTTTAGTAATATTTGTCTCTCGTTTAACATATCCTATACTAAGCTTTAGACTATGCAGGGGAGTTAAAAGGAGTTGACGATATGACTAACCCAAACGGTAATTCCAAAGAGATAAAGGACATTGCGTTTTTAGGCGGCTCGGCGGACGGCGCGCAGACTGAGGATAACAAAAAACCGAGCGTTTTCCCCGTGATAAAAGGAGTGTTTGTTTCATTATTGATAACGCTCGCGCTCCTTTTTTTGCTCTCAGTCCTCGCCGTCTATTTCACGCCGAGCGCCGAAATACTCAGCGGCTGCGTCATAGGCGCGGCGGCTTTGTGCATATTCATATCCGGCTACGTATCCGCTCGGATAATGCGCAAAAACGGACTTATATCCGGACTTGCCGCCGGGATCGTATACGCTTTGGTCGTTTATCTTATAAGCGCGGCCGTATACAAACAGTTCTATTTCTCGCCGGCGATAATAGCCAACTTTATCCTATGCGGCGGCGTGGGCGCTCTCGGCGGCGTGATTGGAATAAACAAAAAATCATCTAAGAAAAAATCAAGCAAGAAAAAACGCTCGGGCGGCTCGAGTTCGCCTAAGAAAAAATAACCGGTATAAATTCTTATTATTTATTGCTGAATTTTGTATTTGTACTTGAAATTTACGGCGTTTTTTGTTAGAATAAGTTAGGGCATAATTTTAAACTATTTTAAACTAAAGATAGGAGACGTTTAACATGAAAAGAATAAAGACTTTAAATCAAGCGACGCTTAAAAAGAGCGCGGCAAAAGGCGGCTGCGGCGAATGCCAGACATCGTGTCAGTCGGCTTGCAAGACCTCTTGCACCGTAGCTAACCAGAAATGCGAACAGGCATAACTTAAAATCTAAAATTTAATCAAGTTGGACGTCCGCCCTCACGTGGACGTCCGCTTTTGTGTTTAAGGAGATAAATTAAATGGTACATTCATTTGAATTAAACGGAAAATATATATCGCTCGACGTAAACAGCGGCTGCATACACGTGGTTGATAAGCTGAGTTACGACATGATAAACGCGATCGAAAATAAGATAAACGACGACGGTTTCAAACCGACCGAAGCCGTTCCCGAATTCATAAAGGAAGGCTTTGCGGGCGAATGCGACGCAAGCGACATAGCCGAGGCTTACTCTGAGATATACGAGCTGTACAAAAACGAAACGCTCTTCTCCGACGACGTATACGCCGACATTGCCGTGAATATGAAAAAACAGTCGCCGGTAAAAGCTCTCTGTCTGCACATTTCTCACGACTGTAATCTGCGTTGCAAATACTGCTTCGCCGACGAGGGCGCCTACCACGCTCAGCGCGAGCTTATGAGCGCCGAGACCGGAAAACGGGCGATGGATTTCCTGATAAAAAATTCGGGCAAACGCAGGAATCTCGAGGTCGATTTCTTCGGCGGCGAACCGCTGATGAACTTCGACGCAGTCAAAGAGATAGTCGAGTACGCAAGAGAGCAGGAGAAAATACACGATAAGAACTTCAGGTTCACTATAACTACCAACGGTCTGCTCCTGAACGACGATAAGCTCGAGTACATAAATAAGGAGATGTCCAACATAGTGCTCTCGATCGACGGCAGAAAGGAAGTAAACGACCGCGTGAGATACCGCGCCGACGGCTCCGGCTCTTACGATCAGATCGTTCCCAAATTCCTCAAGGTCGCCGAGAGCAGGAACCAGGACAACTATTACGTGCGCGGCACGTTCACGAAATACAACCTGGATTTTTCCAACGACGTTTTGCATCTTGCCGATCTCGGCTTTAAGCAGACCTCGGTCGAGCCGGTGGTGTGCGGCCCCGACGAGGACTACGCGCTGTCCGAGGAAGATCTGCCGACTATATACAAAGAATACGAAAAATTGGTCGAGGAGTATTTAAAACGGCGCAAAGAGGGGCGCGGCTTCAACTTCTTCCACTTTATGATAGACCTCGAGCAGGGTCCCTGCGTGATCAAGCGTCTCTCCGGCTGCGGCGCGGGCTGCGAGTACCTGGCCGTGGCTCCGAACGGGGATATATACCCCTGTCACCAATTTGTCGGAACGCCCGAATATAAGATGGGGAATATCTTAGACGGCGGCGAGATCGATAAAGATATAAGAAATACGTTTGAAAGCTGCAACGTGTATACAAAGCCGAAATGCAGGGACTGCTTCGCCAAATTCTATTGCAGCGGCGGCTGTATGGCCAACGCCTGTCTGCTCAGCGGCGACATCAACCGGCCGCACGAGATAAGCTGCGACCTTGAGAGGAAGCGGGTAGAATGCAGTCTTTACGCTAAAGCGGTCGAGGCGGAGTGGGACTGAGCCGCCTCGCCTGAAACTGAAAACATAGTCGAATCGATTCAGAAAGGGGGAACTCTCTGTGAACGGCGAATTTGATCTCAGGTCTGAAATAACCGAAAGCGCTACTTCGGAGCAAAGTCCGGAACAAACCGAGAGCAAGACCGGCGGCTCCGACGAAAAAAAGCTCATAACTTTTCACGATATTGTAAAGAACAAGGAGATAAAGACCTATCTCGAAAAGGGCGACAAGTATCTCGGAACGCTCGGCTACACCAACCATTCATTGCTCCACGCCCAAAGGGTCGCCAAGGTCGCTTATAATATTCTGACGGCGTTCGGCTACGACAAGAGGACGGCGGAGCTGGGGCGAATAGCGGGATATATGCACGACATCGGCAACGTCGTAAACCGCATGGACCACGCCCAGACCAGCGCGGTCATGGCGTTTAGCATACTCACGAGGCTCGGCATGGACCCGAACGAGATAGCGAAGATAATCGCGGCGATCGGCAACCACGACGAGGGCAGCGGAACGCCGGTGAACCAGCTCGCGTCCGCGCTGATAATCGCGGATAAGACCGACGTGCGCAGGAGCCGGGTCAAGAACCGCGACTACTCCACCTTCGACATCCACGACAGAGTCAACTACGCGGCGGTCGAGACCGACGTGCATATAAACAACAGAAAGATAACCCTCGACCTTACGATCAACACCGACATCTGTCCGGTCTCCGAATATTTCGAGATATTCTTAGGCAGAATGGTCATGTGCAAAAAAGCCGCGGAGGCCATAAACGGCGTCTTCGAACTTATGATCAACGATACAAAACTGATGTAGCGCCGTAGGGATTAAGGATTAGAGATTGGCGATTAGCGCTAAGAACGGAGTTGTAGCGTTGAAACGGTTTGTGTAGCGTTATAGAAAAATATAGTATTCCTATTCCGCATACGTTCCCGTTCGGCGTTAACGAATCCCGTTTTGCCTCCTAACATCTGTTCGCTAATCTCTAATCGCTATGCTGCAATTTTTCTTCTTTTAAATTTTGTTAACAATTCGGCCATATCTCTTGACTAAAACTCTGATAGAGGCTATAATATGTCGATATATGGGTACGTTTTCATCTGTAAAACTATCGTATATTTTTAGCTTTATGTAAAATTAAGCTAAGATTTTTTCAGAAAAAATAATTAAATTTTATATTCAATACAGCCGACGCAAGCCGGCTTAACTTAAGGAGGAGAAAAAATTGTCCAGAAGTTTGGTAAAGTTTGCGGCGATTATCGTTGTAATAGCCGCGCTTTTGTATGTCGGCTTATTCGGACTTGATTTTACCAATACGGTAAGATTTCCCGGTATAACCGACAGCGACGGAATAACCCAGGGTCTGGATCTCAAAGGCGGAACCGTTATCGTGTTTAAAGCGCAGACGGACAGCCCGTCCGAGGACGATATGGACACTGCGGTTAACATGTTAAGACAGCGTCTTGACTTCCAGGGATACACGGAAGCAAGCGTTACGCAGCAAGGCTCGGATAAAATAAGAGTCGAACTGCCGGACGTACAGGATTCGGAGCAGGCGGTGGATACGCTCGGAGCTACGGCTCAGCTCGAATTCCAGGACGCGGCCGGTAATATCATAATGTCGGGAAGCGACGTTAGCGACGCCAGAGCCGAATACGGTCAGACGGAGCAGGGAGTATCCCAGAATTCATATTACATCACTCTCGAACTGACCGACGAAGGCCGCCAGAAGTTCGCGGCGGCTACCGCGGAGGTAGCGGCTCAAGCGTCGCAGGGAACTAACTATATCGCGATCATGATGGACGGTCAGGTTCTCACCGCGCCCAGCGTAAGAGAGCAGATAGATTCGGACACCTGCGTTATAACCGGCGACTTTACGGCCGAGGAGGCTAACTCTTTAGCCGCTAACATCAAGTCGGGTCAGCTTCCGTTTACGCTCCAGCCGGACGAGGTCAGAGTAGTAAGCGCGACGCTCGGCGAAGAGGCCCTCAGCCAGGCGATACTCGCTGGCGTCATAGGTATGATCCTGGTTATGCTGTTCATGCTCGTTATTTACCGTCTGCTCGGTCTGATGGCGGATATAGCCCTTTTGTTCTATATCTCCGTTACGTTCATAATACTTTCGGTATTCCACGTCAACCTGACGCTTCCGGGTATAGCCGGTATCATACTGGCAATAGGTATGGCGGTAGACGCGAACGTCGTTATATTTGAGCGTATCAAAGAGGAACTTAAGCTCGGCAAGACTGTAAGAAGCGCGGTAGAGGCCGGCTTCCACAGAGCGTTAGCCGCAGTTATAGACTCTAACGTGACCACGATCATCTCGGCCGCTATCCTTTGGTGGCTCGGTACCGGTACTATAAAAGGTTTCGGTATGACGTTGCTTTTGGGCGTAGTCATTTCGATGATTTCAGCTATTTTCGTAACAAGACTATTGCTCAGACAGATGATCGGTATGAACGTTAAGAATTTATGGCTTTATGGCATAAACAAAAAGAAAGAAAACGGCGAAAGCCTGAAAGGGGGAGAGGCGTAATGGTAAACATAGTTAAGCATAAATGGGTGTTCTTTACTATATCCATAGTGTTGTCGGTTATCAGCATAATCTCTCTCATATTCAGAGGTTTTAACCTCGACACCGACTTTGCCGGCGGTATAGCGCTGACTTACGAGATAGCCGGCGACTTCACAACCGCCGACGTAGAACAGATCGTCAACGGCTCGCTGGATGGCAGGACCGCTTCTTCGGTGCAGAAATCAGGTAACGAGGTCATCATTAAAATAGGCTATGAAAACGGTCTTACAGACGAAGAGAGAAATACCTACTCAAACGAAACGCGCGACGCTGTAACCCAGGCTCTCGAGGCTCAGTACGGCGCTCCTGTAACCGACGCGGCTTCGACGGACGCTACGGCTACGGAAACAACTGATACGGCGGCTGCAACTGACGCGACTACTGCCGATACCGCGGACGCTACGACTGAGGACGCCGCAACTGCGGACACCGCGGAAGCTACGACTGAGGACGCCGCAACTGCTGATACAACGGAAGCTACGACCGAGGACGCCGCTGCTGCGGACACTGACGCCGCGGCAACCACCGATGAGACTGCTGCTACAGATACGACTGCGGACGCAAGCGCCGATCTCTTAAGCGGAGCAAGACTTAAGAGCATGGACGTTATCTCGCCGTCTTCCGGTCAGGAGCTTGCGCGTTCGGCGCTGTGGATGTCGCTGCTCGCGTGCGCGGGTATACTGATCTATGTAACGATCAGATTTGAATTTACTTCGGGCTGCGTCGCTATTATCGCGCTTGTACACGACGTATTGCTGTTGCTCGGACTGTACTCGCTGCTTCAGTGGTCGGTAAACATCAACTTTATCGCCGCGGTCCTGACGGTTCTCGGTTATTCTATCAATAACACGATCGTCATCATGGACAGAATCCGTGAGAACACGCGTCATTCGAGAAAGGAAACCTACGCGGAGATCGCGAACACGAGTATCTTGCAGACCATGACGCGTTCTATCAACACCACGGTAACGACGCTGCTGACGATAGGTATGGTCTATATCCTGGGCGTTCAGTCGATACAGGCGTTCGCGCTGCCTATCATCATAGGTATCGTATTCGGTTTCTATTCGTCGGTATTTATCTCCGGTCCGTTATGGGCGACTTGGAGAGATTCCGCTGTTACGGCTAAGAGAAATAACGCGGCTGCAAACAGCAAGAACGCCAAAGGCGGAAAGAAAAAATAATCGATATTCATTATTTAAATTTGAATATTTATCAAATAAAGCCGTTGTTTTGAGATAAACAGCGGCTTTTATTATTTTCTTTTTACAAGTTCCAAGTATCTTTGCGCTGGCTTTTGCGCCGCTCGATACATCCTAATCATCTATAACCTGACGATAAACTTCTCTATTTAAAAACATTTCGCAGAAAACTGAAGCGGATCTCGTGTCTTTGCATATTAACAGCAATTTGCGGTCAGTTGTGCGTCCGATATAAGACAACTTCGAACGTCTCAAACGTTCCGCTCGACTTTACATCGTTTTACGCGCCGTTATCTCTAATACAACTCCTCTTCTTCCGCTCCTTCGGTTTGATACAAAAAACAGAGCCGATGAAAAAGCGGTTATCCCGCTTGTATTTTCCGTCCGCTCCTCTTTCGTCCGGCTTTTAGCGCAAAAAAAGAGCCGGGAGAATACCGGCCGAACGTTTAATCCGGACGGCCCCCCAGCTCTGACTTTATCTCAGCTTATTAGTTAAGCAGCCTATTAGTTGTTCTTAGGAACGGTCTCCCAATCCTTTAAGAATCTCTCTATGCCTATATCCGTGAGCGGATGTTTCGTCATCTGCATGATAACGTTATACGGGATAGTCGCAATGTCGCAGCCGAGACGCGCCGCTTCTATAACGTGGAGCGGGTTTCTTATGCTTGCCGCGATTATCTCAGTCTTGATATCCGGATCCGCCGCAAATACGTCTACGATCTCCTCTATAAGAGTCATTCCGGTCTGGCCAATGTCGTCCAATCTACCGAGGAACGGGCTTACGTATGTAGCTCCCGCGCGAGCCGCCAGAAGCGCCTGAGCCGCGGAGAATATCAACGTGACGTTGGTCTTTATTCCCTTAGCCGCGAGCTGTTTGACCGCTCCGAGTCCCGCCGGAATCATCGGTATCTTGATTACCAGATTCGGGTTGTTTATCTTTTCTACCAGATCCAGCGCTTCCTTGACCATGCCTTCAGTGTCGAGGCTGACTACCTCCGCGCTGATAGGACCGTCTACTATCGACGTGATCTCCTTAACGACCTCTATAAAGTCTCTGCCCTCTTTGGCTATAAGAGACGGGTTGGTCGTAACGCCACAAATAACGCCCATGTCGTTTACTTCGCGGATATAATCCACATTGGCTGTGTCGACAAAAATTTTCATTTCACTTTACTCTCCTTTTTTAATTAAGTTTGTTATGTATATTTTTCGCCGGACGAATCCGACATTTTATTTTTTCTTATTGATTACCTCGGCTCAACGCTCGCCGCGCCTTGTCCGAATCGATTTAAAACCGATTTTATGACTTCTCCGAGTTTCTGTAATTGTCTATGACCTTCTTAACGGTCTCCTTTGCCGGACCTCCGACAAGCTTTCTCTGGCTCACGCAGGTCTTAAGCGATATCTCGTCGTATATATCCTCGCCGAACAGCTGTGAAAACTCCTTGAACTCGTCCATGCTCAACTCGTCTATATACTTATCGTTTTCAATACAGTACGCAACCATCCTGCCGACTACGGCGTGCGCGTCTCTAAAAGGCAGTCCGCGCTTTACGAGATAGTCCGCCACGTCGGTCGCGTTGGTAAAACCGCCCTTGGCGCCGTGCAGCATATTATCGGCTTTTATCTTCATTGTGGAGATCATCTTCTCAAAGACCGGAACGCACAGTTTGACCGTGTCCACGGCGTCGAAGATCTGCTCCTTATCCTCCTGCATATCTTTATTATATGCGAGCGGCAAGCCCTTCATCATCGTTAAAAGTCCCATAAGCGAGCCGTACACCCTTCCGGTCTTGCCTCTGGCGAGTTCCGCCACGTCGGGGTTCTTCTTCTGCGGCATTATGCTCGACCCTGTGCTGTACGCGTCGTCCAGTTCTATAAACGCGAACTCGTGCGAGCTCCAAAGTATTATCTCCTCCGAGAATCTGCTGAGGTGCATCATTACCGCTGACAGGCAAAATGCAAGTTCGAGTACAAAATCCCTGTCCGAGACGCCGTCCAAGCTGTTGAGCGTCACTGAATCAAATCCCAGCTTATCGCAGACGAAATCTCTGTCGAGATCGTAAGTAGTACCCGCGAGCGCGCCGCTGCCGAGCGGCATGACGTTTATACGTCTCCGGCAATCCGCAAGTCTCTCGGTATCCCTCTTAAACATCTCATAATAAGCCATTACATGGTGCGCGAGCGTGATAGGCTGAGCCTTTTGCAGATGAGTGTAACCGGGCATTATGGTCTCCATATTATCTTCTGCAATATCGAGAATAGTAGATTTCAAAGAATTAAGATCCTTAACTATTTCGTCTACCTCGTCTCTCAGATACATCCTGAGATCGAGCGCGACCTGATCGTTGCGGCTTCTTCCCGTATGCAATTTCTTGCCCACGTCGCCTATACGCGAGATCAATATAGTCTCAATATTCATATGGATATCCTCGGCGTCGATCTCAAACTCGACCTTGCCGCTTTCGATATCCTCTTTTATCTCTCCGAGCGTCTTTACTATCAGCGCGGCGTCCTCCTCGGGGATTATCCCCTGTCTGCCGAGCATTTCGGCGTGCGCCTGGCTTCCGAGTATATCCTGCGCGTACATCCGCGCGTCAAACCGGATCGACGAGTTGAAGTCGTCCACCATCGCGTCCGTCGATTTCGAAAAACGTCCTCCCCATAACTTCATATGCTTTCTCCTGACATCTTAAATAATATTTAGCGCCGTCGTCCGCGTCAGCTTGATCCAAAGTTACGCGCAATGACGCCGCAGCGCGAGCCGCCCGGCGTACGTTTAAAACGCGGACTTCGCTTGCGCCCAAATACGAAAGCGCTTTTCGCGCATTCGCGCCGCCGGGGCGGGCGGAGTATGTCTAAGCTCGCGCTCTTCCGTCCGTCTCGCCGTAATATAAGCCGATCTAACGCTTAATATTTATTCTATTTCTCTTCCTCGTTTTTCTTATTCATCAAAGCGCGTACCTTGAGCGGCAGACCGAACAGGTTAATAAAGCCTTCGCTGTCCTTATGGCTGTAGAGCTCGTGACTGTCGCCGAAACTTGCGATGTCCTCGTTATAGAGCGAATATTTGGACTTAGAACCGGCCGGGGTCGCCTGACCCTTGTACAGTTTCATCCTAACTTCTCCGGTCACTGTCTGCTCCATCGAATCGACCATAGCCGAAAGCGCTTCTCTGAGCGGCGTGAACCATTTTCCGTCGTATACCAGCTCTGCGAACTTTATCGCGGCCTGACGCTTAAACGCCTGAGTGTCGCGGTCGAGGCAGAGATATTCGAGTTCCTGAAGCGCGGCGTAGAGAATAGTTCCGCCCGGAGTCTCGTAAACGCCCCTCGACTTCATTCCGACAAGTCTGTCCTCTACTATGTCTGCGATACCTATGCCGTTAGCTCCTCCCAAAGCGTTGAGCTTTTCGACCAGCGGACGCGGATCGAGCTTCTCGCCGTCTATAGATACCGGAACGCCCTTTTCAAAACCTATCGTTATATAGGTCGGCTTATCAGGCGCTTTCTCAGGCGATACGCTGAGTTTGAGCAGACTGTCGAGCTGAGGCTCGTTCGCCGGATCCTCAAGATCCATGCCCTCGTGGCTGATGTGCCAGATGTTTCTGTCTCTTGAATATAAGTCCTTCTTCGTTACCGGGATCTCTATATTATGAGCCTCGGCGTAGTCAACCGCGTCCTCGCGGGATTTGATATCCCATATTCTCCACGGAGCGATTATCTTTACATCCGGAGCGAGCGCCTTTATGGTCAGCTCGAAGCGTACCTGGTCGTTGCCCTTGCCGGTCGCGCCGTGACAGATGGCTACCGCGCCTTCCTTCTTAGCTATCTCGACCAATCTCTTCGCAATTATCGGACGCGCGTGAGAAGTTCCGAGCAGATATTTGCCCTCGTATACCGCTCCCGCCTTGAGCGTCGGGAATATATAATCCTCTACATACTCGTCGCGAAGGTCTTCTATATACAACTTTGAAGCGCCGGCTTTCTTAGCGCGCTCCTCAAGCCCCTCGGTCTCCTTGCCCTGTCCTACGTCGCCGCATACCGCGATAACGTCGTAGTCGTAGTTCTCCTTAAGCCAGGGAATAATGATAGAAGTGTCCAAACCTCCCGAATATGCGAGTACAACTTTTTCTTTTGCCATTTATGATTACCTCCAAACGTCTTGCGAACAAATATAAATATTTGCATAAAAATTACATCTATGTTATTATATAATAAATAATTTATTATTGCAATAAATTTTTGATATTTTTTAACGCTGCGGACAATATTTTAATATCCGTTTCAAAAATAAGGAGATAAAAATGCGAATACTTGGGATCGACCCCGGATACGCTATAGTCGGATACGGAATTATCGACTATAGCGCCAACAAATTCAAGACCGTCGATTACGGCGCGATAACGACTACGCCGGACGTTGATATGAACGACCGGTTCAAACTGATACACGACCGGCTGAGCGATATAATAACCCTTACAAAGCCGGATTTCATGGCGGTCGAGGAGCTGTTCTTCAACAGCAACCAAAAGACCGCGATAAACGTCGCGCAGGCTAGAGGCGTTCTTCTGCTCGCCGCGCTGAACAAGGGCGTGAAGATTTTCGAATACACGCCGCTCCAGGTAAAACAGGCGGTGGTCGGCTACGGCAGAGCCGAAAAGACGCAGGTTCAGCAGATGGTAAAGCTCCTGCTCGGCCTCGACAAGATACCAAAGCCGGACGATACGGCCGACGCGCTTGCGGTCGCGGTCTGCCACGCCCATTCATATAATCCCGCGCGGCTCGAACTGAATAAATATATCGGAAAATAACGCAGTCTCGCTTTACGTATAAATTTCTGCCGAACGGATATACAAACGGCGAAGGATAGAACATTTAAGCAACATATTTGGAGGTATATATGAAAAATACAAACGAATACGAGATAAGGCTCTCGGTCGGGCTGGACGGTAATCCGGACGCGGCGAAGATAAGAAAGGCGGTCTTCTGCGACGAGCAGGGTTTTAAAAACGAGTTCGACGAGATAGACAAGACCGCCGTCCATATCGTCTTATATAAAGACGGCGTTCCCGCGGCGACGGGACGGCTGTTTTTAGAGACCGAAGACGAATACATAGGCTTGTTCAATGGCGCTGCGCCCGTAGTTATGCGGCTCGGCAGGCTTGCGGTAACGAAGAGTTTCCGAGGTTCCGGGCTGGGCGCCGCAGCGGCGGCCGAGCTTGAGATGATAGCCGCCAAAAAGGGCGCCTCGGGAGTAGTATTATCGGCTCAGACTCAGGCTATGGGCTTTTATAAAAAGCTCGGGTATATTCCGGTCGGCGAGGAATATCTGGAGGAATTCTGCCCGCATATAACTATGATAAAAAATTTGGCGTAGCTTTGGTTCAGCGTCCTATAAGGCGTTAGACGGGGCGGGCGTCATATTTAGGTCTTAATTCACTTTATACATTTCTATAACCGATAAAATTTTCAACATGATCCGCCCCGCGCCGGAGCTCGGTTATCAACTCAAATTGCGCGCGCAAGCGGCTTTAAACGGCGCGGGCTCTTGATAGCTCTCCGCTTCGGCGCGTCTGTTTTTTACGGGCGCAAAAATCGCCGTTCGACGCGTTTTTTCGCCGGGACTACTAAATTTTTAACAAAACGGTCTCTTTAAAAGTATATTTTTCACCATTATACAAATACTAATTGCAGTTAACATATTCTTGTTAAACTCTAAAAGGATCATAATTTTAGTATTTAGTTAAACAGAAAAATATCATAGAAAAGAATGGAGAGAAATATATGAAAGCTACCGGAATAGTGAGAAGAATCGACGATCTGGGGCGTATCGTAATCCCGAAAGAGATACGCCGCACTATGAGAATACACGAGGGCGATCCTCTGGAAATATATACCGAGCACGACGGCAGAGTTATCTTTAAGAAATACTCGCCCATAGGCGAGCTCAGCGAATTCGCATGCCAATACGCGGACTCTCTGAGCAAGGCCACGGGACTTACCGCCTGCATAACCGATAAGGACAACATAATAGCCGTATCCTCGAATGAAAAACAAAAGCAGCGCGAGCTTAAGGAGAAGCCGATCTCCTCCTCGATAGAGAGGATCATGCAAAGCAAGGATGTATTCACCTGCGAGGACGGTTCGCAGAGGATCAGTATAACCGGCGACAGCGAAGACTTCGAGGCCGGGGTCGTCGCTCCGATAATCTACGACGGAGACCCTATAGGCTCGGTAGTCTTCGTAAAAGACGAGTCGGGCGAGGTTACGACCGTAGAACAAAAGCTTGCCGAAACGGCGGCTTGCTTTTTGGGTAAGACTATGGAATAACAAAAGCGCTTTTTTATTTATTATCCAACCGGCAGGGGCGGCTCCAAACGAGCTTCGCCCCTTTAATTATGATCGGATATCAATTAATATTTTTAAAATTCGCTTTAATAAAGCGGCTTCGGCCTCTCGATCCTTCAAAAAATTTTATCTTCAAACAGACGGCATACTTAAGCGCCGCGCTTATTCGCTCCAAAAATCAAAAAACCTATTGCTATAACGCTAAATTTGTTCTATAATATTAAACATGCTATATAAAAACGTATAAACTATATAAGAAGGATAACTTAAAAATGAGAAATAACAGGAAATACGGCGGCGCTCCAAAAAACGCGCCGCAAGGCGACGATAATATCTACGGGCGCAATCCCGTTCTTGAGGCTCTCGAATCGGGGCGCGCTATAGATAAGATATTTATTCAGGACGGAATAAACGCTCCCGTTATCGGCCAGATCCGAAACCTCGCAAAAAGCCGGGGCGTGACCTACAGCTTCACCGATAAACGCAGACTCGACCGCATGACCGGCGGCGAGAATCATCAGGGCGTCGTCGCGGTGGGCGCGGCGCACGCCTATTCCTCGGTCGAGGATATACTGGATCGGGCAAAGGAAAACGGCGAGGATCCTTTTATCGTGATATGCGAAGGGCTTACCGATCCGCACAATCTGGGCGCTGTGATCAGGACTGCGGACGCGGCGGGCTGCCACGGCGTGATAATACCGAAGAACAGAAGCGTTCAGCTAAGTTCGACGGTCGCCAAGGTCGCGGCGGGAGCGGTCGAACATATCCCGGTCGCAAAAGTCGCGAATATAGCGCAGACTATAGAAAAGCTCAAAAAAGAAGGGCTGTGGATAGTCGGAACGGACCTGAGCGCAACCATGACCCACTACGAATGCGACATGACCGGAGCTATCGGCATAGTTATAGGCTCCGAAGGCGATGGGATAAGCCGGATCGTCCGGGAGAGCTGCGACTTTTTGGTCAAGATTCCGATCAGAGGCGGCGCGGAATCGCTCAACGCTTCGGTAGCCGCGGGAGTCGTTCTGTACGAGGCGGTCAGGCAACGCAGAGATTAGGGATTAGGGGGCAAAACGGGTTGTTTTAACGCCCGACTACTATGTATGCGAGAATGGAATACGTTGTTTTACTATGCGGCTTTAGAGGCTGTTTTAACGCTGTAGAAACGTTTTTACTCCCTAATCGCTGATTATTAACCCCTAATCCCTGCGTTCGCAGCGATTATATTATAAGCGATTATATTATATTAGAAAAAAGGTGAATACATGAAAATTTTAGCAATAGGCGATATAGTCGGCGAGGCCGGCAGAGAATTTATTTACAATAATCTTTTTAAGGTACGCAAGAAATACGATATCGACTTCGTGATAGCCAACGGCGAGAACGCCGCTAACACTAACGGGATAACCCGCGACATAGCCAATATGCTGGTAGAGCGGGGCGTGGACGTTATCACTATGGGCAACCATACCTTCTCTAACCGCGAGTGTCCGTCGGTTCTGGAATCGAATCCATATATAATAAGGCCGCTCAATCTCGCCGGAGATATCGAGGGCGTCGGCTCGATCGTAGCCGACACGCCGTTTGGCAAGGTAGGCGTTATAAATCTGCTCGGGCGGGTCAATATGAGCCCGGCGGACTGCCCGTTCAGAGCCGTCGAGAAAGCGATCAAGGAGATGGACGCCGACATAATAGCGGTGGATATGCACGCCGAGGCAACCAGCGAAAAACTCGCCATGGGTAATTTTATCGACAGTATGCAAGACGATCCCCGTCCCAAGATCGTATTCGGCACGCACACCCACGTTCAGACCGCCGACGAGCACATCATGCCCTACGGCGTCGGTTATATCTCCGACCTTGGAATGACCGGGGTCATGGACTCGGTCCTCGGCGTTAAAAAGGAGATCATTATCCAGTTTTACTACAACATGGGCAAGCGATATAAGTTCGAGAAAGCGGACGGCGTAGCGTGGCTCAACGGCTGCGTCTTCGATATCGACGTAAGCGCAAAAAAAGTCGTCGGACTCGAGCGTTTAAGATTCAATAAGATTTAGCGGGGCGATAGATATGAACTTTGAATTTATTGAAAAAAAGACGGACGGGCGAGAATACCTCCTCCCCTCTCCTCTTAATACCGACTTCTCTTTCGCCGCGTTCACAAGCAAACTCGGCGGCTTCAGCCACGGTAAGATCGAGGGGCTGAACCTCGGCTTCAGGGTCGGCGACGATCCCGAAAGCGTACGCAAAAACTACCTCGCGGTCGCCTCGGACCTCGGCTTCGACCTCGGTAAGGCCGTCCTCGCAAGACAGACCCATACCGATAATATAAGGATCGTTACCGAAGACGACCTCGGCAAAGGGATAACCAAAGAGAGTGATATAACCGACACCGACGGGCTTATAACCGATATAAAGGGCGCGACGCTGATCATATTCGCCGCGGACTGTATGCCCGTACTATTCTTAGATCCCAAAAAGAAAGTAGTCGCGGCGGCGCATTCGGGCTGGCGGGGAACGGTCAAAAAGATCGCCGCAAAGACCGTGCGGCTGATGAAGTCGGAGTTTGGGAGCGAGCCTGAAGACATTCTGGCCGCGGTAGGACCGAGCATCGGAAAATGCTGTTTCGAGGTAGACGAGGACACGGCGTTTTGCTTCGATAAACGCTACAGAATACCTAAATCGGGCGGCAAATACCACGTCGATCTGTGGAGCGCCGTCAGAGACATGCTCGAACGCGAGGGCGTTCCTCCCCAAAACATAGGCGTGAGCGGCGTTTGTACGATATGCCACAGCGATAAATATTATTCCTACCGCGCGCATAAAGACCGCGCCGGAAGATGCGCCGGAACGATAGGAATTAGATAACGCAGATATTAGAGATTAAACATTAGAAATTAGGGCGTGAAATTTGCCGCTTTGTCGCCAAAGCAATTATGTTTGCGCGATTAAAAATCTTATTTTTCTATACGGCTAAAGATATCGTGAAAAACGGCTGCAACGGTCTTTCACGCTCCCAATATTTAACATATATGTTAAACGGAACTAAATCGCACTTTTATTCGTCATATATTTAAAACGTTTAATTACATAAATATATTCCAACTATGACGCGACTGTTTTTAAGTCGGTCGCGCCGAAAATCAATCAATTTTCAAAAAAGGGAGCGGATATTATGAAAAAATTTATCGGTTTAATGGTTTGCGCGATCTTGTCTCTGACGGCGGTCTGCGTATGCGCTGAGGAGCTGGATACGTCGGATATGGAAGCTTTGGAGGGCGATTACGTTTTAACTTCATTGCTGGAAGATTTTGACGCGGGCAAATACGGCGACGAAATGTATTGCATTTCGGAATACGCATATATGGGCGTTAGTGAAACGTATTTTATAGTATATAAGGACGATAATAACATAAATTTTGTTGTGAATTACAGTTACCTAAGATATAATGACTACTATAACGACAACGACGAATCTGATCCGGACTATGTTCCCGCTAAAACGTTGTTCACCGCGAGTCTGACGGAGGAAGAATACGATTATATCGAAAATTATATCGAATCTCAGGCGATAGACTACTTGCCCGACTGGAATACTAGGATCGTATCGGACGGATGCGAATATCAATACACGCATTTTACAAAGGATGAGAAATACGCGGTCTCAATGAACAACGTCGGAGTCGTAGAAGGAAAGAACGACGCAGTATACGCAAACCTTATCAAGCTATTCTGGAGCTTTGTGGATATGGACGAGGACGACGAGGGATATTCGCTTATCTCAAATCCTCTCGAAAGCTATTATCCAGACAATAAATGTAATTCGGCCGACGCTGAGCTTTTGATCGACGCCTCAAAACATTATATAGAGTCGGTATGGAAAAACGGCGATGATTTCAGGGTCTGCGTCAGAGGCGAAGACGGCGAACTCACATGGCGGCGTTTCGTCAATAACACCGTGGACGTAGAAGTCCCGGAACCGAGCGGCGTTACTTTGCAGGACGCGTGGGACGACGTACCGAATCCATACCCGGGCGACGAGCCGACGGCAGAAGAGCCGAACGGGTATCTTATATATAAAGAACTCAACAACTACCCGTGGCAGGTCGAGTGGAACGGATACAGGGTCCGCGCCATGAGGAAATATACGGGCGGCGAATACGCAGACGGACTTTGGCTTACCAAGATCGGCGAGGAGCCTCGTCTAATAGCGACCGGCGAATACGCGAATCCGGTGGTGGACGCATACGACGATCTGGTATTCTGCGAAAAATCCATAAACGGCTTTGACAAACCTACTCAGCTTGTAAAAATAGATCTTAACACGTACGAGGAAACTCCCGTAGATTTCGGCGTCGAAACATATTACGCAGACGAGCTCCCATACTCGCTTGATCCGATCGCAATGGTTCGCAACAACGCGCATCTATTTACTATGTACGAAGACTTTTACTACTGCTACGACCCTATTACGGGCACGGCTAAAAACGTCTCGGACGACCCGGTCCCCGGACTGGACGACGAGCTGAACGAAAGATTTCTGCAAAATAGATCCGGCGGAGAATACTACGCAGTAGATAACGAATCCAGCTCCAATACTACTACGTTGGGCGTATTGGATATCCAAACGTTTGAATTTACTCCGATAGCCGAATACGAGGACACGCTCCTCACATCTAACGACGTTTGGGTGGACGAGGATGAAAACGCAGTCTACGCGGTCTGCGACGGGAACCTATATTCGCTGCCGCTCTACGACGACCCGCCCGAAGTCGACGACGCAGGATCTGAAGGCGTGGCAAAGGTAGAAATAAACGGCGAACCTCTCAAGCTCGAACGGGATCCGATAATGGAGAGCGACCGCGTCCTCGTACCCATGCGCGCGATATTTGAAGCGCTTGGCGCCGAGGTCTCTTGGGATAACGAAACCAACACGGCGAGCGCGGTACGCGGCGACGTTTCCGTCTCGATAACTATAGACCAAAGCGTAATGCTTAAAAACGGCGCCGAGATCATACTCGACGCGCCGGCAAGGCTCATAGACAACGGATATACATACGTACCGCTAAGAGCGATAAGCGAAGCTTTCGGCGCCGACGTCTTCTGGGACGAGGAGAATTATAAAGTCGGAGTGGAGATCGGGGATTAGTAATAGGAATTAAATTTGCCGTTTTAACGCCTGGAGGCTTCGTTTGCGGACGGAATAATTATTTTTCTATGCGGCTTATAAGTCGTATAAACAGCAATGGAAACGTCTTACGCTCCTGATTCCCAATCTCTAATCCATAGTCGCGACGTTCTCTAACTCGCGCGTCTATTATTTCAAAAAATCATATTAATCATATTTTTACTTGCAAACGCGCCGGATATGTGGTATTCTGAAACGGTATATAAACGTATAAACCGATTAATTAATTAAAATGGAGGTTATATATATGAAAGAGCAATTAGGCGCGATCAAAGCCGCGGCAGAGGCTCAGCTTAAAGCCGCGACGGACTTGGCCGAGCTTGAACAGCTCAGGATCAGGTTTCTGGGCAAAAAGGGCGAGCTGACCGCGGTGATGAAAGAAATGGGAAAGCTCTCTAAAGAGGATCGCCCCGCTATGGGAAAACTCGCCAACGAGGTCAGAAGTTTTGTCGAGGACGCGCTCTCCGAAAAGACCGAGGCTTTGAAAAAAGAGGCCGCGGCGGCTAAACTTAAAGACGAGACGTTGGACGTTACCGTCCCCGGAAAGAAACCCGTATACGGCAAAAAGCACCCGCTTACGACCGTTTTGGACGACCTTAAGGACATCTTTATCGGAATGGGCTTTTCTATCGCCGAGGGTCCTGAGGTCGAGCTGGACTACTACAACTTCGAGGCGCTCAATATCCCGAAAGATCACCCTGCGCGCGACACTCAGGACACGTTCTACATAGACGATAACATAGTCCTCAGAACTCAGACATCGCCGGTGCAGGTAAGGGTCATGGAAAATCAAAAACCGCCGATCAGGGTCATAGCTCCGGGCAAGGTGTTCAGGAGCGATACAGTGGACGCAACTCATTCGCCTGTATTCCACCAGATAGAAGGGTTAGTGGTCGATAAGGGCATAACCATGGCCGACCTTAAGGGAACGCTCGAGGTATTCGTCAAAAAACTGTACGGCGAGGATACCAAGCTCAGATTCAGACCGCACCACTTCCCGTTTACAGAGCCGAGCGCGGAAGTCGATATATCCTGCTTCAACTGCGGCGGCAAAGGCTGCCGTATTTGTAAGGGCGAGGGTTGGATAGAGATTTTAGGCTGCGGCATGGTTCATCCTAAGGTTCTTAAAAACTGCGACATCGACCCCGAAATATACTCGGGCTTCGCCTTCGGTATCGGTCTTGAACGCGTGACCATGTTCAGATACGACATTGACGACCTGAGGCTGTTCTTCGAGAACGATATTGGGTTCTTGAAACAATTCTAAGATTTCGGCCGTATCTATGAGAATAAATTATAAGGTCGGGATCTACGCCAAACCGGCCGTTCTTCCGAAACGGATAGCCATAATAGGGTTTTCGGGAAGCGGAAAATCGACGCTTGCGGCGCGTTTGGGCGGTAAGCTCAATATCAAGCCCGTACATATGGACAGCCTATTCTGGCTGCCGGGCTGGAGGGCGGACAGCAGGGAGAATATGCGCGCAAAGCTTTATCCCGAACTGCTGAAAGAGCGCTGGATCATAGAGGGGAATTATACCAAAGTTCTCTATGACGAACGCCTTGATATGGCCGATACGATAATCATGATGGACGTAAACCGGCTGATCTGCTTTAAAAACTGCGTAAAGCGGAGAATAATTTACAACAATAAGACCAGGCCGGATATGGGCGAGGGCTGCGACGAAAAGCTCGACCTCGAATTCGCGTTCTGGGTACTCCATAAAGGTCGCGCAGACAGGAAGTCCAAATATGATAAGCTGAGAGAATATACCGACAAAAACGTCTATATTTTCCACAGCCGCAAGGATAGTGAAAGATATTTGGCGGATATAAACGATCTAAGAGATTTATAAGAGATTTAATAATAGAAAAAATCTAAAGAGTAGGAATGATATAAAATGAATTTACCGATTTCATGGCTTAAAGATTATATGAATATCGACGGCATAACCGATAACGAGTTTGCCGATAAGATGACGATGAGCGGGTCTATTGTCGAAAAGATAACCAATCCCGCGAGCGAATTCAAAAACGTCGTCGTTGGAAAAATACTTAAAATAGAAAAGCATCCGGACGCGGACAAGCTGGTAGTCTGCCAGGTAGACGTCGGCGAAGGCGATCCGATCCAGATAGTCACGGGCGCTAAGAACGTATTCGAGGGCGCGGTCGTTCCGGTCGCCAAGCACAAGAGCCTGCTGCCCGGCGGAGTCAAGATAA
The DNA here is from genome assembly GCA_904419955.1 of Candidatus Roslinia caecavium. GTDB lineage: Bacteria > Bacillota > Clostridia > Monoglobales > Monoglobaceae > Roslinia > Roslinia caecavium. The sequence goes on along the minus strand of CAJFTO010000007.1, from coordinate 23,324 downwards.
CCAAGGGCAAGCTCCGCGGCGTTGAGAGCTTCGGCATGATGTGTTCGACCGACGAGCTCGGCATTTCGGAAGAACGCGCGACGGGAATACTGATCCTTCCCGACGATACGCCGATAGGCGAGGATATAACCAAGGTCTTAGGCCTCGACGAGAGCGTAGCCGAGTTCGAGATAACTTCAAACCGCCCCGACTGCATGAGTATTATTGGTCTGGCCCGGGAGGTAGCGGCTACGTTTGACAGAGATTTCAATATACCGGAGATAAATGTCGATGAAAACGACGAGATCGCGAGCGATTACGCTACGATTGAAATAGAAGACCCGGACGTCTGCTCAAGATACGTCGGCAGGGTGGTAAAAAACGTTAAGATAGAACCCTCGCCGGAGTGGATGCAAAGACGCCTCAAGGCCTGCGGTATCCGCGCGATAAACAACGTGGTGGACGTCACCAACTATGTCATGCTCGAATACGGTCAGCCGATGCACGCTTACGACCTCGACCATGTGGAGGACAAAAAAATAATCGTTCGCCGCGCTGCCGAGGGCGAACAGCTCGAGACTCTCGACGATCAACCGAGGACTCTGAGCCATGAGATGATCGCGATATCCGATACAAAACGCGCCATAGGCGTCGCCGGAGTCATGGGCGGAGCCAACTCAGAAGTTACGGACGATACTACGAACGTATTATTCGAAAGCGCAAACTTCAGCGCGGTATTGGTAAGACGCGGCGCGAAAGCTTTAGGTATGCGCACCGACGCGTCCGCGCTGTTCGAGAAAGGCTTAGACCCCGAAAATTGTATGAACGCGATAAACCGCGCCTGCGAACTGCTTAAAAACATGCAGCCGTCCTGCGAAGTTGTAGGCGGCGCGATAGACGTATATCCTAATAAGAAAGAGGCTCTCGTTCTGCCGTTCGAACCGGAAAAGATGAATCGTTTCCTCGGCACGGATATACCGGAGTCGGACATGATAGACTACTTAACGAGGCTTGACTTTAAGGTAGACGCGGATAGTATGACCGTTACGGTTCCGACTTTCAGAGGAGATATCGAGTCGATGGCGGACATATCCGAAGAGGTCGTTCGCATATACGGCTACGACAAGATCCCGTCCACGCTGATGAATTCGGCCGTAGTGGTCGGCGGCAAGACCTTTAAACAAAAGATTGAAGACGAGGTCAAAAACGCGCTCACATCCTTTGGACTGTCCGAGATAATGACCTACTCTTTTATCGATCCAAAGGAATACGCGCTGACCAATATCGAGATGGGCGACGTTATCAGAATAACTAATCCTCTCGGCGAAGAGAACAGCGTGATGAGAACTATGACCCTCTCGTCTATGCTCAAGATACTGCGCGTAAACTACAACCGTTTTCGCGACGCCGCAGAGCTGTTCGAACTCGCAACAATATATATCCCGACCGAAAAGGGTAAGCTCCCCGAGGAGAAGCAGGTAATATCAATCGGTATGTACGGAGATGCGGATTTCTATAAGCTTAAGGGAATAGTCGAGGCGCTGCTGGATAAGCTGGGGATACGCAAGTATTCGTTCAGGCCGCAGAGCGCTAACCCGTCCTATCACCCCGGACGCTGCGCCGAGGTATATATAGGCGATAAGAAACTGGGCGTTATAGGCGAGGTTCACCCTGAGGTCGCGGAAAACTTCAAGATAGACGCCGATGTATACTGCGCCGAGCTCGACTTTAATACTATATTAAATTCGGCGACCTTTGATAAGCATTATAAGGCTCTGCCGAAGTTCCCGGCAACAAGCCGCGATATAGCGATGGTTTTGGACAAGGCGGTAAACGTCGGCGAGATAGAAAAAATAATAGAGAAGAACCGCTCCAATATAGTCGAGAGCTACAAGTTGTTCGACATATACGAAGGCTCTCAGGTTGGCAACGGCAAAAAGAGCGTCGCATACTCCATAACTTTCCGCGCAGCGGACAGAACGCTCACAGACGACGAAGTAAACGCCGTTATGGGTAAGATATTGGAAAGCCTGAAGAGCGAACTCAACGCGCAGTTGAGGTAAATACAGAGCTTATTTACAGAGTTAAGAACATAGAAGCCGTATAGGCCTGCAAGGGCTTTTATACGGCTTTTTAAGCGCGATGAGAAAATAAATCCGTCTCTTGTTTTCTCCCGCCTGAGAAACTTGAAGGCTCCTTTCTTATGTATTTTCATCGAGACGCCCTGCCAGTTATGGATTTAAGAATACACTGCGGCTTTAAGTCGAATAGAACGCCTTAAGGCGACAGAAAAATAAACCTGCCGTTCGCCGGACGGCGCGCGACGAATTTGCGCCGCCTTAAGGTCTAATTCCTATTATCCCGGCTCCTACGCCATACCGCCCTTTTCGGATCGCAATCTCTTCGTCGCATTTTGTTTATAATAAGTTTACATTTAAAACCCCGCGGTTTACTTGACATTGCTGCGACTTTGATATATAATTGTCAATAGTTTATCAATATTAATATGTCCGCCCGGGATAGCGCCGGGGCGCTTTTGCATATTATTTATAGATAGCTGAATATTCACAGCGGAGCTTATTTGATAAAACTATTAAGAAAAGGCGGGTGTTGTAAGTGAATAATGATAATTCCCAGAATATTTCAAACACGATGAAGTTTGAGCTTCCTATCGATCGTCCGGCTCCAAAGGAGATCATACTCAAGGTTCATGAAGCGCTGACGGAGAAGGGCTATAATCCGATAAACCAGCTTGTTGGCTATATTTTATCGGGCGATCCGTCTTATATCACGTCCTACAACAATGCCAGAAGCCTTATCAGGAAGGTAGAGAGAGACGAAATCCTCGAAGAACTGGTAGCGTTTTACGTGACCCACGCGAGTTTGGAAGAAGACGACGAACAATCGTCATAATCTATATACTCCTGCGCCTCCATTTTTCGGAGGCGTTTTTTGTTAAAATCTTTATATATTTTTAATTTTTTTACTAAAAACATGGAACATTTTCACAAAATACATAGTCTTATTAGTATAATATTATCGATTTATTTCTGAGGGGAACGAAATAAACGATCGCGTGGCTCGGCGCAAAATCGCCCGCGCGTCTACAGCTTGAACATACGAACGCAAAACCCGGTCGCAGGCGGCGATAAACCGAGGAATAAATAAGATTTCGGCCGCAGTATCGAACAAAAGAGGCGTTTATCTATCGCGAGCCGCCGGTAAATAAAGTCCCATTTTACGACCGGACTCCGCCTCGGACTAAAACTTTAAAAACAAATAAATTTAATAAATATCAATAATACAAGGGGGTTATATCATGAAAAAACTTATTAAACTATCAATTGTAGCCGTAAGCGTTACGATCCTGGCCGCTTGCCTATTCTGCACGATAACGGCGAGCGCGGCGGTAGGCGACATAACCGACACTATCTACACGACCGATATCCAGACTCAGGTAGACGGGCGAAGTATAAAGGGCTACGCCATCGACGGCGAGACGCTTATCGCGCTCGAGGATTTGGAAGACTACGGCTTTACCGTCTACTACAACGACAACATCAGAAGCGTATTCGTCACCAAGACCGGCAGAGTCGACCCGAACTTCAACCCATATATCCCGCGCGGCGAGGTCGGCGGCACGGCGGGTTACGTCTATGAGACCGATATAAAGGCGTATCTCAACGGCAAGCAGATCGAAGCGTACGCGATCGACGGGCAGATGGTCGCCAAGGTCGAGACGATGGGAATGGATTACGACCAGGAATACAGCTACTACATCGAGACCAGACCGTATTTTATGAGCTATACCTACGACGACAGTCAAAGGCTCCTCTCCCTCTACACGAACGTATCCGACTACAGCGATAACGCCAACTTAGCCGCCGCGCTGATAAGCAACGCGTTCTTAAGAGACAGGGCGGGACTTATGGAGACCACCAACTACTACCGCGTCGGCTCGACCTGGCTGTTCCAGAAGCGGATCGGCGGACTACCCCACGGCGACAGTCTAAACAGGCATTACGCTCTGTACGATTCGGGGCTTTGGGTCGATATCTACCGGATAGCTCAGCTCTACTACTTAAGACCGTCCGAATACCGCATGGCGAGCGACGGCGACACCGTATATTTCAAGCATACCACGACCGAGGGACTGACCGAATATAAACAGATAGAACTTAGTTCTCTGCACGTATTCCCGGCCAGCGAGGCCGAGTATAACTCCGCGCTCAGCGTTATAACTGATTCGGATTTTAGCTACACGGTAAACGGGGTTACTCTCCCCGCGTATTCGATGGGAGGCAAGGACTATCTGAGGCTTGCGGACTTTGAAAACTGCGGCTTTAGATATTTCACAAACGGCTACTTCGCAAGCGCGGTATACGACTCCGATATAACGATAAACAGAAACGCGGTCGTAAACCGGGTCGATACCGAGAAATACCGCCCTGTGATCCAGGACTACGATACCGCCGCTGTATTTCTAAACGGCGCCGAATTAACCGACTCGGACAGCGGCTACGTTATCCGCTGCGGCGACGACATCTTTGTTGACGCGTCTGACATATGCGACATGACCGACCGAGGCGAAGAGGTAATAAACTCCTACACCGGCTACGGCATGTCTAAAGGCTGTCATCTCCAGGGCGATCTGGATATTCTAGACTCAAGGTTCAACCTAAACTCTGAGGACGCGCTCTATCCCGCCGAACTCGAGGAAGCGGCTCTGCTCAGAATAAACAACGCGCATTACGACAATATAAACCCGACCGAATATTCATACGGCGACTGCGATATATATGTAAAGAGCGACGTTATGAACGTTATGGGACGGAATACCAGGGTGTATTACGCGTACGTGATGACCGAGGACGAAATCTTTATGGACGTAGGCCGGATGTCGATGTACTACCTGATGGGCGAGGAGAACGTTAACGACCCCGGCTTTTTAACGGGCGTAGAGGTAGACGAGCGCGCGGGTACGATAACGTTCGACTACAACGGCGGCCTAAGCTGCGAGATGGAGCTGGACGAATTTAGTTTTAGATGAGTAAAAATGCGTTGACTATTTAGAAATTTTATTGTATAATAAAAGCAGAAAAGAGGAGAACCGTTAAACGGTTAGCCAAAAAGTACAATAATATAAATTATAACCGCCCTTTTGGCATTTACGAGGGCGGTTACATTTATAGAAACTATTATCAAAAAAATGATAACAGCTACAATAACCTTAAGTATTGTATTCCACATAGACTTCACCTCCTTTCTGTTGCCAATGCAACTTAGGAGATGGCTAACCGCTCTTCAATTACCTCTTATCTGCTAACGATATTATATAACATTCGACGTAATCCGTCAATTTACAATTCCTTTACAATATAGCGATTTATAAACCGATAAAACGAAATAAATAAACAGCAAGGACGGGCTATTTTCCCGTCCTCTTTTACTTTAATATTTAAAAATCATTTATTACTTAAACGCGTATTAGAAAACAAATATTTTAACATAGTGCGTTTATTTTATCTCCTTCAAGAACATGTCCATCCTGTTTAGAGCCTCGTTGATGTTGTCTATCGAATACGCGTAGGAACATCTGATAAAGCCCTCGCCGCTGCTTCCGAACGCATTGCCGGGAACGACGGCCAGCTTCTTTGAATACAGCAGTCTCTCGCAGAATTCGTTCGAACTCATGCCCGTGCTCTGGATCGACGGAAACGCGTAGAACGCGCCCTCAGGCTCAAAACAGTCGAGACCCATATCGTTAAATCCCTTGACTATCACGTTTCTTCTGTAGTTGTATTCGTTTCTCATAGTCTCGACGTCGCCGTCGCCGTTTTTGAGCGCCTCTATAGCCGCGTACTGCGCGGTAGTCGGCGCGGACATGATCGCGTATTGGTGAACTTTGGTCATGGCCGAGATTATCTCCTCGCCGCCGCAGGCGTAGCCGAGACGCCAACCGGTCATAGCGTAAGATTTGGAGAACCCGTTTACTACGACCGTCCTCTCGTGCATACCGTCGATAGACGCGATAGACACGTGGTCGCCGCCGTATGTAAGCTCGGCGTATATCTCGTCCGACAGAACCATGATATTCGTATCCAATATCACCTCGGCGATCTTCTCAAGATCTTTCTTGTTCATTATACCGCCGGTCGGATTGTTCGGATAAGGCAATACGAGCGCCTTCGTCTTAGGTGTGATAACCGCCTTAAGCTGCTCGGGAGTGAGCTTGAACTTATCCTCCGCCTTTGTTATTATCGGAACCGCGACGCCGCCCTGAAGCTCGACTATGGGCTTGTAGCAGACAAAACACGGCTCGGGTACGATAACCTCGTCGCCCGGCTCCACGATCGAGCGGATAAACAGATCTATCGCCTCGCTGCCGCCGACCGTCACCACAACGTGACTCAGCGGGTTATAACTCAAATTAAAGCGGCGCAGAAGATAGTTGCATATTTCAGTTCTCAGCTCTTTCAGACCCGCGTTCGAGGTATAATGCGTATGCCCTTTTTCGAGAGAATATATCCCCTCGTCCCTGATATGCCAAGGCGTAACAAAATCCGGCTCGCCGACTCCGAGCGAGATACAGTCCTCCATCTCCGCCGCGACGTCGAAAAACTTTCTTATCCCGGACGGCGGGATATTCTTAACGGTTTCGTTCAGTATCTTATTTACTTCGAAGCTCATAGGGATATTACCTCCCTGTCGTCTTTTTCCGGCTTGCTGCATATAATCCCGTCGTATTTATATCTTTTAAGCACAAAGTGGGTGGCGGTGCTTATAACGGAGTCCATCGGCGCGAGATGATCCGAGACAAACTGGGCGATCTCCTTGACGTTGGAACCCTCGACAGTTATGCCAAAATCGTAGCTCCCGCTCATGAGATTCACCGCCTTGACCTCGGGATACTGATATATCCTCTCGGCGATACGGTCGAACCCCTGATTCCTCTGAGGCGTCACCTTGATCTCGATATACGCGGTAACGGCCTCGGAGCCGAACGCCTTATCCCAATTCACCTTAGCTCCGTAACCGAGGATAACGCCTTCTTCTTCCATTTTACTTATCTCCTCGGCGACGGTATCGATAGGCTCGCCGAGCATATCGGCTATTTGTTCAAGCGGTATTCTGCAATCCTTATGAAGTATATCAAGTATTTTCTCAGCGTTGGTTAATTCTGACATAAATAAAACCCCATTTCATTATAAATACGCCTAAGCCGTATCCAACCCGACCGGATAGTCCGACCGTTGCATATGAGCGCGGCAGTATCGTTCTATTTTAATACCCTCAATAATAACACTTTATTATTTACGCGTCAAGTTAATTAAATATATTGTAATGAAATTGTGCGGAATGTAATCTTCATGATACCAAAATCAAGCGCGCCAAGTTTGTATACAGATCGATTAAGCCCCAAACGCCCTAAAAATAGAGTTCGTAATATCACAATATACGGCGTCTATATTATTGTCTGCGCGGCGGGCTCGGATCGTCGGTGCGCTCCAAGATATAGTCCGTACTCGTGTTGAATATGTCGGCGATACCTATCAATACGTCGGTCGGGATATCTCTGTACCCTTGCTCGTATCTGCAATACTGCGCCTGCTTCATACCAAGTCTTGCGGCGAGCGCCCGCTGCGATAGGTCGCGGTCTTCTCTTAAGTATCTTATTCTCTTATAATAATTGTTTCTCATTATTATATCTCTTCCCCCATGTTTTCATACCTACCGTTTGGTTATTGACATTTTATATCAGGAGTAGTATAATACAGATATTTGATAACTGTTTGGTTATCACAATATAATATGACAATACTATTATAAGAGAAAAGAATCCCAAATATACCAAAGATAAATCGGAGGTCAAAAATGATAAAGTTTTCAGATTTACAGCCGCATCCTTCGATACCGGAGTACCATGTGCAAAACGCGGATACTTCGATCTTACTGGCGGATATCGCTGCAGAGCTGAATAATTCATTAATGAAATATAAGCTTTCCTTAAAGATAGGCTACGACGAAATAAGATCGAGAAGCGTTTTTAATCCGACGGTACAAAAATGCGTAACGATAGAAAACGTTGTGAAGAACTACTACAAATATTGCATAACTACCCGCAATCAAGGTTCGATAGCGTTTATATCTACATATATTCTCGGCCGCGGTTCTGTCGCAGCCAATACGCCGCTTTTCGATCAAACGGAAAACGCCGCGGCTCTTTCCGGACTCTCCGGTTTGGAACGTGAAAAACTCAAAAACGAAAGGGAGTACTACTCGATATTGAATAATTGCATAACCTCCGTCCTCGCGGCGCTGTAGGATATATGTAAACGTAAAACGATTTTCGTTTTTAATAAAAACGTTATAGCTTTGACCTGCAATCGACACGGCATATATCGAAAAATACCATTTAACAAAAGAATTAAAATACATTATCTTTATAACCCTCATAAACGTTGCCCAGCCGCGCATTAACACGTCGGCCGACGGGCCAAAAAAGCCCCCGGCTCGTTTTGAGCCGAGGGGAAAATATCCCCCGCTCTATGCGGGGATTATTTTATTCTTACATTCGTTATATTTCAATATTAAATCACGCAAATTCCGGTAAATCTATTCCGCGCGGATTAGAATCTGTCCCTCTTTATATAGTGGGTGTGCAGCAGTTCGTGGGCCTTATGCGAACCAGGTTCGCCGAAGTAGTTGTCGTACAACTCTTTCATATCGGGATTTTCGTGGCTCTTTCTGATCGGATTATTCGCGTCCTCGGTGTAGAGCGCCTTTGCGCGCTCGGCCTTGAGGTTTATATCCATCAGCTTTCTTGACGAGACTATCGGCTGTCCGCCGCCGGTTACGCAGCCTCCGGGGCAGCCCATGATCTCTATGAACTCGTAATCCGCCTTGCCGTCGCGGATATTGTTGAGCAGCTTTCTCGCGTTGCCGAGACCGTGAGCCACGGCCACTCTGATATCCTTTCCCGCGATATTCACAGTCGCCTCTTTTATACCCTCAGTGCCTCTTACAGCGGTATATTCGACGTTCTCCAAGCTCTCTCCGCCGAGGACGTCCGCAACGGTGCGAAGCGCGGCTTCCATAACGCCGCCGGTAGCTCCGAATATAACGCCGGCGCCGCTCGCTCTTTCAAACGGCTGGTCGAATTCCTCGTCCGGGAGACGGTCGAACATTATCCCTGCCTCTTTTATCATTCTTGCCAGCTCGCGCGTCGATATAACGATATCCACGTCCTGCAGACCTTTATGACTGAGCTCTTCGCGTCCGGCCTCAAACTTCTTGGCTACGCACGGCATTACCGAGACCACTACGATATCCTTGGGATCGATATTGTTCTTCTCGGCGTAATAACTCTTGATCACCGCGCCGAACATCTCGTGCGGGGATTTGCAGCTCGACAGGTTGTCGATAAAATCCGGGAAATTATGCTCGCAGAACTTTATCCAGCCCGGACTGCATGAGGTTATCATCGGCAGTTTGCCGCCGTTCTTGAGGCGGTCTATAAGCTCGGTCCCCTCTTCCATTATCGTAAGGTCGGCGCCTGTGTCCGTGTCGAACACCTTGTCGAAGCCAAGTCTTCTCAGAGCCGCCGCCATCTTTCCGGTGACCGGAGTACCGATCGGGAATCCGAATTCCTCTCCCAAAGCCGCTCTCACCGCCGGAGCGGTCTGAACTACCACGTACTTGTCCTCGTCGGCTATAGCGTCCCAAACCTCGCTCGTGTTGTCCTTTTCTCTGAGCGCGCCTACAGGACAGGCCGCGATACACTGACCGCAGTTTACGCACGCGACCTCGCCGAGACTCATATCGAACGGCGACGCTATCGTTGTGTTAAATCCGCGTTCGGTCGCGTCTATCACGGCTACCGTCTGAACGTTTTTACACATATTCACGCATCTGCGGCAGAGTATACATTTGTTGTTGTCTCTGACTATCGACGGCGACAGTTCGTCTATACTGTGTTCCTGCATAACGCCTTGGAATTTTATTCCGGTTATGCCCAGCTCGTCGGTGAGCGTTTGCAGCTCGCAGTTTTTATTCCTTACGCAGCTCAAACACTCCTTTACGTGGTTGGAGAGCAGAAGCTCAAGCACCACTTTTCTCTCGTTTCTGACCTTAGGCGTGTTTGTGAATACCTCGAGTCCTTCGGATACAGGGTATACGCACGCGGCCTGCAAGGCTCTTGCGCCCTTTACCTCAACTAAGCACATACGGCACGAGCCGGTCGCGCTCACATCCTTCAGATAACACAGCGTCGGGATGTTTATCCCCGCGTCGCGCGCGGCCTGAAGTACGGTATAATCCGCCGGAACGCTCATCTCGGCGCCGTTTATTTTTATATTTACATTCTCCATCTGTTTCTCACGCTCCAATCTATTTAGAAATAGCTTTAAACGGACATTTATCCATACAAGCTCCGCACTTGATACATTTCTCGCTGTCTATCTTAAACGGTTTCTTTATCTCGCCCGAAATAGCCTCTACCGGACATTGGCGAGCGCAGAGACCGCAGCCGCGGCACTTATCCGGATCTATGGTATACTTGGAAAGCGCCTTACATACTCCCGCGGGACATACCTTGTCTATTATATGCGCCTCGTATTCCTTTCTGAAATACTTAAGCGTCGAAAGCACCGGGTTCGGCGCCGTCTGACCGAGTCCGCACAGCGAACCGGCCTTGATCGCCTGAGCGAGCTCTTCGAGCCTGTCTAAGTCTTCCATCGTGCCCTTGCCGTCGGTTATCTTCGTGAGTATCTCAAGCAGTCTCTTGGTTCCTATGCGGCAGGGCGTGCATTTTCCGCACGACTCGTCCACGGTGAACTCGAGGAAGAACTTGGCTATATCGACCATACAGTTGTCCTCGTCCATAACTATAAGACCGCCCGAGCCCATCATCGAGCCTATCGAGATAAGCGAATCGTAATCTATCGGCGTGTCTATAAGCTCCGCCGGGATACAGCCGCCCGAAGGTCCACCGGTCTGCGCCGCCTTGAACTTCTTCCCGTTCGGTATCCCGCCGCCTATATCCTCTACGATTTCGCGCAGGGTCGTGCCCATCGGTATCTCGACCAGACCGGTGTTGTTGATCTTGCCGCCGAGCGCGAACACCTTTGTGCCCTTGCTCTTCTCAGTACCCATCGAAGCGAACCATTCGGGACCGTTTAGGATTATCTGGCAGATATTTGCATACGTCTCGACGTTGTTGAGTATGGTCGGCTTCTCCCAAAGTCCTTTTACCGCGGGGAACGGCGGACGGCTGTGCGGCTCGCCTCTGTGTCCCTCTATCGAGGTCATTAGCGCGGTCTCCTCGCCGCATACGAACGCCCCGGCGCCCAGCCTTATCTCAAGATCGAAATTAAATCCGCTCTCGAATATATTCTTACCCAAAAGCCCGTATTCTCTCGCCTGGTCGATAGCTATCTGAAGACGTTTTACCGCGATCGGGTATTCCGCTCTGATATATATATATCCCTGATCTGCGCCTATCGCGTAGCCCGCTATCGCCATAGCCTCTATTACCGTATGCGGGTCGCCCTCGAGTATACTTCTGTCCATGAACGCGCCCGGATCGCCCTCGTCGGCGTTACAGCAGACGTATTTCTTATCGCCCGGCGAATTAGCCGCGAACTGCCACTTTACGCCGGTCGGGAAACCGCCGCCGCCTCTGCCGCGCAGTCCCGAATCCTTTATTACGTCTATTACCTCCTGCGGCTTCATCTCGGTAAGGACTTTACCCAAAGCCTGATACCCGTCCATACCTATGTATTCTTCGATATTTTCGGGGTTGATTACGCCGCAGTTCCTCAGCGCGATACGCTTCTGTTTCTTATAAAAGTCTACCTCGTTCAGGGATTTTATCTCCTCGTTTTCATGCACGGTCTCGTCGTAGAGCAGACGCTGAACTATCCTGCCCTTGAGTAAATGCTCCTCGACTATCTCCTCCACGTCCTCTACCTTTACCATCGAGTAGAACGCGCCCTCTGGGTATACGATAACTATTGGGCCGAGCGCGCACAGTCCGAAACAGCCGGTCTGAACCACCGCGATCTCTTTATCAAGGCCCTTGTTAGCTATCTGGTTTTCAAATTCCTCTTTGATTTTCACCGAGCCGGACGAGGTGCAGCCTGTGCCCCCGCAAACCAGCACGTGAGATCTGTATATATTCATCGATCGTTTTCCTCCATAACTTAGTTTTGCTCCGCGCCTATCGCGTATTCCATGACCGGCCTATTATTGATCAGATGCTCCGCTACGACTCTGCCCACCTTCTCGGGCGTCATCTTGACGTAGGTCACCTTCTCCTCTCCGGGTACGAACACCTCGACGATCGGCTCCAACCTGCACATGCCGATACAGCCCGTCTGGGTCACTACGACGTTTGAAAGGTTGCGTTTTGCGACCTCCTGAACGAACTCGTTTAGAACGGGTCTCGCCCCGGCCGCTATCCCGCAAGTAGCCATACCTACTACGACTCTTATATCTCCTTCGTTGTCCTGGCGCTTATCGACCTGGTTTCTGACGCGGTCTCTTATCGCCTTTAGTTCTTCCAAGCTTTTCATTAATTGTTCCTCCTATCGAACTATATATTAAGTTTAATCAATATCAAATTCAATTTCCGGCGTCTATCCCCGAAAGTCCTTCTCTTATATAGCCGCCGATCCAGTCTATTATATCTCTCTCGCCTATATCCACGTCGCCCAATATCTCCTTTATCTCGCGCGTATCGAAAACAAAGGTTTCTCCGTCTACGCTGTGGGTATATAAATAATCTATCTCCGGATCCCCGGATATTATAGTCTGCATGGTTCCTACCATGTCTCCGAGCGGAGCGCGGTCTATGCTGTCATAGGCGAACACGGCGGCGACCTTAGTTCCTTCGCCGACCTTGGAGCTTATATCGAAGCTCCCTCCGGCCATGACCGCGGCCATCTCAAACAGCGGTATTCCCATTCCGACCTTTCTGGTCGTCCGAGTGGTGGTGAACGGGTCTCTGACCCTTTTTAAAAACTCTTCGCTCATACCGCAGCCGTCGTCAATTATCTCTATGACCAGCCTGTTTCCGGCTCTGTCCTCGTCTATTTTGATCTCGATCAGATCGGCCTTCGCCTTGACCGAGTTTTTCACTATATCTAAAATATGCAGCGATAATTCTTTCATGATAGCTCCCGCCCGTATAATCAATATTCGCCGTAATACTCTCCCCGCCCGGACGTCCTATGCGCCCCTGAACAATATCTTAAAAATATCGTCCGGCAGATCCTCGTCCGGCTCGCCGATATCCTCCAGATAGTGGGCGTCCGAATTCCTGAGTATCCCGTATCTCTTAAGGTCTTTCCTGCTCTCAAGATACGCGGCCACGTCCGTAGTCCGCCGCGATACCTCTATATACCTTATATCTATATCGTCCGGCACAAATCCCAAATTTGTGAGCACGCTGTAGGAATGTCTATCCACGTGCGCCGGAATAAATATCCCTCCGGCCTCTTCGACGTATCCGAACAGTTCGTTGATCGATATATCGGCGCTCGAGATAAGCGTCTTATCCTCGTAGCCGACCACGTTGTCCTCCTCGTCCATAAACGCCTGCGCTCCGAATATCTCCGGCTTGTTCGATATATCCGGAAGCCTGCTATAGACGATCTCCGCCACGTATTCGGCGGCGCTTATGTCGGGGTACAGCGTCAGTATATGGACTTCTTCGTTGGTCTCGACCTCCATGCCGGGAACGACTTTGAGCCCTACGCTCTCGCCTACCTTCATCGCGGATCTCACGTTGCCTATCGAGTTATGGTCGGTCACCGCTATCGCGTCGAGACCGATCAGCTTGGCCATGTTTACTATGTTGTTCGGAGTCATATCCATATCGCCGCAGGGCGAAAGCGCGGAGTGCATATGAAAATCGTATTTTATACCGCTCATCTCAGCTCCCGGCCTCTGCCGCGGCCTTTTCAGCTACCGAGTCGTTGTAGTAGTCCACCGCTATCTCGTAGCCGGTTTTGGGCGAGCTGTATATCGCTATTCCCTGCGAGTCGGCTTTTTTTCTGACGTTATCGTCTATTACCACGTCTTCGCAGAGTACGACGCACGCCGCGTCGGACAGCTGAGCTACCGCGACGATGTTTATGTTGCTCATAACGGTTATCCACATATCGCCCGGCGACGCCCGTCCCATGACCCAGCTCAAAAGGTCGCCTATATAACAGCCCTCTATTTCTCTGCCCGTATCCTCAGGATCGTTTAACAGTTTAAGACCGTGTTTTTTTGCAAATTCATCTACCGTCATATTCCTGCGCCTCCTTTACGCTCATCCTCCTACTCGGTCTTATCTTCGCCGCAGGACGATCGACCGTCTTTCAGCTTACTCTCGCGAAGCTTCTTGTTTGCCGAGCGCTGCAAAACGTGCAGTTCGTTGGTCAGGTTCTCGACCCGCTCTTTTATCTTAAATATACAAAAGCTCTCGTCGCCAAAGCCTCTCACTATATCCTCCGCCAAAGCCCTGCAGGACGGAGCGCCGCATGAACCGCAGTCCAATTTGGGAAGGGAGTCGAATATTTTCTCCATTTTCTCCATCTTCTCCATCGCGACGTCCAGATCCTCGTCAAGCCTCATTATCTGGTCGAATTCTATAGTTTTCTCCCAAGCGTACTCGGCCGGGTCGGGATCGATGTTTGCCGATTCGCCGCTCGGCATATCCTCGAATAGATGCTTCAGGTTATTCTTAGCTATATAGCTGTTGACCACGTTCAGCACGCCGCCGACGCAGCCGCCTTGACACGCGGACAGCTCTATAAAATCGATTCCCGACACCTTTTCGTCCTCGACCTCTTCGAGTATCTTCATCACGTTCTCGATACCGTCTACGGCGATATAATTCTTGAGCCCGGAACCCTCGGATTCGCCGCCGCTGTTAGCCCAGGCCACCCCACTGAGTCCGGCTTTGGACAGTCCCGGCGCGGGTTCGATCTTTTTGATTATCGGGTACAGCTTCGCAAAAACGTCGTTTACTGAGATCGCTCCGCTCACCGCGGATTTCTCGACCGAAAGCGGCGCCTTAACCGCCGTAACCTTGGCGGGGCACGGAGTTATAAAAAACACGCCTATATCCTCCGATCCGAGCCCCGTATCCGCCTCGGCTTCCTTCCTTGCGTTATACGCCGCCACCTCCATCGGAGAGAGCAGGTCTATTATATTGTCGATAAGGTTTGGAAATCTTACTTTTATCAGTCTTACGACGGCCGGACACGCACAGCTTATCACCGGCTTTTGTATATCCTGTCTTTGCATCAGCTTTTTCGTACACTCGGTCACGTATTCGGCGCCTCTTGCGACCTCGTAGACCGAATCGAAGCCTATATGTACAAGTCCGTTTAAAATTCTATCGATCGTGGTATCCCTTCCGAACTGGCCGTAGAGAGACGGAGCCGGAAGCGCGATATTGTATTTGAAATTATTCAACGTATCAAGCGAATCGCAGGCGGCCAGCTTAGCGTGGTACGGACAGACGCGGATACACTCGCCGCAGTCGATACAACGCTCTTTTATTATCTTAGCTTTTCCGTCGCGCACTCTTATCGCTTCGGTAGGACATCGTTTGATACAATTAGTACAGCCATGACATCTATCTTTATCCAATGTTACTGAATGAAAATATGCCATAACCTATCACCCCTCACACTTTAACTACCATCTTCACAACAGTTCCCTTCCCGACTTCAGACTCGATCTCCATCTCGTCGGTGTATTTTTTGATGTTCGGAAGCCCCATTCCGGCGCCGAAGCCCATTTCTCTTATGGAATCGCTCGCCGTGGAATAGCCCTCCTGCATAGCCAGATCTACGTTCTTTATCCCGGGTCCGTTATCCTTAAACACGATCCTTATCTCGTCCTTGGTGATCTCGGCGTCGCAAGTACCGCCGCCGCCGTGGATGACCGTGTTGATCTCAGCCTCGTACATCGCTATCGCCACCTTACGAATAACGTCCGGCTTCATGCCGAGCTTCTTTAAATATATCTTAAAATTACTGGAAGCCTCGCCGGCTATTGAAAAATCCTTGCCGTCAATATCATAATGTTTTTGCACTTATACCGCCCTCCAATCCGCCGGCGTAAAGCTTACCGCACGCCGGGAACATCGGGAGCTCAGTTGACAATATAACGATCCCTCTTGATTTCGCCAGCTTGATAACCTCCTCGCCCGGCGTCTTTCCTCTGACAAAGCATATCGCTAAAATATCCATCATTTCGGCGGTTCTTATAACCTGCGAATTTATCAGACCCGTAAGCAGCATCGACTGATCCTTAACAAACGCCAGCACGTCGCTCATGAGATCGCTCCCGCAGGCGCTGTGTATATCTATATCGCTAAGCTCCTCGTCGCTTTCACTTGTAAGTACTATGGCGTTTAACAATTCTTTAATTTCTGACAGCAGCATAATTATACTCCTTATCTTTCGCCGGTATAGCCGACGTTTTATTTATATTTTATTGATACTTTTTTAATATCTCTTCAACGTCGTCTACCACCAGTTTGCCGTGAACGTCGTCGCCAATAGTAATTACCGGAGCAAGACCGCACGCGCCTATGCAACGAGTGGCGTCGAGCGAGAACTTTCCGTCCTCGGTACATTCGCCGACGTCTATGCCGAGAAGCTCTTTGAATTTGTTCAGGATATCGCCGCTGCCTTTAACGTAACAGGCCGTTCCAAGACAGACGCCGATCGGATACTCGCCCTTTGGATTAAGCGAGAACTGCGTATAAAACGTAACTATCCCGTAGATCTCAGCGAGCGGCACGTCCAGTCCCTCGGCAATCATCTTCTGCACCTCTATAGGCAGATAACCGTATATATCTTGAGCCTCGTGCAAGACAGGGATAGTCGCCCCGCGGACGCCCTTGTGTTTTTCAATAACCTCTCTGAGCTGATCTTCCTGCTCTTTCGTACCTTTAAATTTAACGCCGGATTTCGCCATTTCAACCATACCTCCTAATTTAATCCGCATCAAAGCCGCGTCAAAATACACGTAAATTCTCATGTATCTCTTTTAATAATACATAAAATACTTTTATTTTATATACAATCCGCCAAATTTACATAAATTTTGCCAATAAAAAACAGGTATATTTTAAATACCTTCTGCAGATTTTCTGAACTATTATACCATATTGTTATCAAAGTTGCAATATAAATATATAGTTATTGCACAAATTTTATTTAAATTTTACTACTAAAATTCACACTCCAAAAACTAACGTTTTTACGGCTTTAGCGCGAGTAATAAATCTCGCCTTTTGAATTTTACGCCATTTTGACACCATTTATTTACGCAAAAGAAACTTTTGTTATATTATTTTTAAGTTCCATAATATCTACATGGATGTAAATATTCATGGTTGTTGATATATCTGCGTGCCCTAAATATGTTTGTATAACTTTAGGACTAATTCCGGCTTCAAAACACCTAGTGGCAAAAGTATATCTTAATATATGAGTGGTTACGTCAAGATGTATTTTATGACGTCTACAAAATGTGCTTAACACTCCGTTTATAGACCCTCCATGATATAGGTTCCCTTTTGTTGTAACGAACAAAAAAGTCCTCATTCATAGCGTTTGGTTACCTAAGCTTATACTCTGTCAGCAACATATAAGCCTCCTCCGTCATCGGCACAATTCTATTACTTTTTGCCGTTTTAGTGGATCCGATCTCTCTGTAACATTTTCCGTCATCATAAACTACTGAGTTTTGTTCCACGTATATTATCGCACGTTCAAAATCAATATGTTTCCATTGCAATGCGCACGCTTCTCCTGCTCTAAGCCCAGTATATAACAAAAGCTTTAGTAAATACCCCCACGGCTTATTGGGAAGCATTTCAAGAAAAAATTTTTCTTCTTCCCTCGTTAATGCTCTGCGTTCTTTGCAAGCGTATTTTCTTTGTTTGTTATCTTTCGGGAAACTCAAATCCACACAAGGCGTATTGGGTATTATTTTAAGGTTATGAGCTTTTGTGAATATTCCTTTTATACTTGCGAATCTCGATTTTATTGATGATACTGCGAGTCCTCTGGTATATTCGCAGTTAATAATCTTTTGCATATCAAATGGAGTGACGTCTTTAAGTTTCTTTTTCCCAATATATGGTTTATATGTCGTTCCGTACATGCTTTTGATATTACTAACCGTTTGAGGCTTTACCTTACCCACCTTATATGTCTCCAGCCACTTTTCAAACCAAGCGTCAACCGTCATCTCGGAGCCGCATGTGCTTATATTATTATTAGTCTTATATTGCGCTTCAATTAATTGGCGTCTTAATTCGCTCAGTTTATTGCTATATATGCTCCTGCGGACGCCCTGCGCATCTATGTATCTTCCTACGTATCTACCGTCCTTTCTTTGAGAAATGCCTTTTCCAAGTTCTTTGCCTTTTAAACTTTTACCCATTATCCGCACTTCCTTTCTTTTCATGAAGCGCAGACTGCTTTCTACAATACTGATTATAACTGATTATATATTATTAACATTTTTATCGTCAATCAATTCTCAAATCAATCTCCTATTCTGTTCAATATATTTATCCAACCCCTTTTTATAGACCAACTTCTTATTACATTTGAATCGACCATATTTAGTTTGGGAATGTAAATTAATTTAGTCAAGGCAGCTCTTACCATTCTTTAACTCTCAATACTTCTTTAATTTTAAACAAAATTGACGCTTGCAGAGCTGAATATCTCAGATTTAACATATTTAACGCCGCATTGTAATCACTATCTATTATAGTTCCGCAATTTGAGGATATATAACCCTGTCGATAGGATCTCTGATGTAAAAAGTTAAAAAAGAAAACAAATCGAAACCACACTCTTCATCAATATAATTTTTAACAAATATCCTATTCTATATCTAAACACTTCATTATGATGTAGTACCGCAAATATCTCTTCAGCGTCGGCTTCTTCAAGAGAAAGTCTATGTAGCTTACGTTTTTACTCTGTTTCCGCGGCTGTCGTAGCTGTAGCTCGTGGTATCGTTACCGTTCTGCTCGCTTATGAGCCGGCCTATACCGTCGCAGCTATAGGTTACCGTCTTTCCATTGTCGTACGTCCTCTTTGTCTGATTCCCGTCAAGGCTATACTCAAGCTCGAAGTCCTCTCCGGTACTGAGAACCAATCCCGCGTCGTTATACGTATATGTATTTACTATTCCATTACGCGTCTCCGTAGACAATCTCCCGTTTAAATCGTACGTGTATATTTAACTCTCTCCGCTTGTCACGTTAACTTGTCCTACTTAAAACAATAGCATATATCCGGCTGCGATAAGCGTCGCCTACCGCAGCCGGATAAGTAAATTTCACTTAGTCGTTATATCGACTCTTTGCAAATCCTCATTCCACTGAACATCACAATCAAAAGCCTCGGACACGGCTCTCAGCGGCACAAACGTATAACCGTCGTCTATCAGCCTCGCCGGAGCGTCGAGCTGTATCGCCTCTCCGTTTTTGTACATAACGTCGCTGTCGATCGTTATTGAGATAGTGGTCCCGTCCTTTACGGCGGTCGCAGTGTTGGTATCGTTATCCCATGTAACCTCGGCTTCAAACGCCTCGAATATCGCGCGCATTGGTACGAGAGTCCTGTCGTTTTCGGTGATAGGATGTTTCTCAAAGGTCAACTCATTACCGTCTATATACACTTTAGGTATCTTTAATACTTCCACTATTTTAGAATTTGTGTCTATATTCAGATAATATCCTTCGTATTCTAACATACTTTCTATAAAAGATACTCTTACATATATATCGCCGTCCTTTTCTTGTCTGTCTGTCAAAGTATATTTTCTACCAAAATAAACCTGCTTCTCCCAACCGTCGCTGTACCTAAATACGATTTCGCTTGAACCGTCATTTGCCTTATTTACCTCGGTTTCTACCCCAATACTATTAAAAATATTAAATATAGGCAAAAAACCCCTGCCTGATATCAATTGAATGTTCTCGTCTTGTTCCTGTAGTTCTCCGTCTATTTTTAAATCGTACTGAGTCGGAAGATACTTTTCTTTAAATTCGTCTATCTTATACGCTTTAAACCCATATTGATAATCTCCACCCATTTCTGTCATCATATATAATTGAGGATCATAATCTATATACATATAATCTCCAGCTAAGTCATTGTCATAACCATAGACGTCGTATGATACCATTCCAAGGATATATATATCTTCCGAAGTTTTCACCCACACCATAATAAAAGGCAATCTATAGTAATAATAATCCCAGCCGTCAAAAACTATAAATATATCATATTCTTCAATTTCTTCATATATCTGATTCTTTTCAAGCATTTCTTTGACGCCTTCGTTATTAAACGGAAGATTTAATATATCGTCGAAGGTCAACGTTTCACCCCCAGAACAACTTAAACCAACAATCTCGTCGCGCCACATCACCCGGTTATAATTTTCGTTTGGTATCTCGTTTCCGTATTTATCATAACAAAAAGCTTGTACATAAGTCTTCCCTAATTCTTTATTATAGGTATAAATAGCTTTAGCTTTATCACTAAAAAATACGTCTGCGTTTTCAGTCACACTAAATAAATCTTCCAAGTCTTTAACTTCAATCCCATAGGTTATAAAATCATCTGGAAGGTTCTTTTCTTCTTCTGCGGACGCCGTTATAGCCGTACACGACAATAACAAAAATATTATCCCTAATAAGAAGTATCGTTTCATTTTAAATCTCTCCTATCATATCTATATAAGATTTAATGCCTGCTATACTGGGAACCGTTATTTGCCTTAATTCATAAGTTGTTAGACTCATTGAAGTTGCGCTTGGTAAACTTTCAAATTCCTTTAATGTATATATTCCGTCAAACGAAAGTTCAGCAGAATCAATGAAATCGACTATAGGGTCATGGCCCGGCGCATAAGCAGCCCCGCTTAATAATACAACATGTCCCATATCTTGTTGGACTCCTTTTTCAAATGCATTAAATTCTGCCGCTAACGGCATTTGCGCTTCTTGTATTTTACTTGCTACTATACCCACATACTCCGAATCAGGATCATATTGCACATTCCTAATATTTATATTATTAGGAACTTTTCCGCCTTCTGTTTCTTTATCATTAAATTCTAAATAAGCTTGGTCATAAGCTACCGCGTCGTCATATGTATAGTTGCTTCCTGTCGCCCAATTATATATCATTAGAGATACCGCCGCATAACAAATATTACGCTTTTGCTGATCTATATCGGTAATCCCTTTAAACCATGCTCCAAATACTTTACCCTCAGCATCTAAGCTCCTTATATCGTTCGCTAAATTATGTAATTCGTCCATCATTTTTTGCGCTTCTGCCGCCCCTTCTAAATTGCCAGCTCTTAGACATCTGTTGTATATATTATTTGCTTCATCCCATTTATTTCCATAATATGTTGTATAAAGCTGCGCTTGACTTGAAAGATTTTCGTCGCCATCCATCCATAAACCTAACGGATCAACAAAAGCAACGGGATTATTACCGCAATACACATACCAGTTAGCTCCGTCCTTTGCCGGGTCTTCCTGCGTGAATCTGCCTATGCTCGGGTCGTAATAACGGTTTCTTAAGTATATCAACCCCGTCTCGTCGTCCGTATACTGGCTGTTATACCGAAAGCTGTTTTCACGCGTCTCTCCCGTTTCTGAGCCGTTTATTAAGTTCCCAAACGCATCATATTCATACGTCGCAGTTAACGCTATCGCTGTTCCGCTTGACATCTGCACTAAGTTTGTCGTATCTCCGTGACCGTTGTATGCATAATAGTTTTCTCCGTCGCTTACTATTTCTCCACCGGCTCCACGGCTATATACCTTCTCGTTTTCTCCGATTATGTTTCCGCTTCCGTCCCATACATATTCTATTGTTTTGCCGTTTAATGTTTTCTTAACCCTTTGTCCTTTTCCATCATATGCATAACTCGCTGTCGTTTCTTTTATTGTCCCATTTCGTATATCGTTTTCTTCACTATCATATCCTATTAGCTGAGAAAAATCATTATATTCAAACTCTTCGCTTTCCACCTCGTATTCTTCGTATGACGATCCTATCGGAGGAAAGTCGTCATAATATATTACTCTTTCTCTTCCTATCATATTCCCGTTATTATCATATGTATAGTCTATATCTTCGTTCATATACTCGTCATAGTCATATTTTATACCTGTCAATCGATTATTATCATCATACCAATAGCTCGTGTATCCTTCCCCGTCATCATAACTCGGTCTCGGTCCGGTCCACTCCATCAACGATACTCCATACGATATGCTTTCCTTACTTATACGATTCCCTCTTGCATCATATTCATATACAGTTTGTATTTTATTTTCTTGATCTTTCGACGCAATTGATTCAGTTAACAATCTCCCGGCTCCGTCATACGTGTATTCCTTATTCTTTCCTGTGTTCTCAGTTTCCTTCAACCGGTTTCCATCCAGATAATACTCGTACTCATACGACGAATAACTTCCGAATTGATTCGTTTCCTTGTCATAGATCGTCATATTCTCTACTTTCGTCAGCAGATTGCTTTCGTTATAGTCGTATACCGTCTTATGCATTCCATCCGCCGTCTTTTTTTCGATCATATTGCCGTTTCCGTCATAGCTATAATTCGCAAGCGTCTTTTCTTCTTTATTATCATATACGCTTGTCATATCTCCAACATAGTTATAGCTTGCAGTTTGATTTATTATCTGATTATTGTTCTTGGTTACCGTTATATTTGTTTGATTGCCGTCTTTGTCATAAGTATACGTCTTTGCCGCGTTCTCCGCAGTACTTGTCTCCCCTGTAAGCTGGCCTTTTGTATTATACGTATAACTTATTGTTCCGGACGAGTTTGTTACGGCGCTTTGCTGTCCGCTGTACGGCTTATATGTATAACTTATTGTTTCGTTCCCGGCTACCGACGTAAGCAAACTATTGACCGCGTTATATGTATTCGTGGTCACGGTTCCGTTTTTGTCCGTCATTGACGCTATGTTTCCGTTGTTATCATACGTATACGTCTCCGTATATCCCATCGGATCGGTCGTTTTTACAAGGCGATTTTGGCTGTCGTATTCGTAGGTCGTACTTACTCCTCCGGCTCCATTTACCGCTCCCGTCGTCATTTTCGTTATGTTGCCATTGTCGTCGTACTCGTACAGCGTCTCTCCGGGTTCGTCCGTATTCGTCTTTATCAGACGGTTCATGCTGTCGTACTGGTAATACGTGTTTCTGTACGCCGTCGTTTCTCCGGGTTTATTACTTGTTACGCTCTCCTTGATC
>CAJFTO010000006.1 GCA_904419955.1 Candidatus Roslinia caecavium | reverse complement strand
GAGCAAAAGCGCGAAGCACAGGAAAGCCCTAAGAGAAATCGCCATTTCAAATTTGAAAAAAGATAGAAATTTTTTTGTCGTGGGCTTGACATACGGGTGGCGGAGCTGGTGAGCCGTTAGTTTTATTCCGGCGTCTTTCTGCATTTTTTCTAATGATTAACATATAGATTTTAACATTTTATAAACATTTCTTTATCATTAAAAAAACATTTTCAGACTAATATATGTACGTTAAATGAAAACAACGTATAAATTCAAAATGTAAAGGAGTTTTTATAAAATGGCAAAGTCAAAATTAGTAAGGAAAAATGAAAAAATCGCAGAGAGCGTAGTCGACGGCTACAAAAAAATTGAAAACGGCGTAGTCGGAGGATATAAAAAGATTGAGGACGGAGTTGTAGGAGGGTTTACAAAAATGACCGACAAATTTGTAGACCAGTTTTTAACGCGCGACGGCGAGAGCGTAGAAGAGGCAAAAAGACGATTGGCGGAAGAACAGGCGGCTCGCGAAGAAAAAAAGCTTTAATAAATCGCGCCGATTTGTTCCGTTAACGAGTATAGTCGATATTATTGGAAATAAAGACTAAATTTTAAGAGAGATCGGCAAACACGGTGTCTTTACCGCTAAGCCTGGGGGAAACAAAATGAAAAAATTTGAAAAAATATTAAAAAAGATATTTTGCCTGCCGCCGATACTCACGGCGGCTATCGCCGCGCCCTCTTTTATATTCGTATTCGTCATGCTTTACGTCGGAAATAACAGTGCGCTTTCGTACATATCTTACGCGTTATCCGCCTATGCGACGATAATCGCGGCGACAGGCTTTCCTAAAATTGTTCGTGCGATGCGCGACAGTTTTAAGGAGACGGCGGTTATGAAAAAGATACGCGGTAACCCGATATACAATAAATTTCTGGACGATTTTATATTTAGATCTGAGCTCTCTCTGCACGGCGGTTTGAGCATGAATATATTGTATTCCGCCTTAAACCTATTATCCGGGATCAGGTTTCGCTCTGCGTGGTTTTTCTTTCTCTTTTTCTACTACATCATGCTTTCAGTGATGCGCGTCGCGCTTGTCCGTTACGTTCACCGTAGTAGAATCGGCCAAGATATCCCGTCCGAGTTTCGCCGTTATCGCAGTTGCGGGATTCTCATTCTGCTTATGAACCAAGCTTTGATAGGTATTGTTATCTATATAGTGTGTCAAAATAGAGGGTTTGATTATCCGGGACTGCTGATCTACACAATGGCGCTTTACACGTTTTATATAACCATAACGGCGATCGTCAACGTTATAAGATACAGAAAACACGGTAGTCCGGTATTATCCGCCTCTAAAGCGATAAGTCTGACCGCCGCGATGGTATCAATGCTATCACTCGAGACTGCGATGATTTCCAGATTCGGCGCCGACCAACCGGATTTTAGACGTATCATGACATCTGCGTCTGGCGGTTGCGTCTGCATTATCGTACTCGGAATGGCCGTATACATGATAATTAAGTCGACAAAGCGGCTAAAGGAACTTGAAAGCAGCGATTCGCGATCATAACTTTATTTAATAGTTAAAGATATTAATATATGTTTGTTCCGCTGAGAGCTGTGGCCGAAGCTTTTGATTGTGACGTTCAGTGGAACGAGAATTTGCAACGGGTCGATATAACGACTAAGTAAAGTTCGCCTATTCTTAATTGTCCGATCCGTGAAAACGCTGCGGCCGCTTCAATTAAACTATTGCTTTTCGGCAACATAAGCGCTAAAATAATATATGATATTATAAAGCGAACTATGCGGAATGGAGGCAGTTTATGAGAATAGCTACGTCAAAGCAAATGAAAGAGATCGAACGCCGCGCCGACGAATCCGGGCTTTCATATTATCAGATGATGGAAAACGCTGGAGCGGCGGCGGTCGAGGTCGTAAAAAATACCGAGAATTTTAACGAAAAAGTTATCCTGATCTGTGCGGGAACGGGTAATAACGGCGGGGACGGTTACGTCGTCGCAAGACTGCTCAAGGAGTCGGGCGCGATGACTTTTATAATGACGTCCGACGGCGCGCCCAAAACCGATTGCGCCTTGACAAATTTTAATAAAGCGCGGGATATGAATATCGAGATCGTGCAGTTTGATCCTAAAACTTCGCTTCCTCTGATATTGGGCGCCGATATAATAATCGACGCGATCTACGGAACCGGCTTTCACGGCGAATTAAAATCTGAGATTCGCGCGTTCACAAAAATGATAAACGAAAGCGACGCGATAAAGATAGCCTTGGATCTGCCGAGCGGAGTCAACGCCGACACCGGAGATTTCGATCCAGACGCGGTAAAGGCGGATACCACAATAGCCTTCGACAGTTTTAAGCCCGCTCATTTGAGCGATAAGGCCTTGTCTCATATAGGCAGACCGATACTTAAGGATATCGGGATCCCGGACTATTGCCACGATATAACGGTCGATCGGTAAAACTATATAATTTTATAAATTTTACGCCGCATCTTTTGAGCGGCGTTTTTACTATCTCTCTGAACTGCCGCTATAATTATATTGAAATTCTATGCTATTTGATCGTCTTGATACGCGCATCTTTAAAACGTATAAATATAGCGTTTATTAATAGGAATTAAATAACGTTATATTTATTATATGCAGCGTATTTCCAGATTGAATATATTAGAAACTATGTTATAATAATATTACTATATAATATAAATGAAAAAGAGGAACGTAAATGAATCTACTCATGTCAGATATCTCGCTGAATCCGCCTTTTGAGCAAAATGCGGAAAACAAATATATAGATTTATCAAAATTTAAAATTTCGAACTGTATCGGCTGTTTCGGTTGCTGGATAAAAACTCCCGGCAAATGTGTTATCAGAGACGACGCCGCAAAAATATATCCATTGATCGCTGGCAGCTGTAACGTAATTTATGTAAGCAAATTATTCTGCGGATCGTATGATACGACAATGAAGACAATTTTAGAACGCGCGATACCGATTCAACAGGCGTTTATACGCATATATAGCGGGGAAACGCACCATTTTCAAAGAAACGTAGTTCCTAAAAACGCGGTTATAATCGGATATGGAAGCAAAAACAAAAAGGAACGGATAGTATTTGAAAATCTGATCGAGAGAAATTCTAAAAATATGCTTTTTAACGAATACAAAGTTGTATTCGCCGATAAAGAAAATTTAAGTAAAGCGGTAGACGAGGCGGTGAAATCATGGAGAATTTAATAATAATTAACGGAAGCCCCAGAGGCGAGATATCAAACTCAAACAAGTATTCAAAGATATTTAAAACCTATTGGAACGAACCTGTGGAGAGCTATATTATATTGGATAAACGACATTCGGACGTTTGCCGTAAAATTAGCGATTACAGTAATATCTTATTCGTTTTCCCGCTGTATGCGGACTGCCTTCCAGCTATATTATTAGAATTTTTAAAAGAACTTGAAAAACATGATATAAAGAACGAGCCGACAGTGCACGCTATAATCAACTGCGGTTTTATGGAACCAGAACAGAACTATGTCGCGGTTGATATTTTGCATTTATTCTGTCAAAACAACAAATTTAAGTTTGGAACAGTTTTATGTATTGGCTCGGGAGAAGCTATTTTAAAAACGCCTTTTTCTAATTTGGTCAAGCGGAAGATAAGAAAAACCGCTACAGCGATAAAAAAGAATAAAAATTTAATCTTAAAAGTAACAATGCCAATCCCTAAGAAATTATACGTAAAAGCCTCGGCAAGCTATTGGCTAAATCTCGGCGCCAAAAACGGTATAGACTATGAAAAAATGAGTAGAATGGAGATTGAGGACAAGCTAAATCCTTAAAAACATACGATAACTTAAGGGAACGGATAAAAGTCGTTCCCTTAAGTTATATTAAAGCTCCATTTTTAAAATTCTCTTCCAACGCACGGAGCGATCGTTTTAAGTCTCTCCGTCAGTTTTTTAAACTGCTCCGGCGTTATCGACTGAGCTCCGTCGCACAAGGCGTTTGCCGGATCGTTATGAACTTCGATTATGAGTCCGTCCGCTCCGGAAGCTATCGCGGCTATAGACATCTGCTCGACCATCCACGAGCGTCCGCACGCGTGCGACGGATCCACTACTACCGGTAGATGCGAAAGATTTTTTACCGCCAGTACCGCGCTGAGGTCGAGGGTGTTCCGCGTGTAAGTCTCAAACGTTCTTATTCCGCGTTCGCAGAGTATTACGTTGTTGTTGCCGCCCGACATTATATACTCGGCGGACATCAGCCATTCCTCGATCGTTGAAGAAAGTCCGCGCTTTAAAAGTATCGGTTTATCTATTTTACCAAGCTGTTTAAGCAGATCGAAATTCTGCATATTTCTGGCTCCGACCTGAATTATATCGACCTCGTCCACGAATCTATCTATCGCGTCCGTAGACATAATTTCTGAAACCACTGGCATATCAGCGGCCTCCCCGGCTTCTTTCAGCATATCGAGACCCTCGAACTCAAGCCCTTGGAACGAATACGGCGACGTGCGAGGTTTAAACGCGCCGCCGCGCAGAGCGAGGGCTCCGTACTCTTTTACTTTTTTAGCTATACCCGTTATCTGTTCCTTGCTCTCTACCGAACAGGGCCCGGCGATCACCGCCAGCTTTTTCCCGCCTATGGAACCGTTCTTTATATCGATAACGGTATCCTCTGGATGATATTTTCTGTTCGCCTTCTTATAAGGCTCCGAAACGCGCATGACGCGCTCGACGCCCGGCATTATCTCAAGTTTTTCAATATCCAGCTTAGACGCGTTGCCCTCGGCGCCAAGAATTGTCGTCTCGCTGCCTCGGCTAACCATTACGTTTACGCCGTGAGATTCCATCTCTTTTTTTACAGCTTCAAGCTGGGATTCTTCACATCCACGTTTTAATATAATTACCATCTTTTGCCTCCAAAGTAATTTGAATAATATATCTAATTATACTATAATAACGCGCAGGTGTCAAAATAATACTCATAAAATTATAAAGGCAAAAAGCCCGCTGAAAAACGGGCTTTTCACGCTTAAAAATATCGCTCTCTAATTTTTCAAAAGATATTAATAAATATATTCCGCGGCCAAGAACAGGAACGGACCTACGCCCTTACAGTCGTTTTCAATAACAGGCTCGCTGAAATAGTAATCCAAAGAACCGTCGCGGCGCGGATTATCCGCAGGACCCAAGCCTGCTACAGCGCAGCAATTCTTAAGATATGCATAGTCGCCGTCCACTCTTATAAATTCGTTAAAGATCCCGTCTACAGCCTTTTCAAGATACGGCTTGTAAGTCGCCTCGTCGATATAATTATATTTAATACCCTTGTTCATCGCGTATGCGAACATACAAGAGCATGTGGACTCTTTGTAGTTATCCGAACGTCTGTTATCCAACACCTGATACCAAACGCCGCTCTCGTCCTGATACTTAACGACGTTGCTGAGTACTTTATTGAGCATATCGATAAGCGTCTTGCGTCCCGGATGATCGTCGGGGATAAAGTCAAGCACGTCGACCATAGCCATGCAGAACCAGCCGCAGGATCTTCCCCATACGTTAAGCGAGCGGCCCGTATTCTTATCCGCCCAGAATACTTCGCGGCTCTCGTCGCAGGCGTGAGCGTATAATCCGCATCTCGGCTCATACGTGCTGCGCTCCGCTATAACGAATTGATTTACGATATCGTCGAACTCTTCAGGATGTCCGCACTCTTTTGCGTATTGAGCGCAGAACGGTTCGCCCATGAACAGGCCGTCGAGCCAAATCTGATTCGGATATATCAATTTATGGAAATAGGCTCCCGATTTTGTGCGCGGATGAGTTCTCAGCTGACTTTTCAGAAGTTCCACAGCTTTTATGTACTTCTCTTCGCCGGTCTTGTTATATAACCAAAAGCAATCTTTTCCATTATTTATATGGTCGATATTATAAACGGTCGGATTATACGTGTTTATTGTTCCGTCGTCGTTTATAAAATAATCCATGCTTTCTTTTATGTAATCAAAATATTCCTGTTTGTTTGTCTTTTCGTACAGAGCGCCTATACCAAGTAGAGTCAGACCGCAGTCGTACTGCCATTTCTTGCTGATGATCGGCGAATGATCGCGCATGATCGAGTTTGCCATTTTTTCAGCCGTAACAAAAAACTGCTGTTTATCCATAATTAATTCCTCCGTAAATATATATTTCAAATTTTATTTTTCATCTTTAAGACGTTGTTTAGAGCGGTTTTAAATCCACTTTTTATAAAATTATACAAATACACTTTACTATATAATATATAATAAGTTAGCTTTTAATACAATAGATATATTTATAACTACTCAGTTTTTTAGTATAATTGAACAAATAAACTGTTGACTTAATTTTAAAAATAATTTATAATTTTTTTAATGTAAAATTTTGTACATAATTTGATAAAAAGGGTTAGGTGAACGCAATATGTTGAGTAATTTAAACTTGGGGATGAGAGGTCACGACACTGCGGCGGAAGATATTTTTGCGCTTTCGGAAATACTTGGAAAAGCCGGAGTAAAACACGTTCAGCTCGCTTTAAAAAAATCGTTTAAAAGTATTGACTGGGGCGAAGGGACTCTTACGCCGTCTTTTGCAAGACTCATGAAGAACGTTTTGGCCGAAAACGGCGTTAGAGTTTCTATTCTCGGTTGCTATATAAATCCTGTCCATCCAGACGAAGCTGTCAGAAGAGAGCAGCTTGACTGGTTCAAAGCTAATTTAAAGTTCGCCAAATATTTAGACTGCGATATGGTCGGCACAGAGACCGGATTCTACAACTCTATCGAAGAAACGCACACCGAGGAAAACTATCAGAGATTTTTAACAAGCATGAGAGAGCTTGTTGATTGCGCCGAAAAACTGGGTACGATCGTCGGAGTCGAAGCCGTGACGAAGCATAGTATGCATAACCCGGCTATGACTAAAAGGTTTTTGGACGATATAAATTCGCCTAACGTTTCAATAATATACGACCCCGTTAATATCTCCGATATAAACGATATAGAGAGCCAGCATAAAATTGTCGACGAGGTATACAGCCTATACGGAAACCGGATAGCAGTTCTTCACTTTAAAGATTATGAGGTAATAGACGGTAAAAAAGAGGGCAGACTCGCCTGCGACGGCGTATTTGATTACGAATATCTTTTTAAATACGTAAAGCGATACAGCCCGTTTATCGACGCAATTTTGGAGACAAACAGCGAATATAACTTTAAGGACACCGCGGAGAAAGTAATTAAGATATGGAATAACGTTTAACGACGTTCTGCCTATCTCTTGTTACATATAACTAAAATGTTGGCTAAAAGGAGTTGAAAATGACAGACAGAGAAAAGCGAATACACGAAGTTAAAAAGAGGATGATAGAATTTTACGCATCCGATCCTAAGCGGACGTTTCATTTTTTCAGCGTCTATAACTTCTCCGCCGTAATCGGCAGAGAAGAGGAGCTTAGCGACTACGAGACGTATATCCTGCTTACCGCCGCGCTTGTTCACGACATCGGGATCAAAGCGAGCGAAGAGAAATATAACAGTTCGTCCGGCAAATATCAGGAATTGGAGGGGCCTCCATATGCTGAAAAATTGCTTACCGACGTCGGTTATGATAAAAAGGATATAGACCGGATATGTTTTCTGGTCGGAAATCATCATTCTTATGATAAAGTGGACGGTATTGATTTTCAGATATTGATTGAAGCGGATTTTATCGTAAACGCGTACGAAGATCATTTGAAATCCGAGTCCATAAGAGCGCTGTCAAAAAATATATTTAA
Source organism: Candidatus Roslinia caecavium (assembly GCA_904419955.1). Taxonomy (GTDB): domain Bacteria; phylum Bacillota; class Clostridia; order Monoglobales; family Monoglobaceae; genus Roslinia; species Roslinia caecavium. The sequence continues at coordinate 91,642 of CAJFTO010000006.1, read as the reverse complement.
GACGAAGAGCGGAACTAAAATATTGGATACGCTTTATTTAAATCAGCGCTCCCAATTTACAGCGGATATATAATTTTATTTTGCCGGCGAACGCAATACGTCGGCATTTTATTTGCATTTTTTGTATCGTAATATGTGATTTTAATCAAAAATTTTATTAATTTTAAATTGATGTTTGGTAACATTTATGTTATAATAAACAACGTATTACATAAGAACTTATGATCCCAATTTATTATTTTCGGATCGTAAAACTGATGGGAGAATGATTTCTGATGAAGGAAAAGATTTATACCATTCCGGTAAACGAAGCGCTGGAACAGAACGGCGAATGCCTATTCTGTACTCTTAATAACAAGCTGGAAGAGGAAATTTTAAATTATATCCTCGGCGCTTCTTATATGGAAGAAGATATACGCGAGGAAACGGACAAAATGGGATTTTGCGAATATCATTACAGACAGATGTACGACGCGCAGAACCGTCTCGGCGTTGCGTTAATGCTCGATACCCATCTCAAAAAAATCAACCGCGATCTCAAGGATCTGCTCGACGACGAGCTTAAAGCGGCGGAGGACGGCAAAAAGAAAAGTCTATTTAAAAAAGAAGAACACACCTCGAAGCTGATCGATTATCTTGATAACATTGAAAATTCGTGCTACGCCTGCAACAGAATGCAGGGACGGATGAACAGTTATATAGATACTTTCTTTTATCTTTGGAAGACCAGCGAAGAGTTTAGGGGAAAGGTTGTCGGCTCCAAAGGATTTTGTCTTAAGCATTTTAGCATGCTTGTAAAAGAGGGTAAAAAAAGATATAATAAAAACGAATATTTAGCGATGCTAAAGGCGCTTTTCCCGCGCATGGAGGAAAATTTAAAACGGGTTTCGGACGATATAGATTGGTTCGTGAAGAAATTTGACTACAGATATGAAAACGAACCCTGGAAAAATTCAAAGGACGCTTTGCCCAGAGCTATTACCAAGGTATCGGGTATCGACGTCGAATTTAAGGCGGAGCTCAGATAAATATCCATATATTCAGCCGCTCGGCGCCGTAATTCATGAATGCAAACGCTGACATTGTTAAAATCTGACCGCCGTTACAGATGATTAAATAGCAAAATATCTGTATATATCGACTTTGACGGCGGCTCTTAGAAACTAACTAAAGCAGAGTAAGAGGTAGTATAAATGAATATGATAGAGCTTATAACAAAGAAAAAGGAAGGCGATGCTTTAAGCGGCGACGAGCTTAAATACTTCGTCAACGGATATACGCGCGGCGATATCCCCGACTATCAAGCGTCCGCTTTTTTGATGGCAGTATATTTCCAAGGTATGGACGCTGAAGAAACATACTTGCTGACCAAAGCTATGATCGAGAGCGGCGAGACTTTGGATCTATCCGGAATAAACGGCGTGAAACTCGACAAACATTCCACGGGCGGCGTGGGGGATAAGACGTCGCTTATCGTAGCGCCGATCGTCGCCTCGTGCGGCGGTAAGGTCGCTAAAATGTCGGGGCGCGGTCTCGGCCACACCGGAGGCACGATAGATAAGCTCGAGTCGATAGACGGCTTTAAGACGTCTATAAGTATACAAGAATTTATAAATAACGTAAACGATATAGGTCTTTCAATAATCGGGCAAACCTGCGAGCTCGTTCCAGCCGATAAAAAGTTGTATAGACTCAGAGACGTCACCGCCACAGTCGATAGCCTTCCGCTCATAGCTTCGAGCATAATGAGTAAAAAGATAGCCGCCGGAGCGGACGCCGTTATACTCGATATCAAATACGGTTCGGGCGCGTTTATGAAGGATATCGAAAGCGCGCGCGAGCTTGGAGAGAGCATGAAAGATATAGGCGCAAGAGCCGGCAAAAAAGTCGGCTATATACTTTCGGATATGAACGAACCGGAGGGCAGGGCCATAGGCAATTCTCTTGAAGTGATCGAGGCCGTCGACGTCTTAAAGGGAGGCGGCGAAGCTAAACTTAGGGAAACGTGCGTGGGCGTCGCGGCCGCAATGCTTGAAGCGGGCGGATTTGGCAGCCATGACGAATGCGTTAAAATGTCCGAGAAAAGCATCGACGACGGTTCCGCATTTGAAAAGCTTAAGCAGATGGTCGAGAGGCAGAGCGGTAGAAGCGAGGCGCTGGACGATACGAGACTGTTTAAACGCGCTAAAATCCAATACCGGCTTTTAGCTGAAAACGACGGCGTTATTGCCGGTATGAATACCGAGAAAATCGGTCTGGCTTCGGTCGAGCTCGGAGCCGGAAGGAAAAAACTGAACGACGATATAGATTATTCCGCCGGGATAATTGTTGAGAAGAAAACCGGCGAAGCAGTAAAAAAAGGCGACTGCTTAGCCGTTCTTCACACCTCGGATAAGGCAAAGCTTTCGGAAGGCGCTCGATTATATTTAAACGCCCTGAATATTGAATGATCTACATTGCAGAAGAGGAAGAGACGTCGTAGTATAAAGCATGGCAATATAAGCGAGTTTCTATTATTCTAAGATATACAGAAATAAAATACTTAAGTAAAGGAGAGGAATGGGCGCGGCCAAATCGCGCTCAAATAAACGTATTATGAAATTTTTAAAATTTTTAGGATACACCGGTCTCGGAGCTTTAGCGGCTGATTTTTCGGCGGGCGCGTATATATTTAATACGACGGTCGTCAGAGAGAACACATCGTTTAAACGAACAACAAGTCTGACCGGAGTAAATTGGGAGAGATACGACAAAGAACGTAAAGAAATATTTCAAAAGCTTGACGACAGTGAAAAAGAAGATCATTACATCAAATCATACGACGGCCTAAAGCTTCACGGTCAGTATTTTAAAGGCTGGTACGACGAAGAACCTGCCGTAAAGCGCATAGCCATATGCTTTCACGGCTATACAAGTCAGGGTATCGGCAACAACAGCGCCGCGTCGATGTTTTTCCTGGCTAACGGCTTCGACGTTTTGTTTCCGGACGCCCGCGCCCACGGCGAGAGCGAAGGCAAATACATAGGCTTCGGCTGCCTCGACAGGTTCGACGGGCTCGAATGGGTAAAATTTATACAGAATATGCATAAAGAGGCCGACGCCGAAGAGCGGCTCGAAATATATCTCTACGGCGTATCGATGGGCGGCGCCACCGTGTGCATGATGAGCGGACTAGAGCTGCCGAAATGCGTAAAAGGCATAATATCGGATTGCGCGTTTACGTCCGCGGAATACGTTTTTAAAACCGTAATCAAAAATAAGTATAACCTACCGGTTCCGCCGATCTTATTCGCTACAAATATCATATGTAAAAACGTAGCCGGATACGGCCTGAACGAATGTAATTCGGCGATCGAGGTAAGGAAAGCAAAAGTTCCGATGCTGTTTATACACGGCTCGGCCGATAAATTCATACCTGTTGAAATGTGTTATGAGATATTTGAACGCTGCGCGTCCAGAAAAGATATCTTAATAGTCGAAGGCGCTGTGCACGTGGAATCATACTACAAGGCTCGCGAAGAATACGAGAATAAGATGAAGTCCTTCTTTGGATTTTAAGACTATTCTTTTAATAACATAATTAAGGGTGATGGACATATGAAAAAGAAGATAGGTATTATAATATCCTTAGTGGTCGTTATCGCATTAGCCGTTGATATAACCGCCGCCGTTTACCTTTTTAACACTACGATAGTTAGAGAACACGCTTCCGCCGGTCGGGCGCAAAGCTTTACCGGGGTCGATTGGGAAATATACGGCGATATCAGAGATGAAATGCAGCGGTCTTTCGCGGAAAGTAAAACGGGAGAATATTACATAGAGTCGGACGACGGACTTAATCTTTACGGCCAATACTTCGAAAGCTCCGCCGCGGAGCAATACGGCTATACCGACGGCGCGGAACCGGCTCCTAAAAGAGTCGCGATTTGTTTTCACGGATATACCGGCTACGGAGGCGGCAATTCGAGCGCGGCCGCTATGTTTTTCTTAAATAACGGCTTTGACGTGCTGATACCCGACGCGAGAGCGCACGGCCAAAGCGAAGGAGATTACGTGGGTTTTGGTTGCCTCGATAGATTCGACGGACTTAAGTGGGTCGGATTTATTCAAGATATGTACCGATCGGAAGCCGCCGCGGGCAGACTTGAGATATATCTATACGGAACTTCTATGGGCGGCGCCACCGTGTGCATGATGAGTTCGCTCAATCTTCCGGACAGCGTAAAAGGTATTATCTCAGACTGCGCGTTCACCTCGCCCAAAGAAATATTTGGGAATATTTTAAGAAGCAAATACCACGTTCCTTCGGCGCCGATCCTATTCGTCGCAAATATATTGTGCCAAAATACCGCGGGATATTCGCTGGACGAATGTAATTCGGCGGAAGAGGTCAAATACGCCGATATCCCTATTCTGTTTATACACGGCTCTGCGGATAGCTTTATCCCGGTCGAAATGTGTTATGAAATATACGAGAACTGCGCGTCGCGGAAAGATATCCTAATCGTAGACGGAGCGGCGCATATAGAATCTTACTATAAAGCTCGCGGCGAATATGAACAGAAGATAAAAGAGTTTTTCGGAATTTGATAAAGCTCGGTTTATAGGTTCCTTAAAAAACCTAAATATATTAAAAGGAGAATACGCTGTTTAAAACTTAGCGTAGATAATGCTGTTATGAATTATAAAATATGGTTTTTACTGATGCTCATCCCGATAGTTTGCGTCGGAATTCTTCAATTTTTTGCGCATCCGCAGTGGATAAATTATATATTATTATTTACCGCGCTTGTATTCGGGGTTCTCGGCGTACTCGACAAGATGGACAGAGATAAAAGCAAAAATAATCTTAAAACGAAAAAGAAAAAATAAGCGCGGCTGAGAGAAAATTTTACAGTAAATAATATTTAAGGATCGTTTCAAAGTTTAACTCTGATTCGATCCTTTATTTTACTCCAACGCCGTATTCGATCAATAATTTATGAATATATTCAAAGCACAGACCTACGATAAACCAGAGCGGAGCGTAATCCAAGCGTATCACGCCCATAACGCTGCAAACGCCGTCGTAACGCCACGCTTCGATATGAAAAGCTCTCAGAGCCATTCCGCTTACAAATTCAATGATGAATATGACCGTCGTCCATACGCAGCCGCGCACAAACCAATTCTGATCGGCTATCAAATTATGGATAGGTTCCATAATAAAAACGGCCGCGCCGTAAATAAAAAACATCCATATCGAAGTATGTCCGATCAAGTTGCGGTTGTGAATGGAGACAGTCGATATACCCGTCCAAACTATCTCCATATTTAAACCCATTAGTCCGTAAATAATATATCTTATCAGCATATTAATATTATTTCTTAAAATCAACAATATATTCGCGGACATTTTCAATTTTGCGGCGTATCCTCAGCTACGCTTTCCGGACGACAGACGAAAAACATTATAAAAGCGACTATCGCCAAAACAATAAATATTTCCGGTCTGAGCTCGCGGCTTGCTATCGACGTCCACACGTTATATACGGAAAAAGCGACCAAATACGCCACTATCGTTTGGTATGCTATCGCGATCAGCATCCATCTATAACCGCCCATCTCTTTTTTGATCGTCGCAATCGCAGCGACGCACGGCGAGCACAACATATTAAATACCAAAAACGAGAAGCCGCCCGCTTTGGTAAATACTTCTGCAAACTCGATATTGGAGGACGCGTCGTATAAAACCTGAAGACTGCTAACAATATTTTCCTTGGCGACTATGCCGGTCAAGGACGAGACCACCATCTGCCACTGACCAAAGCCCAAAGGTCTGAAAATAGGCGCCAAAACCCCTCCGATAGTTGCCAAAATACTCTCGGACGCGTCTACCATACGCATATCCCACGAGAAATTAGACAAGAACCAGATAACGCCGCATGCCACAAATATTATCGTTCCCGCGCGGACGATAAACGCCTTTACTTCGTCGAAAACATGCCTTACAACGTTTCTTGCCGAAGGAATATGATAACTTGGCAGTTCCATAACAAACGGAGCCGGTTCGCTTTTAAACCAACTGGTCTTTTTTAGTATAAGTCCCGATAAGAATACCATTCCTACCCCGATCAAATATACCGACAGCGCGACAAGCGCCGAATTGTTAAATAAAGCGCCCGAGATCAAAGCGATTATCGGAAGCTTAGCGCCGCACGGTACAAAAGTCGTCACCATGATAGTTATCATTCTGTCTTTGTCGCTCTCTATCGTCCTGCACGCCATTATCCCGGGAACGCCGCAGCCCGAAGCTACAAGCAGCGGGATAAACGACTTTCCTGAAAGCCCGAATTTTCTGAAGACTCTATCCATTATAAACGCTATACGCGCCATATATCCGCAGTCCTCAAGCAGAGCCAAAAACAAAAACAACACGATCAATTGAGGCACAAATGAGATCACGGACAACACTCCGGCTAAAAGTCCGTCTACCACCAGGCTAACAAGCCAGTCCGCAGTATTGATAGAGACCAAAAATCCCCCGAACATTTCCTCAAGATTTTCAAATACGCCTTCTAACCAATCGGTGACCGAGCCGCCGACAAGCTGAATAGACACGTAATACACGACCGCCATGACGCATACGAATATAGGCAGCGCGAGAATACGATTGGTAACTATATTGTCGATCTTTTCGGCCGGCAGACTGCCCGGTTCGTGTCTCTTTACGCATTGTCTAACAACGTTCGTGATAAAATTATATCTCTCGTTTATTATGATACTGTCGCTGTCGTCGTCATAGAATTCCTCGCAATCTTTTATGATACGCTCTATTTTACTCAGCTTATCCTGCGAGAGCGTAAGCTGCTTCATGACCTTTTCGTCGCGTTCAAAGACCTTGACTGTGAACCATCTGATATGTATCGCTTCCGCGTCGTCCGATATTAGATCCTGGATCCTGTCCAAAGCGTCCTCGACCCTTTTTGAAAATCTGCATACGCTTGACGCGGGCCTTTTTTCTTTCGCAACCTTTACCGCCGTTTCAGAAAGCTCCGCAAGCCCCGTTTGTTTCAGCGCCGACGTCTCTATTATTTCACAGTCGAGTAATTTCGAAAGCTTTTCTACGTCGATACTATCTCCGTTTTTCCTGACCAGATCGATCATATTGAGCGCGATAACGACCGGAAATCCGGTTTCGCAAAGCTGAGTCGTGAGATACAAATTTCTCTCAATATTCGACGCGTCTACAAGGTTTATTATAGCGTTTGGGTGCTTGTCTATTATATAATCGCGGCTGACGATCTCCTCGGCGGTATAGGGCGAGAGCGAGTATATTCCAGGCAAGTCCACTATCTCGACGCCCTTATGATTCTTAAGCTCGCCGGTCTTACACTCTACGGTAACTCCAGGTCTGTTTCCGACATACTGATTACTTCCCGTCAGCGCGTTAAACATGGTAGTTTTTCCGCTGTTTGGATTTCCGGCGAGAGCGAGTTTTATTCCCAATAGCGTTCCCTCCTCTAATATGAGCTGATTGTTTTTTGCGCGCAGAACGCTTCTTCGGCTCAGGCGCATGGTTAAGTTTTACATTAACATATGTATAAAAATTTAAGAAATATTATTCTTATGAACTATAAATAAAGTTTACTACCCCGAACGGAATATGTCAAGTTTAGCTTGTTTACAAAATTGTATCTCTTAAAATTTTAACGACGCTTACCCTGTCAAATTTCAATTTATATATTCAACTTATATATATAAATGAATCAAAAATACGGAATTTTTTATGATTATCATTGTATTTAGTTTAAAATAACTTTGTTAAAATATAATACATTGGTCAATACTACATGTTCAATAAAAAAATAAACAAATATTTTATTAAAAATATAACTTTTTTCTATTGACTTATCAAACATATTTTAGTATCATAAAAATACTGGGTAACAGTTAAACAAGAATATCAATTATGTTTGTAAAAGGAGCGGTATTATGTACATGAAAGAGGTAGTAGTTCAAAATCAGGTTGGCCTTCACGCGAGACCTGCAACTTTTTTTATTCAAAAAGCAAATGAATATAAGTCCAGTATCTGGGTTGAAAGCGAAGATAAAAGAGTTAATGCAAAAAGCTTGTTGGGGGTTCTTTCGCTGGGCATAACCAAGGGTTTGAATATTACTATAATTGCAGAGGGACCTGACGAAGAGGACGCTGTTTCCAGTTTGGTTGAGCTGATCTCTTCAAATTTTGCGTAATAAGTTTCTTCTACAAATGTTAAATATCGGAGTAAACTGGATTTTATCAGTTTACTCCTTTTTAGATTATATCGTAAAATACCCATCAATTTAGATTAAATTTAAACGGGAGGTAAAAATGACCGAAGAAACTCTTGCGCAAATAAAAGACAAATTAAAAAATCTGCCCATGTCTCCCGGCGTATATTTGATGAAGAATGTCGATAATGAGATAATTTATGTTGGAAAAAGCAAGGTATTAAAAAATAGAGTAAGCTCGTATTTTATTAATTCCAAGCAGCATACTCCCAAAACAATAACGATGGTCAGCCAGGTGAACGATTTCGATTATATCTTGACCGACAGCGAAGTGGAGGCTCTCGTCTTAGAATGTAATTTAATAAAAAAATACAGACCTAAATATAACATACTACTAAAAGACGACAAACAATATCCGTATATAAAAATAACCAACGAAGCATATCCAAGGATATATATGACCAGAAGAGTAGTAAAAGACGGATCAAGGTATTACGGCCCGTACATGAGTTCTCACAACCTCAAGGAAACGCTCGAGGTCGTAAAAAAAATATTCAAGGTTCGCTCCTGTAACAAAAAACTCCCGCGCGACATAGGCAAGGATAGACCTTGTCTATACTACCATATAGGGCAATGCAGCGCTCCGTGCGATAATAAGATATCACAAGAAGAGTATTCCGAACTGTTTGAAAAAATAGGCGACGTTTTAAACGGTAAATACAGCGATATAAGCAAACAGCTTACTGAAGATATGTACGCGGCGTCCGAAAAGCTGGAATTTGAACGCGCGGCGCATTTGAGGGATAAGATCGAGCATCTCAATATATTAAACGAAAAGCAAAAAGTACTGCTGACCGACGACAACAACCGCGATATAATAGGGATATGCCAGGAAAACAAGGATATTTGCGTTCAAATATTCTATATGAGAGGCGGAAAAGTCATCGGCTCCGAATATTATGTATTCGAGAATACCGAAAACACGCCGAGCGAGCTTCTGTCCGAGTTTGTAAAGCAGTTTTATTTTACAAGCACGAATATACCTAAAGAAATATTGCTTGCGCTTCCTGTTGAAGATATGGACGAAATAGAACTGTGGCTCAAAGATAAAACGGGTTACAAAGTAAATATTATCGTACCTCAGCGCGGCGAAAAGGCAAAGATTGTCAAAATGGTAAATAACAACGCGGAGGAGTCTTTGCACGTATACAAATTTAAGCGCGACAAGGAGCAGACCGAGCAAAACGATATATTAAAGACTCTCAGCGAGACGCTGTCGCTCAAGCGGCCTCCGTTTAGAATAGAGAGCTACGACATATCTAATATATCGGGCGCCGAAAGCCTCGGCGTGTGCATAGTATACAAAAACGCCAAGCCTCTTAAATCGGCGTACAGAAGATTCAATATAAAGACGGTAGTCGGAGCGAACGACTACGAAAGCATGCGGGAAGTTATCTATCGCCGGATATGCAGGGCGTACAAGGAAGAGGACGCCATAAAAAACGGTCAGCTCGACGAAAAAAAGGCGAAGTTCCTGCCCTTGCCCGACCTGATATTGTTAGACGGAGGAAAGGGGCACGTATCTACCATAAAAGAACTCTTCGACACTATGGGCGAGGAGATACCGGTATTTGGACTTGTAAAAGACGACAAACACCGCACAAGAGGTCTTACCGACGAAAGCTCTGAATATGATATTGACCCCGACTCCGCGCTTTTTAAGTTTCTGACAAGCATGCAGGACGAGGTGCATAGATTTGCAATAACCGCCTTTAGAAAAAGGCACGAAAATGCCGGTTTTAAGTCAGAATTGGATAACATCGAGGGGATAGGGAAGTCGAGACGGCTTAAGCTTATGACGTATTTTATGTCGATCGAAAATATTAAAAACGCGAGCTATGAAGAGTTATGCAAGGTTGTAGATAAACGAAGCGCTAAAAATATAATAGAATATTTTAAAAACAATGGCGACAAAACTTAACAGAAAATTTCAGATAGGATATGGTGATATATGAACTGCGATATTGTTAAAGAGATAGAGGGGTATGTAAATTCTTTGGAAGACGAACTTATCAGCATAAGAAGAAGGATACATTCAAATCCGGAACTTTCTTTTGAAGAATTTAACACAATGAATTACGTAACCGAAAAGTTAAAGGAGATCGGCGTAGATTATACCGATAAAGTATGCGGAACAGGCGTTGTAGCGGTGGTGGAAGGGGCTAAATCAAAGGACAAGCCTTCGGACTTTAAATCGGTATTGCTCCGAGCGGACATGGACGCCCTGCCGATAGATGAAAATACCGGCTGCGAATACGCTTCTAAGCTTCCGGGAGTGATGCACGCGTGCGGGCACGACGCGCATACGGCGATATTGATCGAGACGTGCCGCGCGGTCGCTCATTTTAAGGACCGATTCGACGGCGTCGTAAAGTTCGTGTTCCAGCCCGGAGAGGAGACGACGGGCGGCGCTAAGCCGATGATCGAGGCGGGCGTTATGTCCGATCCTAAAATCGACGCCTGCGCAGCTCTGCATATGGATCCGGAGCTTGAAGCGGGAGTGATACGCACTAAATCCGGTCCTCTATACGGATCTCCCGACGAGTTTATAATCAAAATAACCGGAAAGGGCGGACACGGCGCGGAGCCTCAGAATTGTATCGATCCAATTTTGATAGCGTCCCAAATTATAACAGGTCTCCAATTGATTGTAAGCCGGTCGACCGATCCGTTTGAAAATGCGGTTGTATCTGTCTGCTCCGTTCACAGCGGAAACGCGAGGAACGTTATTCCCGACAGCGCGGTAATAGAGGGAACGGCGCGTTCACTCAAACCGTCGGTGCGAGAGCATATAGAAAGAAGCATAGAAGACGTCGTAAAAGGCGTGTGTTCAATTTACGGAGCGGAATATGAGTATGAATTTATAAGATTATATCCGCCCCTTATAAACGATGAAAGTATAGCTAAAATGATATGCGCGTCGGCTTCAAAATATTTACCGCCGGAAAACGTTATTTACGGCGGCGAAGCGACGATGGCCGGAGAAGATTTCGCATATTTTGCAGAAAAAGCACCCTCGGCGTTGTTTAAGTTGGGTTGCGGTAACAAGCAGAGCGGTATAACCGCGCCTATACACAGCCCTAAATTCCAGATCGACGAAAGTTGCTTAAAATACGGCGTGACGATCTTTACCGATTTTGTTCTGGATTTTTTAAATCGGCGGGAGTAAAATATATGCAGTTCGGATTGTCGGAAACTCTGGCGTTTTTGATTTGATTGAGGCTGCATTTTCCGTCTACTTGGTAAACGCAGCCGCTTTCTGAGCAATTTATATTTGACATTTTCATCACCGAGGTTAGTCTGTGTTGATTGTTATAAATATATTCGAGCCGGTCGGAGTAAATTTCTTCTGATAAATCCACTCTGGACCGGCTAATCTATATAAAGAGCATATGAAAATATACTCGTATTTTTATATTATGTAAAAGTGGTGATCTTGTGCCGATAATTGTTGATAGAAATATAGACGCGGCAATATTGAATTTTCTTAGGGGCTTGAATACAGAAATCATATTTTCTTGCCCGAACGATTTTATATACGAGCCGGTCAATACACATCCGGATATACAGATACATATCTTAAGCCCCGGTCTTGCAATAACCGACCCGCGTTTTTACGATTATTACAGTAACGAATTTGCTAACCTAAACTGCAATATTAAGCTCATAACCGGAAGCAGACCGCTGACGTTCACCTATCCGGGAAACGTCGCATATAATGTAGCAAGAGTCGGCAGGTACGTTATATGCAATTCAAAATATACCGAGCCCAAAATACTGAGCTATTATAAAAAGATGAATTATGAAATAATTCATGTAAATCAGGGCTACGCAAAATGCAACGTATGTATTGCCGGATTAAACAGCGTGATAACGGAGGATAACGGTATATATAAAAGCGTTTGCAATACCGATTTAAACGTATTAAAGCTCAGTTCCGGCGGAGTAGAACTGAAAAACTTTCCCAACGGATTTATAGGTGGCGCAAGCGGAACAATAAATGATAGTTTGGTATTTTTTGGAAATTTAAATAATCACCCTCAGAGCGGGGATATATTACAATTTCTGAAAGAAAATAAAATTAAATATTTAAATTCTTCTGATAAAAATCTGAGCGATTGGGGAAGTATAATTAATACAGATTTTTAGTTTAGGAGTGGAGATATATGAATATTGTCAAGGTCAGCAGCGAGGAGGATTTAACCGAGCTCAAATCGGCTCTTGATTTAAACCATAGAAGTAAAGACGAGATAATGGCGGATTGGCTTATATACAGATATCAGCCCCAGATCATAAAAAAGCATATTGATAAAAAATTTGAAACGCTCAGCGCTGCGGAGCAGGAAAAGTTATTCAACACTGTCAATAATATCTTATACGAAGAATTTTACGACGAGCATATAAGGTATATAAAAGAAAAAATTAATTCATTTTTTGAAACAGAAAATAATATGAATATAGACGGGTTTGTCAGATTTCGACTCAAAGAATACGATTTTGAGATCCAAGAGCTTGTAAAGCTCTGCGGATACGATTATATAGCTCTCAGAGAATATAATGAGATCATCGATATACTAAATTCTCTGTATGAGGACGACCCCGGCGACGATTAATACTGCAATATCGCCTTTGAAAGCCCCGCAAGCGGTCAGCGGTCATTGGCGGTATTGTGTTTTTATATACAATAATCCAAAGAATATTGTAACAGAAAAGTAAATTGGAAAGCTATTGCAAAAAACAGAGAAATAGAGTATAATATAAAACATGTCACAAAATATAAATTTTGTGACATGTAGTAGAGGGGTTTTTTCAAATAACAAAGAATCGGAGAGTTTTTATATGAACAATTTAAATAACGCGCCTGAGCCGCTAAAGTCGTTTCTGATATACATAGAGAGTATTCAGGGCAAATCATTAAATACCGCTAACGAATACTTTTACGATCTGAGGACCTTTTACAGATTCTTGGTGATGCATTTTAATAGTATTGACGAGGGCGTCGAGTTTGAATCGATAGATATTTCGGGCGTCGATATAGATTTGCTGAAAAAAGTCGATTTAGACGTCGTATACGAGTACGTCAACTTTTTAAACCGCGATAAAAATAATTCCAATATAACCAGAGCTCGAAAAATTTCTGCACTGAGGTCGTATTTTAAATATCTATGCAACAAGAAAAAACTGCTTGACGAGAACCCGACCGCAGACTTAGATTCGATAAAGATCCCTAAAAGACTGCCGCATTATTTCACGCTCGAAAACAGTCTTAAACTGTTGGAAGCCGTCCAGGACAGCAGAAATCCGGAACGCGACTATTGTATTTTAACGCTGTTTCTCAACTGCGGGCTTCGCCTTTCCGAGTTGGTATCGATAGATTTGACCGATATTCAGGACAATACCTTGGTAGTTACCGGAAAAGGCGATAAAGAAAGGACCATCTATTTAAACGAGGCTTGTATAGACGCTATCAAGCAATATATTCCTGTCAGGAACCGGCAGAATCCCTCGGCTTTCAATAAAAACGCCTTGTTTTTATCAGAAAGAAATAACCGGATCTCGACCAGATCAGTACAGCGCGTGGTTGAAAATACCGTAAAAAAAATAGGACTTGACCCGCATAAATATACGACTCATAAGCTAAGACACACGGCGGCGACGTTGATGCATCAATCAGGCGTGGATATAAGGGATCTGCAGGAAATTCTCGGTCACAAGCAGCTCAGTACGACCGAAATATATACGCATGTCGACAGCGAAAGACTTAGACAGGCCGTAGATAAAAATCCGCTTGCAAACGTTAAGATACATAGCGAAGATAATGAAGATTGATAATTAAATTATAGTTTTATGTAAATATAATGATCAAAACAAATTTAAGTAGGAATATATTACCGAAAATACGCATATTAATATTTTTAAAATATCAACTTGCCTCGCATAAAGCTTTAAAACTTTATGCGAGGATTTAAAATTTTTTTATTTCCGTATATAGTTAAATCTGTTATTCTAAAAGCTCAAGACCTCCATCATTGGTTGCTGTAAATCGTTCCAAAGATATACCTTCACCTCATTTTGGGGTTCGATAGCCATATCCAATCCTATATAATTAGCTCCTCCTCTGTTTACGACTGCTTCTGTACTATATAAGTCCACAAGAACGCCGTCTTTATATTGTGCAACATAAATTGTACCGTTTAAACTAGTATCATTTAAATTTTCTATTTTTAGTTCTATTCGATTAGCCTCGTAAACCGTCGGCGTTACAAAAACTCGATCAAGTCCGTTATACGTAACCTTATTGAGTATTCCGGCAGTGGTTGGTATTACCTGTTCAAGCGAGCCGTCTTCATTCACAATAAGCTTATCCACGCATACTTCACGGTTATATCCATTTCCGCCCGGCATATAAAATCTATGGTATGCAATATAGTATTCATCTTTGCCCGGAACTTTTACAATCGAATGATGACCTGCCCCCAAGATACCCTGTGAGTCATCTTTTTCCAAGAGAAGATCGCCGCTGTTTTCCTTACCATCGCTCACTCTCTTGATAGTTCCCATTGGAGAATCAGCAACGCCGTATTTTACATGATAATTTTCATCAGTTGTTCCATTACATGACCACGAAAAATAGTATTTTCCATTTATCTTGGTTACACATGTACCTTCCATGTATTGGTCTGCAATAAATCCCGTTGGATTTTCGCTTGGCGTTATATTTTTAATCTCTCCTTTAAGAGACGTCATATCTTCGCCCAACTCAACAACAAACATGTTTTGATTTCCAAAGTACAAATATGCTCTGCCGTCATCGTCAATTAGTACATATGGGTCAATTATTTGACCTCTGCCAATACCGATAATGTCTTCGTCTGTTACGAGCGGTTCACCCAAATCAGCGAACGGTCCTGTCGGACTATCTGAAACCGCAACGCCTATCTTTTTCTCTGCTGTATAATAAAAGTAATACTTGCCATTTTTTTCCACCATGCACGGCGCCCATGCATTTTCATTCGCCCAAGCAACATCCTTAAGATCAAGTATTATTCCTTCATCTGTCCAGTGCACCATGTCTGTAGATGAAAAAGCCTTAAAATATGTTCCACCCCAGTTAGCGTATCCGTCGCTCGTGGGGAATATATAGAATTTATTTCCAAACGCCTGTATGTCTGGATCAGCATACTTACCGCCAAGAATATGCCGTGCAGCAAATTCATATTTCCCGTACGCTTTATTTAATCTTTGAAAATCAGCTTCCTCCAGTCTTATTACGTTGCCGTGACTAGCCTGATGTTCAGAATTAATTTGTACGCTTTCGTTTCCTGTTAAAACACTAAAATTCTCAAAGTCAGTTGTTTCTGCCAATCCGTAATTGCTTACTTGAAAGTGATCATATACCATTACATATTTTGACGGTTCGTCTATAAGTTGATAAATACTAGGGCCTTCGACCGCGGCTTCTCTGCCTTCTCCGAGTTCGCCATTTTGCAATATCGGAATAAGATTTCCATACTCGCCGCTGAGCGTATCGCTTTCAACTCTGCAAAGGCCGCCTGTGTTCTCATCTTTAACAAACATATAATATTTATCTTCGGATTTTATAATGTTACCGTCAATCACAGGTTTATTGTTCCCAGACTGATCCTTATACAGTACAAACGGCTCCCCTTCAAGAGTTTTAAAATCGCGCGTATATATACCGCACATATACTGACCGTCCAGCTTCCCATTTGACCAATATATCATATACATTCCTTTTTCATCGTCGTATATAGCCTCCGGGGCCCATGCTACGTCTGCGCCTGTTGTAAGATCGTACTGATCTACTACAGGTATTATTGTCTGATCCGTCCAAGTAATAAGATCTGCGGATTTCCACGTTACAAAATTTTTGTTCTTCCAACCGTTTACAGCTTTCATCTCTGTTCCTATGATGTAAAAATAGCCGTCTTCGCCTTTTAAAATAAACGGATCCCTTACCCCAAGACTCGCCGCGGTGTTCCTTATTATGGCTTCGTTATTATTAATTCTATTAAATTTATATCCGTCTCGGCTTAATGAAAAGTAAACCGCCTCATCGTCTTTGGCGTGACTGACGAACAGATATCCTGTTTCTTGAGCCTTGGACGCTATTGTTATTGGAAATTCTTTGGTCAGCATAGCGTCGCCGTTTACCGCGATTGCCGTAAGAACTGCCTTTGTTGTTCCACTCTCGGGCCTTGTAATGACGCACGTCCATTTATCCGACTCTTTTGTTAGAGTTACAGCTTCACTATTGCTTTCCCATGTTATTTCCGAATCGTATTCTCCGCTTATCGGCAAAAACAAACTGTGATTTAAGTTATCCGAGTCCTCAATTGTAATCGCTTCCAAATCTGCTTCAACTTTTCCTTTCTCATCAAGGTCGGCTTCAACTTCGATCGTAAATTCGTCTGTTATGCTTACCGCTCCAGTCGATTCATTGGTCACTGCAAACCGTAAGTTTACATATTGATTTTCGTTTTTATGAGTTACTGTGCCATCAGTATTGATTACGTCGCTATCGGATGAATATACTGAAATCGTAAATCCCTCGGGCACATATGGCATTTCGAGACTATTTGATTCAATAGGAACTTCGCTAACACATTCTATATTTTGAGCCACATATGGAGCCGTAAATTCTTCGGTATAAAACCGAATTTCAGCTATGCTATTCCAGTTGACAGGATTTCTATAGCGTAAATATGTGTACGTTTTAAGCTTATTGTTTAGTTCTTCAACAACATTATAATCTATAAGAATGTTAGCATCTGACGGTACCGTATATAGAACTTCCCAGTTTTCTCCATCGCTTGAAGCTTCAAAAATCCCATTTTGTATCCTTGCCGGATGTGAACTATGGCTTGTTCTTGGATAAAATTCTATTTTTGAAATATTCTTTGGGCTGTCAAGTTTTATTCCGGTATACCCGTTTGCAGGAGCGGCGTCGTAAAAGGTCGTTATATCATTGTCAAACGCATACTCCGGAAGCGCGTCTTGCGCCTTTGTATAACCAAATATTTCGCCGGAAAGAATAACTGGAGTTTTTCGCGATTCTGTATTTGTAATTGACTCCACATTAATCCTTATAATCGAAAACGCATAACCGGGCATATTATACACATATTCGTTTGATATACCTGAAAGAACGCTGTCAATAGGTATAATATTTTCGGTATTATCTATGCTATTTACAGCAAGAGAATAGTCTCCCGACATACTCGTCAGTTTTGCTGTTTCTTTTACTTTATACGAAGGGTCGATATTTATCTTAATTTCCCTTGCTTCATCACTGCGATTTATAAGTTTTATAATAACATCGTCGGTATCTTCATCATATGAAACGCTCTGATATATTTCTTCATTTTCTTCTTCAAATGTTGAATTTAATGTGTAATCCCCCATATTGTTACCATACATTTTTTGTACATAATAATTAGGAGAGCCATACGCTTTATCATCATCAAACCAAATAAGATCAGGCGACCACTGCGTATAATTCAATCTTGCAAACAACGGAGCGGCAGACGCCATTTTTACTATATCCGCGTTCTTTTCAAAACCAGTCATAAACGCCGCTTCTGCAAGCGCTGTATTAAGCGTGTTAGCGTCCGGATTATTAGCTTTTGAATCAGCCTGTAGTCTTGCCGCATATTCGCCTGCGAATACATTTACGCTCCTGTTATATGTATCATAAAGATCTACATTTTCATAAAACCAATCGGGAGTCATATAATAATGCTCGTCAACGGCATATTGGAAATTTGAATTTTGATTTGTTTCATTATATATCCAATTCCATGCGTCTTCCCATATCGCCTCGTTCGATGTGTCCTTCATAAATGCGCTTGCTGTGTTTATAAGTTTTATTTCAGGATACTTTTCATGTATTGCCGACTCAAAGCGAGCGTATCTTTCTTTAAACTTGTTATTTACGCCGTTATATTCTTCTTCCCACTGCTCGTTGCCAATCCCCAAAAATTCCATATTAAATGGCTCCGGATGTCCCATATCGCGTCTCAGTCGCGCCCATTCGGAATTTTCAAAATCAGTACTGTTTGCAAATTCAATAAGATCAAGCGCGTCTTGGATATATTGTTGGAATTCTTCGTTGTCTATATCGACTGCTTCATGAGTATTATATTGACACGCAAGGCCAACGTTTACAACCGGAACAGGTTTGGCTCCAATATATTCGCAAAGAAGAAAATATTCATAAAAACCAATACCTAAACTCTGATTATAGTATGGAGTTACATACGACGCATGAGTCGCCCATCTGGTCCAGTTCTGCTTTCTAGTTTCGACTCCTCCTACGCTGAGTTTCCATTGATATCTGTTATCAAGATCATAACCTTCCACTATACATCCTCCCGGAAAACGCAGAAATCCCGGATTAATATCTTTAATCATGTCTGCAAGATCTCTGCGAAATACGCCATATACAGCATCGTCCGGAATACATGAAATCATATCAAACTTAACCGTTCCCGGCTCTGTAAGTTCAACAGCAAAATCCGAGTATCTTGCATCCTCCTCTGCAATGATTGTTCCCTCATATTTTTTCCATTCGTCCGTAATCTCTTCTGTTATCATTGTTTCACCATTTACTTCTCCGTCTTTAACAAACGATATCTTTACGTCTCCTGAATATTCATCTGTTTTTGCCCAAAAAGACACATTATACGCCATACCGCTTTTTATATTAAGTCCATCATAACCATGATTAGAAAATCCTAATTGACCGTCTACACCGGTAAAAACGAGATATGTAGGATTATTTTCATGTATGCCTCCTTCGCTCTCATATTTCATCACAGCTCCGTCGCCGTCTGCAGGATATAAAGACCATTTATAATCTGGTTCAGGCTCTTTTTTATTCCATGCAGAAGATTTCATAGCTTCAAACGAACGATTTTCTATCATTTCGGCATACAATCCGCCATCTGCAGCATAATTTATATCTTCGAAGAATAATCCTATCATTCCGTCGGATATGTCTACGCCTTTTTCTGCAGTTATATTAAGAGTATAGTCCGTAGAATAAACGTTATCAACATCTATCTCAAAGCTCTTAGACGTCGATTCGCCACCGACTGTTATATTAGCTGTAATAATCGCCGACGAAATTCCACTTTCAGGTCTTGTTATCTTACCGTCGTTAGTTATTATACTCTCATCGGAACTTGTCCATGATATGGAAAACTCGTCATGGTTAATAATAGGCAAAGCTATATCTTTTCTGTAGGCTTCACTAGTGTCAATATTTATTGCGTTTACAGCATAATCAAGCTTTTCTTTATCGCTAGCAAAAGCATCAAAACCATTCTCTATAACTTCCGCTGAAGATAGCGCTCGGTTATATAATTTAAATTCATCAATTTCTGTATTAAAGAAAGAATTTTTATTAGAATTTGTCCCAATATAATTATTAATCAGGGTTCCTAATTGCGATAATTTAATGGTTTTTTGTGATACATTTTCAACACCATTAATGTATAGTGTCGTTTTTCCATCTTGCTGAGTTATTGTAAGATGGTTCCAGGCGCTTGTTTCAGCTTCGCCGGTACCGGCAGTATTGCCGGTACCGTAAACCATGCCTCCAATATTAACACCCTGTCTATATCCGCCGGAACTATTTGACTGCGGTAAATACCCTAGTTTACCGCCAAAGTCAAATAATGGTTTGTTATGAATCGCAGTAGCTCGAGAAATATTTTTCATCCATAAAGAGATAGTAAAATCACCAATGCCATCTGTTATCCCATCCGGTAATTGCACATATTGTGAAACTCCGTCAAGGGATATAGCGTTGCCGACTTTTTGGACTACTCCTGCGCCTTCAGGAATCATACCATTGTTGCCGTGATCAGATATATCCTTCACAATATTGGATGAAACATCTGAGAAATCATACCATAAAACAAGCCCGTCATTCACATTTTCTGAAAAATTTGACTCTGACAACATAGGTTCTAAAGCATAAGTAGAACCTTCTTCTGCATAAGCTGTTGTCCCTGTCAAAATAGAAATCTGTGCAATGATTGCTATAAAAATAACAATTATTTTCTGCATAATAATTATAAACCCCCTTTTTTTAATTAAAAGTTACTGTATTTATAAACAATTCACGCTTAGTCACACCGCCCTCAACATATAATACAGCATGATACTTAGCTCCCGCTTCTATGCTCTCAAATCCGCTTGTATATCCTCTCTCCACAACGCTAATTCCCAATCCATCGCTAGGATTAATAAGTTCCGAAGAGCCGTCGCTGTTCATTATGTAACTGCTTAAAGCCGTTGGCTCAGTATTATTTTCATTCTGTGAAAACGACGCGTTCGTTAACCTTATTACATTATCAGCCGTAGACTTTGACTCGATATTATCTGAAGTAATACTTGTGTATCCAACAGGAACAAGTAATATTCCAACATCGACAGTGTTTGCATTGTTAACTCCAAACCATTGTTTCATTGCAAACTTAATTTCTATATTATTTATTTTTGAGCCGATGCAATCCCCAAGATATAAATAATTATCTCCGTCTGTATTGTCAAATTTCTTACTTATATTACCGCCAATATCCAGAGTATTGGTTTTATTTGCCGCTCCACCAGATTTTATTAAAATATCGTTAACCAAAACGGTTCCTATCGGTTCGGGTTCTGTAGTTTCGATTTCAGAATTAACTCTAATTTCAACAGCTTCAGATCCCATGACAAATGTATAAATTCCATACTCGGAAGTTTCGTTAAAATCGTACTGAGTTTCTGTTTCGGCGCCTATTATAATAATTGGCAATTCTGCATCAAGAATTTCACTGTCAACCTTAAATGTCACAACATCGCCGGCTATATCACCTCCAAGCGCAAATGGTTTTTCTGAAGTCGCCGGTGAGCATTCAGACTCAATAATCGATATGCCATCGTCTACCTTTATCTGTTTCTTAGCTGTCAGTTTAAGATTATTACCATCAACAACAACCGCGCCTCCGATAAACTTGTCGCCATACATAAATGCAGCTTTAGGCGTCTGTGTCGCCGTTCCGCCGCTGTTAATAAAGCGAGACAGAACTTCTGCATCAGGTTTTTGGTTAAACGTCACAAGATTATAGCTTTCTGTATTATGCGTTGAATAATCAAGTATAATATGCCCTTCGCCGCTTATTGTTCCATCAATATTTATTACGCCTGTTTTTCCCGCATCTATATATGCCTCCATATCAGAGTTAATTTTCACGTCGCCTTTGAGATAAATTTGACCCTGATATCCTACGTTAAAACCAGTTCCGCTAATATCTTCAAATGTTGCCCCATCAATAGTAACAGTTCCATTAGACTTAATAACTCCGTTTGCATCGCCGTTGAAATTTTTAACGACTACATCCGAATTTATAATCACTCCGTCAGTCACAGACGCCTGAACAAAGCGTCCGCCTCCATTGCCGTCTATAGTAAGTATACCGTTTTCACTATTACCATCGCCAATAATAAGTTTGTTTTTACAATCAAAATATGACGCTTTGATTGTACGATCTCCATCTGAAACTATTCTCACATTATCCTTTATCGGAGCTGAAGATAAAGTCGCATAGTCTCCTACAACTACAACAGTATCTCCTTCTTGAGCTGCGACAACAGCGGCGTTTAAAGTTTTATATTCAACGTCGCCTATTTTAGCTTGAATTCCTTTATAATAACTGTACGGATTATTCTCAAAATATCTTATTCTAAGAATATTATTTGCATAATCAACCGTAAGTCTAGTTGTTCCAAAGCGTTCTTCAAGATATGTGGCTGGAACATACCAGTCGCCATTTTTCCATACTTTATTTTCAGGTAAATCTTGAAGCTCAGTATTTCCTATATGTATGTTTCTTAACATCACTCTACTTTCTTCGTTATATTGAATAATAGAGTAGTTGCCAAGCTTTGTGAATATTTCTCCAATAGGAATCATTGGAACATCACCTATTATTTCAACTTTATTATTCATCGAAATAGGCGTTCCGTTTATCTCTACCTTTATTTCATCAGTATTTATAGGCGTAACGCTAACCTTATATTTTTCACTTTGCTTAGCTGTAAAACTTACAGTATTGTCATTCGCTTCAAATTCTACAGGCTGTAAATCTGACATACTCGTTACAGAGATCTCTTTATTTGCAAAATTCTCACTAACTATGCGTACTGTCTTGACAGGATCAAAATTCGTGTAATATACATTGTTTAAAATCCCATCTTTCCACTCAAGCGATACTTGTTCTGTTTCGTTTAAATTATACTCTTCAATCTGACCTTTCGTTAAATTTGTGCTTTTAAGGTCAAAAGGAATATGTATCGATCCATCATCCGACTCATATATAATATGCTTCATGATGGTGGATTCCGAAACATCTACTTGAGTTACTTCTCCATCGCTATAACGATAAGCGTATACGCCTTGATGCGTATCGTAATATAATATTTCCAAGTCTCCGCTTCCTTCAATAGAACTTGTGAAAGTCACAGGCGTTGATGGCGAAATTAAATCTTCATTTATAAGCGATGCAGTAGCCCCCTGAACTTCGCCATTCTGAATAAGCGCAGTTATAAGTTTACCCTTTGAATAATTGGGTCTTGTCTGGTAATCTTTCACATTCATTGTTACAGTATAACTACCATTATTTTCGATTACTGTAGGCGTCGGAGACGTAAGCAGCAGAAAATTATTTAAATACATTTCTGCTCCCGAACTGCTCCTTACTTCTAAACAAAGCTTTGTAACTCCTTCTGAAATTTTCTTTATACTTGCCGTTGTGTTTCTAAAACGATTCGTCGCTTCAGAGCGCGTATATTTGACCGAACCAAGAAGACGCCCATATGGATTATTTTCACGGATATCAATGTATACAGAATCAAGATCCGTCATAGAAGAAGCGTTTGACATCCTAATTGATACGCCCGTTATATCGCTAAGATCATATTCCGATACGTCATATACAAGATACGCGCCTGAATATATTCCCTTTACCAAAGGATCTTTAGCCGAATAGTAGTCTACAACTTGCTCGTATTCAGGATACATAATTTTATTTTCAGCCGATACGCTTGACTCATCTTCGATAAAGTCTACGCCTAAAACCTCAATCGCCTTATTTGAAGGTACGCACTGAATTCTGTCCTCATACTCAAATGGATCCGATATAGCCTCAGGATTTTCATTGTATTCAAAACCATATGACTTAACGCCTTTTGAAACAATAGCCATTATAGTATGCGATTTCGAAAAATCAAACATATTAAACTCATATTCTGTTGTGCCATCTTCTCTTTCGATAACATTTGTCGGCTGTATCTCTAATTCGGTTTCTCCGCTTACAGGTTCGCCAAACTCATATTTATCTTTGATTTCATAAAATTTGACGCTGCCACCGTTTAAATCTCCAATCCATGAAATCTGCTTACCATATGTTGTAAATTTTGTGTACGCATTATCTTTTTGCGCCTGTTTATAAGGTTTGTCTTCCATCTCGTTTAATATCCATTCATCGCATGCGGGTAATTCTCCGCCTTGATCCGACCAAAGATCAAGAGTGCCTATTTTCCATGGATCTTCAGACGAGTAGAGTATTTTTGAATCATCGGCTTCAACAACATGGTCTACGTTATACAAAAATTCTGTAGGAAATTTTTCATTAAGGCCAATCTTATTCATCTCGATTTTTTCAACGTCGAATTTTATCGGTTCTGCTGTTTCATCATATACCGTTCCGGTGTTACTGTGAGATTTTGTGTTGTCCGAACGATAAAATCCTTGTATCGCAACAACACCCAAATCATATGCAGTGTAGTTAGTATCGTTTGCAATGTTATCCAGAGGCCGCATGCCTTCAATACTGTTCCAAAGCATAGTTTTAACTGTTTCGGTGTTTTCAATATCAACAGGAAAAACGCCAGTTTCTCCATTTTTTAGTGTAATATTTTTTATGTCGATAGTTTTAAGTATACCATTATCATAGCCCGCAATAATGAGACTTGCATTGTCTATATTCTCTCCGGCTTTAACTGTCGCTTTATCTCTATTTTCGTTTAGCTCTACTGTTGTAGTTCCGCTGGGAACCTCGTTTGTTACTTTTCCGGTTTCATTGTTTACATATAATGTAAACGGTTTGAAATTTTCAAGAGGAGCGTCGGGTTTGCCATCTAAGTCGATGTCTGCCGTATAGTTAGGATCAATACAGTTCCCATCTTCATCAATATTGTCAATAGCCCATTTCTCTTTACGCCACTCATATAGCCAACTTACGTTTTCAAATCTATTTTCTACCCTATCCGGATCCTCCCGATATGCAGGAAGCGCGTTATCCCAAGTCATTATATTTTTATAAAACGTATTTGCTCCGTCGCGATCGTCATAGATACCTCCTGGAGCTCTGTCCAAAACTGACGGATCAGCATGGTTATTAATAGAAAGCAACTGATCTACAACATTATATCCATTGCCGGCTCCTACCGTATATAATGGAGCAGTATCGCCGCTATCCTGCGCATTCTCCATCATCTTTATATACTGCATAATAAGTCTTGATCCTTTGGATTCGCCTCTAAAATAATCAGCAGTCTCTTGATGCGCATAACTTGTTCCACCAAAACCTAATGCATACCTGCTCGAACCGGAAATCTCCAGGTTTCTTGCAACAGTCATATATGAATCGCATATATTAACGCCGTTGAAATTCGGATTAAGCTCGCATGGATTTTTAACGCGACAACTTTCTATTAAATCATTTTCGCCTATGACTACAATGCCCGATAACGCAATATTTTCAACAAGGCAACCGCGTATTGTTGAATTGTTGGCGTCTTGTAACATAAGAGCTGACATTCCTATTTGCCGCATATTACAATTTAATATATTAATATTGTCTGAATTTCTTATATCAACAGCGCCGTAATACTGTCCTTCTCTTTCCTGGTCCCAACTGGATTTAAAAGGTATTTTTGTATCCGTGCATGCAAACACAAATCCTTCAAAAGTAATATTTTGCACGCCGTCGGCTGTAATAAACTGTTGCGCCCTCGGAACAATAATTTGCGATTCATTTATATCATTTCTCGGCCAAATATATAATCTTCCGTCATCTTTATCATAAAACCATTCGCCTTCAGTATCTAAAAGCCCCAGATTATTCTGAATAATAAATCTATTAGGATATCCAGAACTTGTTCCAGCTGTTCCGCTGCCCCCAGCATTTTGTTGAAATTTCGCTTCTGCGGGATCAAGATAAGTTATTTCTCCAGTTCCCGCTGTCCATGCATGATTTCCGGTATCTGCCCATATGTAAGTCTGAAGTTCCCCAAAAATACTTTCAAGCCCCTGTTTTACTCCATCGACTCTCTTTGTTATCAGTAGATCGGCGTCGAATTCGCTAGGATCATACATTACAAAGTTATCGCGGTACGCCGTATGAAAGTATGGTCCTCTCGAATTAGTAAGTTCTGAATTTCTATTCGGGGTTCTTGCGACATCCATACGCTCGCCTTTTTCGTAAAGCGTGTAAAAAGCTCCTTTAGAAGCGTCGAGTTGAGCAACATATATTTGATCGCGATACTCAACCGGAATGTCGTCTTTATATGGCGAATCGGATTGGTTAACGGTCTGAAATTTATCGTTATCAATCCTTTCTCCCCCGACGATTCTTGCTCCGCCTATTTTTTCTTTAGAGAAATCCGCAGTTTCACTGATGAACCTAAGAGTATATCCGTCGTTTACGGAGTGTTTCTCGCTTAAACTAATCGGCTCGTATATATCGTACTGTCCTTCGGCTATATGAATAGTAATATCTTGATCTTTATCTAATTCAGCCGCCTTTTCAACTGCCGCTGATATTTCTTTGTATGGTCGTTCCATACTTCCGTCTCCTCCGGGCTGAGCGGCGTTTGAAACGTATATATCGCTGGAATTTTCTGCTCCAACCCCAGCAACTGGGGAAAAGTTAAATATAGCCAATATAATTCCTAACGCCATAATCACCATAGATTTCTTCATAATAATTACCTCCGCACTAATATATTTGTTTCATTTTAACATATATATAATTTATATAATCATCATTTTTATGCAAAAATTATGCATTTTTTTACACTTGTAATTAATTTAGGTTTGTATTAAAATATATAAATAGATTGCTATAAAGGGAATGATACTTATGATAAAAAATAATTTCAATGTTAATATGCGAATGCAAGCAAGTTACGCAACAGGAGTTAACTATCTAAATAATGACTTTCATAAGCATAAAGTTTATGAAATATTCGTTATGCTTGAATCTGAGGCAAAATATTATGTCGAAGATACTATATATCATTTAAAACGCGGCGACGTACTTATTATAAATTCTGAAGAAATGCATAAATTCCCTAATCAGGATAATATGACATTTTCACGGCTTACAGTAATTTTTGATCCTGATATATTTAGGGGTCTATCTACACCTCAAACGGACATCCTTTATTGTTTTAATAGCCGTAAACCCGGGGAGAATAATTTAATACATCTTGATAATGTAGAGTTTAATGAATTTTTATCTCTTTCTGATAAAATTATTTCTTTATATAACCAGCATAATTACGGATGCGACATACTGATGCTTTCATATATGCTTAAACTCCTAATCCTTCTTAACCAGAAATATATGTCAATTAATATAAGTATGTCTGATACAATCCCTATTCAAGTAAAACCTATACTTGAATACATTGATAAACATCTAATCGACGACTTATCACTTGATACAATTAGCAGCGCTCTTAAGATGGACAAAATCCACATTAACAAACTTATGAAAAAATATACCGGATACACAATTCATAAATATGTTAATATTCGTAGAACTTCTAGCGCTAAGGCGCTGATATCTACCGGATTTAGCGCAACAGACGCCTGCTTTCTATCAGGTTTTAACGATTATACGAGTTTTGCGAGAATATTCAAGTCAATAACAGGTTTTAACCCCAGAGATTATAAAAATAGATAGCGCATGAAATTAGATTTAATTCATTGGATATAAACTAAATTAATAAATATATACTTAACAATAATATTAAACAGAAAACCATAAATAAGTTTTATTTTTAAAACTAATAATCTATGATAAAAACAGAATAATAATGGACAGGCTTTCGGCCTGTCCGCTTAGTAATATCTAATATAAACTCAAATTTTAAAACCGCTAAGACTTAATTAAATCGATATATACATATATACGCCTACTCAGAAAGTTCCGCCCATTCGTCATAATATTCTTCAAGAAGTTTTGTATTTTCGTCCAGTTTAGCGGTCTTTTCAGACATTAAAACATAGTCGGTATAAACTTCTTCCTTTGCCATATCGGTTTCCAGCTCCGTGTTTTCATTTTCCTTTTCGGCAATAAGAGTTTCAAGTTCCTTTATCCTGCTCTTTCTCTGAGCGTCGAGTCTGCGTTGTTCTTTAGAACGATAACCGCCGTCTTTGTTTTCATCAGACGATCTATTAGATCTATTTGACTCTTTATTCAGCGCCGCCTTTTCTGCCGTCTGATTTTCAAGGAACTGCGAACGCTCTTTATAGTATTCAAAGTTTCCGTCAAAGGCCAGAACTCCGTCAGGCTTCATCTCGATTATTTTATCCGGGACCTTATTAAGTAAATACCTATCGTGCGATACAAAAATAAGCGTCCCTTCGTAATCCTGCATCGCTTTCTCAAGTATTTCCTTTGACGGCAGATCAAGGTGGTTGGTCGGCTCGTCAAACAGTATGACGTTTGATTTTTCAAGCATTATTATACAAAAAGCCAGTTTTGCTCTCTCGCCGCCGCTTATGACTTTGACGGGCTTATATACGTCTTCTTTTGTGAGTAAGACGCTGCCCAGAACTCTGCGTATTCTCGCTTCGGGAATATCCGGAAAGCGATCCCAGAGCTCGTCTATCGCCAGATTGTCAGGGTTAAGGTTCAGATTTTCCTGTTCGTAATAACTGACGGTAGTATTTTTACCCCAAACTATCTCGCCTTTCTCATGAGGGATTATGTCCAAGATCGTTTTCAAAAAAGACGACTTCCCAACGCCGTTATCGCCTATTAAGGCGATTTTTTCGCCGCGCTTCACCGAAAGGTTTATATTCCGACATATCGTCTTTTTCTCCTCACCCACGCAAACGTCTAAGTCGCTGACCGTTAAAACGTCTTTGTACGGTTCCCTCACTATATCGAACTTAAGCTTGATCCTCTTTAAATCGCCGTCGGGCTTATCTATTATATCCATGTTTTCAATAGTTTTAAGCCTCGATTTTGCGCTCGCCGAAGTCGAAGCTCTTGCGATATTTTTATCGACATAAGCCTGAAGCTGCGACAGCTCATTCTGCTGAGCCTCGTATTCTTTTAAAAGTCTTTGCTTTCGTTCTTCTTTAAGTATAAGATATTTAGAATAATTTCCCTTGTAGGATGTCAGCCGGCCTCTCTCCAACTCAAAAATATTATCTACCGTCTTATCCAAGAAATACCTGTCGTGCGAGACGATCAAAAGCGAACCCTTGTAATTTATCAAATATTCCTCAAGCCAATTGAGGGTTTTAAAATCCAAATGGTTCGTAGGTTCGTCCAAAATCAGCAAATTAGGTTCCTCCAAAAGGAGCTTTGCGATCGCCAAACGCGTCTTTTCGCCGCCGGATAAAGAACTTATTTCCATATCCAGATCCTTATCCTTAAATCCCATACCGTTGAGTATGGTTTTTATTTTGACGTCGATATTATACCCGTCCTTACTGTCAAAATACGCCTGACGTTTCGCATATTCTGCGGCAACGATCTTGTATTCATCCGCGTCGTGATCGCTGATATTTCCCATTTCAATCTCAAGCCGTCTCATATCCTCCTCCGCTTTTAAAACGTCGGAAAATATGCTTCTCATTTCTTCGAGTATCGTAGCCTCTCGGTTGAGTCCTGTATTCTGCTTTAAATATCCTATTGAAAGCTGAGGACTTTTATATACCTGTCCTTCCTCATAGTAGAGCTCGCCGTTGATTATGCTCAAAAGAGTAGACTTTCCGGCTCCGTTAACGCCAATAAGACCATAGCGGGATCGATCCTCTATGGTCAAATTCACGTCTTTTAATACCTCAAACTCTCCAAAATACTTGTGTAAATTTGAAATCGATATTAACATACCTGGTAGTCGTAACCTGCCTTAATCATCTTAATGTTTTGTTCCAAAAGTTTTTCCTTTGAAGCCGGGGTATGCGCTTTTACGCTCTTTTCTAAATCTTCTAAACCGGCGTAATCCTGAGCTTTTAAATAAGCTCCCGCCATTACCATATTCCCAAGATTTTCAGACCCCAACTCGTTGGCGATCTTCATCGCGGGAATATATATTGTCTCAACGTCGTCTCTATCAACTTTTTTATCGATCAAAAAGCTGTCTATTATAATTAATCCACCGGGTTTAACCTTACTCTCGAACTTTTCCAAAGACGGTTTATTCATAGCGATCAAAACGTCCGGTTTTGAAGTTATAGGCGAACCGATCGGATTATCTGAAATTATGATCGTACAGTTGGCCGTACCGCCCCTCATTTCAGGACCGTAAGAAGGAAGCCATGATATATTTTTTCCGAGATCCATGCCAAGATAAGCGAGAGTCTTACCGAAAAATAAAACTCCCTGGCCGCCAAATCCTGCGATAACTATGCTCTGTTTCATTATCTGACCCCTCCCTTATCCGTTAAATCTTTATAAACGCCCAAGGGAAACTCCGGGATCATTTCCTTTCTGATCCTCTCGAGCGATTCGACCGGACTCAGTCCCCAGTTTGTGGGGCAGGTAGACAGCACTTCGACAAGTGAAAATCCTTTCTCCTGCATCTGACATTCAAACGCCTTTCTTATAGCCGCTTTTGTCTTTCTAATGTTCGGCACGCTGTCAACCGAAACGCGTTCTACATAACACGCGCCTTTTATAGTCGAAATCATTTCCGAAACATGCACCGGATATCCTTGATTCTCTACTTTTCGTCCATACGGCGTTGTCTGAGTCACCTGATTCACAAGCGACGTCGGCGCCATCTGGCCGCCGGTCATGCCGTATATTGTATTATTTATAAATATGATCGATATATTCTCAGCGCGAGCCGCTGAATGTATGGTTTCAGCCGTTCCTATCGCCGCAAGGTCGCCGTCGCCCTGATATGTAAAAACAAGATTATCTGGGTGGACGCGCTTAATACCCGTAGCGACCGCCGGAGCTCTTCCGTGAGCTGCTTCCTGCATATCGAACTCAAAGAAGTTATAAGCCGTAACGCTGCATCCAACCGGAGCGATGCCGATCGTGCGCCCTTCCATGTCCATCTCGTCGACAACTTCGGCGATCAATCTATTTACCACTCCGTGAGTGCAGCCGGGGCAGTACGATAATACCACGTCGCTCAAAGAATGGGGTCTTTGAAATATTTTTTCCATTTTAATCAGATCTCCTTTTTCATTTTCAAAACAAAGTCGTCAGCTCGCGCCGCTCAAGCGTTCGCGTGTTCCTCGATCTTAGCGAGTATTTCTTCCTGTTCGGGAACCATGCCGCCTGTTCTTCCGTAAAAGTATACCGGCGCTTTCCCGTTTACTGCAAGTCTTACGTCTTCGACCATCTGCCCCATGCTCATCTCAACCGATAAGAAGCATTTTGCAGAATCAGCATATTTCTTAAACGCCTCTTCAGGGAACGGCCAAAGCGTGATCGGTCTGATAAGACCGGCCTTTATGCCTTTCTGTCTCGCCATATCGACCGCCGACATAGCTATTCTTGCTATTGTTCCGTACGCGGCGATTATTATATCCGCGTCGCCGGTCAAATATTCTTCGCACATGACCTCGTTCCGCTTTACAACGTCGTATCTTTGGTATCTTTTAATATTTAAGTCCTCAAGCTCCTCCGGCGTTAAATAAAGAGAGTTTATTATATTCTTTTTCCTCTTCATTTTCGTACCGGTCGTAGCCCATTCCTTCTCAGGCAGATCCTCCGGAGAGATCGGCTCCTTAAACTCAACGGGCTCCATCATCTGACCGAGCATTCCGTCGCCCATTATCATAGCCGGCATGCGATATTCGTCGGCCTTATCAAAGGCTTTAGAAATCAAATCGGCCAGCTCCTGTACCGAAGACGGTGCGTAAACTAAAAGATGATAGTCGCCGTGACCACCGCCCTTAGTTGCCTGAAAATAATCAGACTGCGCCGGCTGTATTCCGCCAAGCCCCGGACCGCCTCTGACTATATTTACTATCACGCACGGGAGATCCGCCCCGGCTATGTATGATATACCCTCCTGCTTTAAGCTTATACCCGGACTAGACGAAGAAGTCATGACTCTCGCTCCGGCTCCCGCTGCTCCATAAACCATATTGATCGCCGCAATCTCGCTCTCCGCCTGAAGAAACGTTCCTCCGCTCTTAATCATTTTTTTTGCCATATAAGCCGCCAGTTCGGTTTGAGGCGTTATCGGATATCCAAAGAAGAACCGACAGCCGCACCTTATCGCCGCTTCGGCAAGCGCCTCGTTACCTTTCATTAAAACTTTATTTCCCATTTGTTTTCTCCATTCTACGGTTTAATATATCCGTTATATAATTTTTATTAGCATATTAATTTAAATTATAAATGATAAATCAAAACCTATGACTTATCGTCAAATTCCGCCGTCATAAAGTACTGCGATCTTAAAACAGCCGGATCTTAATTACAGTCGATTTTATGCGGCTATTTCTCAATAGTAATTACGCAGTCCGGACACATGGTCGCGCAAAACGTACAGGCTATACATTTGTCCTGATCTGATACAGCCGCGGGATGAAATCCCTTATCGTTAATTTTTTCCGGTTCAAGGTAAAGTATTTTTTTAGGACACACAGAAATGCAAAGTCCACAACCTTTACACCGATCCTCTCTAAACGTAACTTTCGGCACTTCAATTCTCCTCCTTATTGTCTATACTATTTTATAAATCTACTGCTTAAAACATTAAATTTATATACAATTTCATTGGATATAAATATTTTTTATATTTATCCGGTAATTTATATAATATTTCTTCTTTACCGGAAATATATCTCTGCTCCAATCCCGTCTTTTCTGAATATTCTTCGACAAGTTCTTGACCTTTACATATAATTTCCGGGGTAGTTAACTCTTTTAAGTGAGTATTATTGACCAAAGCCGTGACTTTAAGTCTCGATACACTCTCAATACTATCCATAACGCAAAAAATATCTTCAACGGTCTGAGTCAGTAATCGCCGCTCGTTAATAATAAAAAACATATCATAATCTTCGTCTTTAAAAAATCTATAATATGTTCCGAGCGGAACGGCTCCGTCGTCATCGCCGCCAACATCAAATACAACATAGCTTTCCTTATCGTCAAAGACCCTATTGATATCCGGCGGCAGCATTGGATTTTCTATATTTAAATTTGCAAAAGCGGGAGATATCACATCGATCCCTAAAGAATTAAGAGCATTCTCCGCATCCTTCGTCCTAAAATATGGATTAACTATATCAAAGTCTACAATTGTAACTTTTTTACCCATATTTTTGAGCTTTACAGCATAATTAATTGCAAATTCAGTTTTTCCGCTGCCAAAATGTCCTGTTACCACAGTTACTCTTTTAGGTTCAACAAATGTTTCCATAATAATCATTTATCTCTTTCTAACGCATTATTTATCGTCCGACTCAATACTTTGCGCTTCGCTTGGTCTGTTAACGCCTTTTATCTTAAAATCTGACTCCACATTTCTAAAAGACAATTTAACCGCCGCGACGCCGATAGCCAATCCTAACGCCGCGCCGAGCAATCCCATTAAATCTCTGCCGGTCGCGTTGTATCCGATAACGGCTCCTACGCACATCAGCGCCGCTAAGAGCCCATAGCCTATAACGGCGTATTTTATCACTTTAGACGAATCTTCATAAAGGGTAACGCTGTCGCCCCTTTTTAATCCGATCTCATCCTTAGCTTCTATGATAATCGCAGACGAGGGGCACCCCTTACAGCTTACGCAATTACCGCCGCAAGCCGACTCTCTGTTAACCCTAATTTTTGCGACTCCGTTTTTAGCTTCAATCACATAGCCCTGTTGTTCCATTTTAATCACCTATAATAACTTCGCTATATTATAATTATAGCGTTCTTATGCCTTGAATTTTGTCCAAAAAATCTTTTCTAACGTTTAGCTTTTAACTCCTCGGCGAGATTCAGCATTTCTTCGGCTGCTTTTAGAGTTAAATCGGTAACGGTTACGCCTCCGATAATACGAGCGAGTTCTTCTTTTCGTTCATCTTCACTCAATTTGCTTACCGACGTGCAAACTGTTTCACGCGAAACATCTTTCTCAATTTTAAAATGCGTATCCGCCATACCGGCGATTTGCGCCAAATGTGTAATACACAACACTTGTCTATTTTTAGAGAGCATACATATCTTTTCCGCTATTTTTTGCGCCGCTCTTCCGCTTACGCCGGTGTCGATCTCGTCGAATATAAGCGTCTCGATATCGTCGCTGTCGGATAGGATAGATTTTATAGCCAACATGATACGCGACATCTCTCCGCCCGAAGCGATTTTGCTAAGAGGTTTCATCCCTTCGCCCGGATTGGTGGAAATAATAAATTCCAGATCGTCGTTTCCGTTTATATTAAAATCAGTCTTGTCTATCCTAACGTCGAATTTGACTTTATTCATATCGAGATCCGCAAGCTCCCGCATAATTTTAGACGAAAGCTTTTTCCCTGCGGCGATCCTCG
Organism: Candidatus Roslinia caecavium; assembly: GCA_904419955.1. Taxonomy (GTDB): domain Bacteria; phylum Bacillota; class Clostridia; order Monoglobales; family Monoglobaceae; genus Roslinia; species Roslinia caecavium. Next base: position 57,504 of record CAJFTO010000006.1, on the reverse strand, counting down.
ACTGAGTTAATTTTTCAGCCGAAATTTTCATCGCCTCTTCTTCGACCGATAATTCATCTTTAAGCTCCGCTATTATCTCGTCCATATTGGTAATATCATTGGCCTGTTTGGAAATATTATCATAAAATTCCAATATCGCCTCTATGCTTGCTCCGTATTTACGCTTCAAATCATAAATTACCGAAAGACGATCTTCTACATATTCGATCTCTCCGCTTTCATAGTCGACCGCGTCCAAATAGCTCTTTAAATTATGCGACACGTCCTCCAAATCGGCGACAATAGAATTTAACGTCTCCAAATTTGCATTTAAAGACTCGTCGTGAGCCGCGGCCTTTTCTAAATTCATTGCCGCGTCCGAGATCAGATCGTAAGCCGAAGTATTATCCATATCGCCGTATAAATTTTCATAGGCAGAATTCGTTCCGCTTACTATAGTCTCCAGATTCTGAAACATCTCTCTTTTTTTCTCCAGTTCCTCTTCTTCTCCCGGAGTTAAATTCGCCGATTCTATTTCATTCATCTGAAACCTGATCAAATCGAGTCGTCTTTCTTTCTCCGTCTCGTCCGTCGAGATCTCGTTTAAGCGTTGTCTTATCTTTTTGACTTTATTATATCTCACCCTGTACTCGGCTAAAAGTTCGGCGTTGTTTGCATACTTATCGACAAAATCAATGTGATTACGCGGCTGAAGCAGGCCTCTGTTATCCATCTGACCATGTATTGCGATAAGTTTAGCTCCTACCTCTTTGACTACGCTGAGCGGAACTATTCTGCCGTTTATTCTGCTCTTGCTTTTACCGTCCGCGGACAGTTCCCTACTTAACACTATTATCCCGTCTTCAGCTTCAACGCCGAACCCTTCGAGATAGTCGGCGCCCGACGGACTGACTTCAAAGGCCGCGTCTACCGTCGCCTTTTCGGCTCCCGTCCGCACAAGTTCCCTATTCGCTCTACCGCCTATAGCCATATTGATCGAATCTATAAGTATCGACTTTCCCGCGCCGGTCTCGCCGGTCAAAACGTTAAAACCGCCGCCGAACTCAATATTGACTTCTTCGATAATAGCGATATTTTTTATATGTAACTCTATAAGCATTTAGTTCACCTTCGTATTATCCACAAATATTACTCTAATAGTTCCCAAATAACCGTTATAGGCGTTTAACGATCTAATCGGACAGCTTTCTGCGAAGCACGTCGAAAAAGTTCGCCGATTCGTCCTTGATGAGCAACGTTGAACGCTGAGATTTTGTAATATTTATATATTCGTCTTCATGCAATTTACATACTATTTTACCGTCTACGCGAACGACCGCGTCCGTCCTATACGGAGGAACCGTACAAATACTGACCAAGCTGCTTCCCGGTATTACCGTGCTTCGCGATTTCAGCGTATGCGGACAAATAGGCGTAACGATCATCGCGTCAAGATCCGGGTACATGACCGCGCCTCCCGCCGACAACGAATACGCCGTCGAGCCGGTCGCCGTTGCGACTATTAAACCGTCGGCCGAATACTGCGCCATATTAACGTTATTAACGTCGGCCGATACGTTCAGCATTTTATATTCGTCTCCGGATATTACCATGTCGTTTAACGCTATATGCTTACATCTCTCTATTCCATCTCGAATAACGCAAACATCGAGCATCATGCACTCGTCGATCCTATATTTCCCGGCGAATATCTTATCGATGATCGAAGTATCTCCTCTTTCCGCCTGAGCTAAAAATCCCAACGTGCCAATATTGATCCCCACGATCGGAACCGAATACGTCGCCGAATCAACGGCAAGTTCAATTATAGTTCCGTCTCCGCCAAGGGCGATAATAAAATCCGCGTTCTTTAACATATCGGCTTTAGGCAAAAACGCTAAATCGGCTTTTGAATCCATGATTCGCTCTCTGCTTAGCAAGTCTTTAAAAAAGTCCTCCATCAGGATCGTTATTTTATAATTGCCAAGCGCTTCGATCACGTTATACGTCTCGGTCAAGTCTGCGTCTCTTAAAGTATTAGGTACCAAAGCTACGTTTTCAATTTTATTCATTCTAATCATATCTAAGTTTTCCTATACAATTGTTTCCATACCGAATTATTAAATATCCCATATATATTATGCGGCTATCACGCCATTTTGTCAAGCTCATGCGAGTTCTCAACTAATTCCTCTACGTTAAATTCGACTATACCGGACTCTGAACCGTCAGCTTTAGAAATATACATAAGATACTCTATATTCCCCTCCGGTCCCTTAATTGGAGAAAAATCTAAACCAACTACTGAGAAACCTATTTCCCGGGTAAAGCTCACTACGTTTTCAATAACTTCTATGTGTACTTTCTTATCGCGAACCACGCCTTTTTTGCCAACCTTTTCTCTTCCGGCTTCAAATTGCGGTTTGATCAAGCAAACCCCGCGCCCGCCGTCCTTTAATAAATCATATGCCGGAGGCAGGATCAATTTAAGCGAAATAAACGATACGTCAACCGAAAAAAAGTCTATCTCGTCAGGTATCTGTTCTTTGGTAACATATCTGAAATTAGTTCTTTCCATGTTAATAACGCGCTCGTCTCCGCGAAGCTTCCACGCGAGCTGACCATACCCAACGTCTATGGAATATACTTTTTTCGCGCCATTTTGAAGCATACAGTCTGTAAATCCGCCAGTCGAAGCCCCTATATCCATACAAATACAATCGTCCAGTTTTATATCAAACGCATTTATAGCCTTATCCAACTTTAAACCGCCTCTGCTGACAAACTTAGCCGATTTGCTTTTGATGTCGATCCTCTCGTCGCCTTTAATCATTTCTCCGGCCTTAGCCGCTTTCTGACCGTTTACGTATACTTCTCCGGCCATAATCATAGACTGCGCCATGCTTCTCGTCTTAATTAATCCTTTGTCGACCAAATATTGATCCAGTCTTCTCTTCGCCATTTTATCTTCCTCATGCTCTGCAATGCAAACGTCAATTAAAAAAATTTTTAGTATCTACATATTACTCAAAAATAGCTTATTAAAGCAATTGCAATAGCTCCAATTCTATTTTTTCATAAATTGAATTATAATCAAGTCCATATTTCTTTTTTAGCTGCTCCACATTCCCCTGAACGATCGGCTCGTCCGGATAGGCGAACTTTAAGATTTTCTTATTAACTATACCCTCCAAATATTCTCCAAATCCGCCTATAACAACATTGTTTTCGACCGTCGCCGTTATTGCGGCTCGTTCGATAAATCCTTCTATTGTTTTAATATCTATTGGTTTTACGCCTTTAATATCGATAACGGCAATTTTTTTGCCCTTTTCCTGGAGCGCCCTTGCCGCTTTTAGAGAGTCGTTTAAACATACTCCGACAGATAGAATCGCAGCGTCTAAATCGCCTCCGTCGTCGACCACTATATTGGGTTTAAGCGGCGATCTATTATAGGACAAAAAGTCTATGTCTTTAAATTCGGTTATCATTCCTCGCGGATACCGTATAGCTACGGGACCGTTGCAGACGTTTACCGCATAACTTAGTATTTCTCTCAAATCCAGCTCGTTCGACGGGGAGAATACCTTCATATTCGGCATATGCAGAAGATAAGATAGATCGTACACGCCCTGATGCGTCTCGCCGTCGTCGCCGACGGGACCCGACCTGTCTATCGCGAATACTACGTGCGCGTTCTGAAGCGCGGTATCATGCAACATCTGATCGTAACCGCGCTGCAAAAAAGTCGAATACACCGCAAACACCGGAACTTGTCCGGATTTAGCAAGCGCCGCCGCAAACGTTACCGCATGCTGCTCCGCTATCCCTACGTCGAAAAAACGTTTCGGATATAACCTCTGAAAACCGCTGAGTCCCGTACCGTCCGGCATCGCCGCCGAGATAGCCACAACTCTGTTATTTTTCTCAGCAATCGAGCAAAGATATCTTCCGAAATAATTCGACCATGTATTTTTAACAATTGTAAGCGGTTTTCCTGTGCCCACATCGAACTTTCCTATACTATGATAAAGAGGCGGAGCGCTCTCCGCCGGAACGTATCCTTTCCCTTTTTCCGTATGGACGTGTATGAGAACAGGCTCGTCTAACGTCTTGGCGTAGTCCATTACCGTCAGCATCTCGCTTATATTATGTCCGTCTAACGGACCGAGATATTTAAAGCCGAAATCTTCAAAGATCCTGCTTTCGACTATTATACGCTTTATTTCCTTCTTAAGATTTGTGATCTTGCTTTTAACCGGAGTTCCAATCGCGGGTATACTGTCAAGCGCAGTCTTAACGTCCTTTTTCAGCTTAAAGTAACTGTTCTTGCTCCTCCATTTCTGAAGCATACCGGACATTACGCCAACGTTCTTTGATATAGACATACCGTTGTCGTTTAGTATCACTATTAATTTTTTCGCTTTCTTTCCGCAGTTATTCATCGCTTCGTAGACCATACCTCCGGTCATCGCTCCGTCGCCTATGACGGCTATGGAATAATTGTTTTTCCCCTGAAGCTCGTTTGCAACGGAAAAACCGAGCGCCGCCGAAATAGACGTGGAACTGTGTCCGGTGTTAAACGCGTCGGACGGGTCTTCTTCGCATTTAGGAAAGCCGCTTATCCCGCCAAACTGCCTGAGGGAATCGAATCGATCCGCTCTGCCGCTCAATATTTTATGCGTATAAGCTTGATGGCCGACGTCCCAAACGATCTTGTCGTTCTCTAAATCAAAAGCGTAATGAAGGGCGATCGTAAGTTCTACGACTCCCAAATTCGACGCTAAATGACCTCCGGTTTTAGAAATCGAGTCAATTAAAAACGTTCTGATCTCGCCGGCTATTTTCGGCAGCTCGTCAATATGAAATTGTTTTATATCATTACAATTTTTAATTTTCTCTATATACAATTTTAACGACTCGCTTTCTATTAAATTATTACATATGTTCCATTTGATAACTCAATTTTATTTATCGCGCTTCACAGTCACGTCATACTGCGTCAGCATATACTTCTGTATTTTCTTATTAACGCCAAACGCGGCGATAAACGCTGATAACGTCTGTAAAATAAGCAGTTCGAGGAGCAATACGACAACGAACACGATAAGCGAAAAACTTCCCGATAGAAGTATCGCTAAATATATCGGACCTATATTTACAACTGCCATTAAAAATAAATATAATAAATTAGACGGCGCCTTGCCTATCGCAAATATCAACGCGTTCTTGTATAGATCTTTTAAAGAAAGCTTAAAGGTCACCATTAATTGGTATATATACATATGCATCATAGTATATATAAGCAAAATAATGAGCAGCAAATAATTGACGTACGCCAACGCGCCGCCCGCCCTACTATAAAATATGTAAGCCGAAAAGAACACTATATATACTATTACATCCACTATAAAAACAACGGCGGCCTGCTTAAAATTTGACTTCGCCGCGTCTTTAAAATCCGCCCATACCCAGGCGTGTTCCTCTCTCGCCCAATTTCTGAGCACATACGCAAGACCTGCGGATACCGGACCCATTCCCCAAAATGCCATAAATAAAAAGGAAAAGCCGAACCTGATCAATACGTCGAAAAATACGACCAGCCTGCTTGTGTACATTTCAGCCGTAGTTCCGCTCTCCGAAGCGGCGGCCATGCTTTCGCCAACGGAATTCAGAGTATCTATAACGCCGCTCGCATCAAAAAACGAATTCGATATAAGCGACGACAGCACAAATATTATTATAAACGTGGGAATACACATAACCACATATAAAATATTTAGTCTTACAAAATGCCAAAACTTTCTGAAAAATATATCAAAAAAGCGGAAAAAGCTTCGCTTTTCCGGAGCGTTTGCATCTATTCCTTTTCCAGGCTTGCCTAATCCTCTTGTGAATAATCCCATTGTTAAATCTCCTCTTTATGCGTTCTACTATTCAACGCAAATATAATCCTTGATTTTAGCATAACGCCCCTCGCCGATTCCGGGTACTTGCATGATATCGGAAATCGTCTTATATCCGCCGATCTTTTCTCTCGTTTCAACGATTCTCTTGGATAAAACTTCCCCAATGCCGTCTAAAAGCATTAACTCGCTTTCCGTAGCCGTGTTTATATTTATTTTATCGTCTACGCTTTCTAAGGCCGCTTCTTCTTCCTTCCCTTTTTCCAAATAGTCCGCGCTGTCGTCTGCCGCTTGGGTCTCGCTTGGCGGCGCGGTAACCGCAGAACTGTCGGAATCAAAGAATCCTCCATAATTGGCGGCGCCATCTTCAGTAGACGTCGGTTCCTGCGAACTTATTGCATGATTTGTATCCGTATTATTCGCGGCGCTATTTGCGTCCGTACTACCGGTTATAAGAAATAACCCTGATACATATACGCCAATAACGATAATTGTAATAATACAAAAACACAAGGTTGCGATCGACACCTTTGCGTCTCTAAAAAATGATTTACTTTTATTTTTTCTATCCTTGTCCATTTTATATCACAACCCAAATATAAAATAACATTAAATATAATGTTGGCGTAGACGAGGCCGTTTTCGGCCTCATCTACGTTTGAATCTTAATGTCGTTATTAAAGCGGATTCTCTCTGCTTATAAGGTGCAGCACGTTGCCGTCTGGATCTTCAAAATACATTGTTCCGATCCCCTTCGCGTTAACGGCGGCGTCGGTTATGACCTTAACGCCCGCTTCCTTAAGCTTATTTGCAAGCGCTTCAAACTCGTCCGTACCGACCGAAATCGCAAGATGCCTTATTCCCGAAGCCTTAAGCTCATGCTTTCCGCCGTCGATATCCGTCATACCGAACTCTACCATCGAACCGTCGTCGGCTTTTAGAAAATATGTTCCCTTACCGTTGTCGTAAACGACTTTCCAGCCGAACATATCCATGTACCAATCCTTTAGCGCCGCCGTGTCCTTGGTGAATATACCTACATGTTCAATCCCGATCATTTCCATGTTCCTCCTAAATCAAATTATAAAATTATGTATTTTAATTATTTTTTCCAAAAATTATTTATATCTACCTTGAAGCTCGACGAATATGTCGTCCCATGTAAGCCCCTCTTCAACGAGAACGACTGATAAATGATACAGCAGATCCGCCGTTTCATATTGAACTTCGGCTTTAATGCGGTTTTTGGAGGCGATAATCACCTCCGCAGACTCTTCGCCGACCTTTTTAAGCATCTTATCCAGACCCTTTTCAAATAAATAATTCGTATACGAGCCTTCTTTCGGATTTTTTACACGATCGACTATAACGTTATACACATCGTATAAAATTCCCGGTCTCGCCGCTAATCCGGTAGGGATCTCAATCAATTTTCCGTCTACGACCTTACGGAAAAAGCAGGATCTGTTTCCTGTGTGACAAGCGGATCCGGTCTGTCTGACCTTTACTACTATTGCGTCGCCGTCGCAGTCGACGTACATATCCACAACGTCCTGATAGTTCCCGCTCGTCGCGCCCTTTTCCCAAAGCTCGTTTCTGCTGCGGCTAAAATATGTCGCATGTCCGGTCTCTATCGTCTTCTTTATGCTTTCCTCGTTCATATACGCAAGCATAAGAACCTCGCCGCTGACGGCGTCTTGCGCCACTGCGGGAATAAGCCCCTTTTCATCAAATTTGAGATCGTTTAAAAATTCCATTTCTTATCTTCCTTCCTCTATCGCCAATTTTAAATCTATGTCGCCTGTATACAGCGCCTTGCCTATAATAGCTCCTTCAACGCCCGTTTCTTTCAATCTACGCACGTCGTCTATCGAAGACACGCCGCCGGAAGCTATGATTTCTACATCTACATTATTTTTCATCTCTCGCATGGCCTCGATATTAGGCCCTCCGAGCATGCCGTCCGTGGCGATATCGGTGTAAATTATGCTTTTAACGCCATAATCCCGCATCCGTTTCGCCAACTCCAAAGCCGGAGCCTCGCTGACGTCCTCCCAGCCGCTGATAGCCGCCATACCGTCTTTAGCGTCGATCCCAACGACGATTCTGTCGTCGTATTTTTCTACGGCCTCCCTGACAAATTCGGGATTTTTCACCGCCGCCGTTCCAATTATAACTCTAAACACGCCATTTTGCAAATATTTATCCACCGTTTCCATATTGCGTATCCCTCCGCCTATTTCAACGGGGATATCGAGCGCTTTAGCGATCCGGGTAACGAGCTCAAAATTGGGAGTGTCTCCCGACTTGGCGCCGTCCAAGTCTACCAAGTGTATAAATTCGCCGCCCATCGAGCGCCATTTCTTAGCTACGTCAAGCGGAGAATCCGAAAAAGTGGTTTTTTGGCTGTAATCACCCTGCACCAGCCTCACGCATTTTCCGTCTATAATATCTATCGCAGGATAAATCGTCATCTCTTAATTTCTCCATTCCGCCGGCTTTCGCCGGTCTTTTTAATTCGCGCAAACGTCTATATTTAAAAGTTCGCGCAACTTGATTCATTATGTAACCGGTCAATTAAATTTCTTCTTTTATCTTTCCTATAAGCGCGGTGATTTTCTCGCGGTGCAGTTTCATGCTGACCCTGTTTACTATCAGCCTTGCGCTCAGATCGCAAATATCCTCAAGAACTTCAAGTCCGTTTTCTTTCAGCGTCTTTCCGCTCTCAACGATATCGACTATAACGTCCGACAGGCCTACGATCGGTCCCAATTCAACCGAACCGTTCAGCTTTATGATATCGACCGTCTGCCCCTTCTGTCGATGGAAATAGTCTCTGGCGATATGCGGATACTTGCTGGCCACGCGAAGCAGGTTGGTTCCGTCTAAATTATCTTTCATCTCCGGATATCCGGCGACCGCCATCTTACACTTGCCGAATCCCAGATCCAAAACCTCGTAGACGTTCTTTCCGCTTTCCAAGATCGTATCCTTGCCGACTATACCTATATCCGCCGCGCCGTACTCGACATAAGTTGGCACGTCCGAAGCTTTCACCAAAATAAACTTCAGCTTGTTTTCGTCGTCCGTAAATATTAATTTTCTTGATTTCTCTCTAAGCTGCGTGACGTCGCAACCGATCTTTTCAAAAATATCGACGGACAGTTCCGCAAGTCTGCCTTTAGCCAACGCGACCGTAACATACTGCGGCGAATCCTTTTCTATCTCGTTTTCAGACTCCTCCGCCGATAAAGACGCCATCACTCGTTCCACGCCAATCGCGACGCCCGTCGCCGGCAAATCTCTTCCGAAATTCGCAATAAGATTATCGTAACGTCCGCCTGCGCATACCGGAAAGCCCACTCCGTGAGTAAATCCTTTTATTATGATCCCGGTATAATAATTAAGATTCGGAACCATCGACAGATCGATAGAAACGAAATTCTCAAGCCCGCGCTCGGATAAGATTTGATATACCTGCATCAAATTGTCAAGAGCGGCCTTTGAACGCGGATTCAGCTTATCGTCGGCTAAAGCCTTGCGAACGATATCGATCTCGCCGAACATCTTCGGAAGTTCCAAAAACATATCCTTCAGATAATCGTCGATATCGCATTTTTTGAGCTCGTTTTCAAGAGATACGAAATCTTTATCGTCGATATATCTGCGTATGGTATTTTCGGTAAAACTATCCAATCCCGCTTGCTCGGTCAAGCCCTTAAAGAATTCCACCTGACCTATGTCGACTTGAAATCTCTTAAGCCCGGATTTAGAAAGCGTGTCTATAGTTATTTCAATTATCTCCGCGTCCGCTTCCGGGGACGCGTCCCCTATCAGCTCGACGCCGACCTGGGTAAATTCACGCTGTCTCGCTTGGCTAAAGTTCTCTTCGTTTCTAAAAGCGCTGCCGCAATAAAATAACCTAAGCGGCAGATCTTCCCCTATATTCTTGGCGCCGGCGATTCTCGCGACCGAAGTGGTAATGTCCGGACGCAAAGCCAACATTCTCCCATCCGCGTCGAAGAACTTAAACATATCCTCCGCATGGATCGGAGAAGTAACGTCGTACATATCGTAATATTCAAACATCGGAGTTTGAATCATCCTGTATCCGTATTTTTTAAATACCTCCCGCGCCGCGCTTTCTATAGAGTATTTCAGCTCGCATTCGTCGCATAATACGTCCGCCAAACCGGCCGGCGTATGCGCTATCCTATCCATATCCAAAAACAATCACATCCAAATATCTATTTATTAAACAGCCCGTTTTAAAGGTAAACATAGGCAGTTTCAAGTAAAATATTTATTATTATAACACCAAATTAGAGCATAAGTCAATAAATTTGTCTTAATTTATCGGATACGTACGCAAAAACAAGTAAATAGCCCCGAACTAAGTTCTCCCGACTCGCCGCTTCAGACTGCCGATCTTCGCCGGCAAAAATCCCACCTTAAAGCACACTGTGAAAAAATATAACGCAGTAGTCAAAATATTACTTCCTAAAATCATTGCAACCATCCCGTAGATCCCGACGACGGGGATCAAAAAAAACACTACCGCCAACCTGTATGCAGAGTCTAAAATATTATATAGCAAGATCTCCTTCTGAAGACCCATTCCGTTTAAAACGGCGACAGAGATCGATTCAATAAACATAAGCGGCAACAAAAAAGAAAAAATTCTTAAAAAGTATATCATATCCGCGTTATTATATATCGTTATGCATAAAAAATCCGCAAATATTATGTAACAAAGGGCTACGAACGAACCTATCATAAAACCAATGGAATACAATTTCGATATTAACGTTTTTAGTCTAATTCGGCTATCTAGCGCGTTCGCCCTCGATATCTCCGGCACAAGCAGCGCAAATACCGAACCCGTGATCATAAGCGGAAATCCAAGCAGCGGCATAAGCATACCGTCAAAAATCCCCAGCTTTGAAAGCGCGTCGCCATACTCAAGTCCAAATTTCACCAAACCGGATACGACCCAGACCCCCTCCTGCATCACTAAAGTCGACGTAATAAACGAACTAAAAAGCGTAGGAACCGAAACAGCCATGAGCTTCCTAAACATCACGCCGGAATTAATGTAAAGCTCTTTAACCTTACATAAGTTTACATATTTATTTATATCTAACCTATAAAAAATAAGCAGATATAAACACGATGAGAGTTCTCCGATCGTAAAGCCTAAACATACGGAGATACACCTTAAAACGATATTTTCGGAATAGAATTGATTCAAAAAATACGTAATTGTTATGACCTTTACAGCTTGTTCGATCAGTTCGGAGCTGGCAGGTATTTTCACTTTACGGACTGCATAGAAATACCCCTTTATACAACTTGCTATTCCCATAAACAAAACAGACGGTATAACAAAAATAATACATATCTTAGCTCGATTATCGCCTAAAATGTTTTCCGCTATAGTTCCTGAAAAAATACTTACGAATATTATAATTAAAGCTCCCATTGAGCACACAATTTTCAAAGACGTATCCATGCATTTTTTTATCATCGCAAAATTTTTAGTCTCTACATTTTCTGAGACGATTTTGGCGATCGCCGTTCCCAAACCCGCGTTGCACAGCATAACAAATATTCCGCTTAAATCAAACACTAACGAATATAGTCCCATTCCTTCGGCGCCAAGCTTTCTCGAATAATACGCCTTAAAACAGAAATCTATCGATTTGCTGCATATCCCGGAGCACAATAAAATCAACGCGCTTTTCAGCGCCGTATTCCAAATTAATCGGTTTCTCTTATTTTTGGTTCCTTCCAACTTTATCACCTCAAAATATTATATGCCCGCTTGACATAATATATCTGTTAACATATAATGAAAATATTATGATACATATAAAAGAAGCTATAATTGTTGAAGGAAAATACGATAAAGAAAAGCTAAAGAAGATAACCGACGCGCCGATAATTTGTACTAACGGATTTGATCTATATCGCTCTCCTCAGCTGATGAATTCCATTCGCTTTTTGGCTAAGAGGAATGGAATAATAATTCTAACGGATTCGGACAGCTCCGGTTTTAGAATACGCAACTATATCAAGACCTGCGTTGGAAAAGAAGGCTCTGTAAAGCACGCCTATATTCCCGCTGTAAAAGGAAAAGAAAAGAGAAAAGAACAAGCCGGTAAGGAGGGTCTACTCGGCGTAGAGGGGATGAGTGAAGAGATATTACTCGATATCCTATCCAAGCTCACTTCTGTCTCTACTTCGGATTCGCCGGAGCGTCCGAATATCGAAATAACTAAAAAAACTCTTTTCGACGACGGATTTATCGGAAAAGAAAACAGTTCTCAGCTTCGCAAAAAGCTGCTTATTGAACTCGGACTGCCGGCCAAACTGTCCACGTCCGCTATGCTGGATATTATTAATAAGGCGGGATTGCAAGAAGAATATTTAAATTTTATCTCTAAACTCAGAAATAATAAATAATTTTTGCAACCTACAATCAAAGCCGGGTATACTTTAATCGACCCGGCTTTTAATTCATATATTTCAATTACTCATGTTCGTTATACAAGTTCTTTCCCGTTCTGTCTATAACGACTATCGCAGGGAAATCCTTGACCGTCAGTTTTCTGATCGCCTCGGCTCCTAAATCCTCGTACGCTACGATCTCTGCGGATACTATACTCTTAGCTATCAGCGCTCCGGCTCCGCCTATCGCTCCGAAATAAACCGCGCCGTATTTTTTCATCGCGTCCACGACCGCGTCGGAACGACCGCCCTTGCCTATCATTCCGGTAAGGCCGAGCTCTATCAATTTAGGCGCGTACGCGTCCATACGTCCGCTCGTGGTAGGTCCGCACGATCCGATAACCGCCCCGGGTTTAGCCGGCGTCGGCCCGGCGTAATAGATCGTCGAATCTTTTATATCAAAAGGTAACTCTTCTCCGTTTTCAAGACTTTCGATCATACGCTTGTGCGCGGCGTCGCGCGCCGTATAGATTACTCCGCTTATCAACACGCTGTCTCCGGTTTTTAGCTTTTCGAGCTTTTCGTGAGTAAGCGGAAGCTCAAGTTTTATAGCCATGTGATTTTTAACCCCTTCTTTTTTATATTAGCGATTGTGTTATAGATCAAATCGCATTTAAAATCTATCTTGATATTTTTTAGTACAATATATATTTATCGAATATTTATAATACAGACACGTCTCTTATCAAATCAAGCTCTAAACCCGCCATATCTGATAAGGCTCGCTTGAGCAAAAGCGCTCATACCATATATGTAATATCGTCGAATATATAATCCGCGCCGTTCTCTCTGAAATATTTTCTGGCCGACTCTTTATCGACGCCGCTTAAGACGCCGAAAAACTTCATTCCTGCGGTCTTTGCGGCCATCAGATCGCTGGGAGCGTCGCCGACTACAAGCGTTTTGGACATATCGCAGCCGGAAGTCAATCCGTCTAAGATCTGTTTATCGGTCAGCTTTTCGCCAAACGCCGCTTTAATAAATACATACGGGTGCGGTTTCGCGATCGGAAGCTCGGGACTTAGATCCTTCTCCGCCTTTAATACGTCGTCGTAGGTAGCGATCATGCCCGGTTCAAAATATCCCTCGATACCCCATTTTTTAAGCGGAGTCATTATTTCGGCGCGTGGGCGCCCGGTTCCTATCCCAAGACGCGCGCCCATATTCTTTAACGATTCAAGCGTCTTTTTTATATCGTTTAGCTCCAACAACGGCGTTTCGTAGGCGTTCAATCCTTCTAAGTCCGTATCGCCCAAAAACCAGCGCTGAAACGTATTCACAAGTTCTTTCCAAAGTCCGTCTCCGCCTCTTACAAAATATTCCTTCGGACGCGAAGTACCGAGCGAAGCGAGCTCCGCGGATAAATCGTACAGTTCGGGAGCCTTGGTCTCGATATTTTCAATGAACATCCTGACGGACTCAAAATGCCATTCGTCCATATTTTCAAGCTCATGATTTTTATATATCGACACGCAAAAAATTATATACGCCAGATCCCAGTTCGTATTAACGCCGAGCGCCTTGACCGCTGCGACCGTTTTTCTATGACACAGGATCGCGTTGACCAGATCGGCGCGATTTTTTAGACAATATTCCCTGTCAATGTCGCGCTTTCCGAATTTCTCATAACTGAATAAAAGCTCGTACACAGTAAGCGCCGCCGCTTCCCAGTACATATATTCGCTGGTTATTACGCCGTCCATGTCGAATATTATCTTATCGAACTTCTCAAGACGAGGTCTAAGTCTGTCGTTTTTTACATTTTCATTCATACTACTCTCCGACTTCCACCTCGTATACAACTTTACCGGCGACTCCCGAAGTCAGTCCGCTCCTTTCGGGATCGAACGTAAGCGCCTGCCCGAGAGCTATACCGACCGCGCGGTATACGGCTTCCCAAATATGATGTCCGTTTTCGCCGCGTACAAGATCCACGCTTAAAGTGCATCTTGCTCCCTGTGCAAAGCCGTCTAAAAATGTGAGAAGCTCCTCGCTTGGCATACCCTCCACGTTTTCGGGATAGTCTATCTTTGATTCAAATGTAAACAGCGAACGATCTTCAAACGAGATCGCGGCTTCGGCTTTCGCCTCGTCTATTATGCCTACTGCGAATCCGTAACCGGGAACGTCGCAGCGCTTTACGTACTCGCCCACGGCGCGACCAAGAGTCATCCCGACGTCTTCGCAGACTAAGTGCGCAAGCTCGAACTCGTCAAGCTCCGTTTCAATTTTAATATTCAAAGCCGCCCGCCAAGCTATGTGCTCTATCATATGATTTAAAAAAGGCAGAGGCGTCTTAATCAGTTTTCTATAATCCGCTCTGAGAGCTCCTTTTTCTATCTCGACTGCAATTGCGGACTCGGTCGTCTTTCGCGTAACTTTGATTTTATTCGTCATATCCGCGTCTCCTCCCAATGTATTCGTCATTATTAAAGACGTTAGTTTATATAGTCGCTCAAAAGCTTAGTATATAAAAACCAAAACGCCCGCCTCTAAATAAAACTATCCGGCGGGCGGCTTAAGGTTATATATTAATCTACTTTTCTTTCTTTTACCGCTAAGCCGTGAGTTTCAAATCCCTCGACCTGAGCGATTTTATAAGCGTAATCCCTTACCATCTTAAAGCCGTCTTTACTTGCGAAACCTACGGAAGAACGCTTTAAGAAATCGTTTACCGATACGCTGGAATACGTCTTCGCAAACTGTCCGGTCGGCAGTATAGCGTTGGGGCCCAAGACAAAATTACAAAGCGTTACCGGCGTATAATCGCCGAGGAGTATTTCTCCGGCGTTCTTTATTTTAGGCAGTACAACGAACGGATCCTTCGTCATGACTTCCATATGTTCAGGAGCGTAATCGTTTACAAATTCTATGCTCTGCTCCAAGCTGTCCGTTATTACGGCGCCGCCGTATGTATTATAATTTATCGTGATAAATTCTCTGCGCTTATCGGAAATTTTTGTAAGCTGAACCTCGACGATCTTTCTCGCCTTTTCAACAAGTTCCGCGTCGTGAGTTACCAGCAAGGCCGCGGAATCCGGTCCGTGCTCCGCCTCGATCATCCAGTCGAGCGCCACTTTCTCGGGATCTGCGTTCTCGTCCGCAAGTATTATGCACTCGCTCGGTCCCGCGGGCAGTCCGCCGTCTATGTGATTTGCAAGCACGCGCTTTGCCGCGGTCGCATACGAGTTTCCGGGGCCGATTATCTTATGGCACTTGGGAATAGTCTCGGTTCCGTAAGCGACCGCCGCGACCGCCTGGATACCGCCGACTTTATAGATCTCGCTGACGCCTATTATTTTTGCCGCGGCAAGTATAGCGTCGTCCACGCCGCCCTTCTCGTTAGGCGGAGTAACTACGACTATTTTCTCAACTCCAGCGACTACCGCGGGAGTTGCGAGCATACAGAGCACCGACGGGAAACTTCCCTTGCCGCGCGGCACGTACAGGCATACGTCGACGATAGGCGTGGTCTTCTCTCCGACCATCAGACCCTTGTCCACCTCGGTAAACCACATTTCCTCCGGCATCTGCTTAGAGTGAAAATCTCTTATATTCTTAACGGCGTATTCAAGAGCCTCGCGAGTCTCTGTATCCAAATTATTGTATCCCGCCTCGATCTCCTCGGGCTTTACTTTCATAGAATCAGGCGTAAGCTCTACATGGTCGAATTTAGCCGTGTATTCCAATACCGCCTCGTCTCCGCGATCGCGTATATCGTCCGACACCTCTTTAGCGAGCTTCATTTGCTCCGAGATATCCAATTCCGCCCTTTTCATAACAAAATCCTTTTGCTCCGGCGTCATCTCAGATAATTTATAAATGTTCATTGCGTTCAACACTCCTTATTATAAATGTGGAATATAAAATGCTCCCCTTAAATAGGTTTTAATATATAACATTAAAATATAACTAACTTATTATATCTTAAAATGTATAAAATAGCAAGGCTTAACATCAATTATTTGAAAATAAACGCCATGCGCGTCCAATATTTGATCGCCCCGACTTATAAAAATTATTCAAAAATTACGTATCGCACAATTATATAAATTTTTAAGTTATAACCAAAAAATGCGCATAAACTATAATATTCTCAAAAAACGCTTGCAAATCCAAAACGCAATATGATATAATTAATCAAACAGAAAATTTAATATTTTTATCAATCGAGTTGTGAAAGCGTAAATCCGGATTGTTGGATTTGCGCTTTTTTCAATTAGGTTATGGCAGCTTTCCTTTAAAAGTCTCCAAAAAACGGTTTAGTTTAGGAGGACATTATGGAAAAACAAAAATCAATCGATAAAATGGGGACAGCGCCCGTCGGAAAACTAATACTCACGACCGGGATACCTATGATAATCTCAATGATCTTACAGGCTCTCTATAACATAGTCGACAGCGCCTTCGTCTCTAACATGGCAGAAGGCGGCGAGGCGGCGCTAAACGCTCTTACGCTCGCTTTCCCGATACAGATGCTGATGGTGGCCATAAGCATAGGGACCGGGGTCGGCGCAAACGCTCTATTATCTAAAAGCCTCGGGCAGGGCGACGCTCAAAAAGCGGCGAAGACCTCCGGCAACGCTATCTTTTTAGGTATTATAATCTATATTGTATATTTGCTGTTCGGTTGCTTCGGAGCCGAAGCCTATATCAGAACTCAAACTACAAACGAACAAATATTTGAAATGGCGGTATGTTATTTGAGGATATGCTGTATCGTATCTTTTGGTATAGTATTCTTCTCAATATTCGAAAAACTGCTGCAAGCGACCGGGCTCTCGCTATACTCCACGATCGCGCAAATCACTGGCGCGGTAGTAAACATTGTTTTGGACCCGATCATGATCTACGGATATTTCGGCTGCCCGGAGATGGGCGTGAGCGGAGCGGCATACGCTACGGTAATTGGTCAAATCGCTTCGTTTTTGTTAGCCCTAATTTTTCACCTCAAATTTAATAAAAGCGTAAAAAACGGCTTGAAATATTTAAAGCCGTCGTTTAAAATAATAAAGGCGACATATTCAATCGGATTCCCCGCTATTGTAGCGCAAGCGCTCATGTCTTTCATGACGTACGGACTTAACGTGATCCTTGTAAGAGTCGGCGAAAATCTCGTTACCGCGTACGGACTTTATTATAAGATACAGCAGTTCATCCTATTCGCCGCTTTTGGATTGAGGGACGCTATTACGCCTATAATCTCTTTCAATCACGGAATGAGAAACCAGAAGCGCATAAAGGAAGGCGTAAAATACGGAATTATCTATACGCTGATAATTATGATTATCGGTCTCGTAGTATTGGAAATATTTGCGGAACCTTTATCAAGATTGTTCGGACTGACGGACGTTACGCTTGAATACTGTATAAGCGCGATAAGAATTATATCGATAAGCTTTATCTTCGCGGGACTCAATATAGCTTTTCAGGGAATATTCCAAGCGCTGGACGGCGGCTTTGAATCGCTGATCGTCTCCCTTCTCAGGCAGTTAGTTTTTGTACTTCCTGTCGCGTGGGCGTTATCGTCGTTGGCTATCCGCTCGCCGGAATCGTATCGGCTTATCTGGCTTACGTTCCCAATAGCTGAATTTGTAACCGCGATTATCGCATGTTTGATCATGAGGAAAAAATTCAATACTGTAGTAGCCAAACAGCCGCAACTAAAGTAATAAAAATATATTTAAAGGAGAGGAAAAATGAGCGTAAATATCATCACTATCAGCCGCGAATTTGGCAGCGGCGGCAGACATATTGGAGAATTAACCGCTAAAAGACTGGGTTATGATTATTACGATAAGACTATAATCCAAAAGATCGCCGAAGAGAGCGGTCTATCCGAGGAGTTTATTGAAAGAGTCGGCGAAAGCGCGCCTTCAAAAAACATTTTCGCTTACGCTTTTGTCGGAAGAGACAACACCGGATTCTCCGTTAACGATTATCTAAATTCGGTACAAAGCAAGATCATTTTGGATATAGCTAAAAAGGGTTCTTGCGTGATCGTCGGCCGCTGCGCCGATTATATTCTTAAAAACAGAACCGATTGCGTGAATATATTCGTACACGGCGATATGGATAAAAAAATCGAGAGGATCTCAAAGCTTCATAATATCTCAAACGAAGAAGCAAAAAGACTCATAAAAGACACCGACAAAAAACGCAGGATCAATTACAATTATTACACAGACAGAGAATGGGGAAGGATGCAGAACTATACAATGACCCTAAACAGCTCTGAACTGGGCTACGATAAATGCGTCGATATAATAACGAGTCTATAATTCTGACAAATTATACATAAATTCAAAGCGTCCATGCTCAATCCAAACATGGACGCCGTTTTATTTGAAAATCAAATATTATTTAGTTACTGGCGCATTAACGTCGTTTAAATAATAATGCATCTGGTTCTTACCCTCTCCGGTGTAATGATGCGAGGTCATATTATTTACCAAGACCGTCGAAAAGTCGGCGTTATCTATCCAAATAGTCGGTTTGCCTTCCGCCTCGCTCGTATTTGAGATTACGCAGTTTTCGGCGTTAAGCCGCGGCTCCGTCTCAACTCCGGAGCCTTTAGAGACCTCTATACCTCCGAAGCTGTTGTCGGATACGTCTATATTTCCGCTGAGAGTTACGACCGAACCGTTGACAAGGATCCCCGCGTTGCCGTTTTTAGCCGTAACGTTATTCAGCGTTACGTCGTTTGATCTATATATCTGTACCGCGTACGCGCTTTGCCAATCCGGCGGCGCCGCTTCGCTGAACGCTACGTTTATATTTCTAAGCTCCGATCCCTGAGGGTAGCCGTCGACGCCTTCGGTATTAATTATTATTATTTTCTTTACCGATAAAGGCGCGGTAACGGCGTGGCCTTGTCCGTCTATAACTACGTTTCTGTTGATATTAAGCGTTTCGCCGAGGGATATATCCTCGCCCAGTAAAATGTTTCTTATATTGTTATTCGCCAAAGCGGCCTTTAAACTATCTGCGTCGTTTGCGGTAGCCGAAGCGTTTTCAGGGTTTATAAAGAAGTGATTCTGATTGGTTTTAGCGTTTTCTACTGCGGTAAGACCGGTAACGTTTACCCTGTCCGCTCCGACGTCCGCTCCGTCCGTCCAAACCGTCGGCTTGGAAACGGCTTCCGAATCATTTTTTAAATTAGAAACGTCTCCGCTGATATACGGCGCTTCCGTTACGTCAACGCCCTTAGAAACCTCGATACCGCCGAAAGTATTGTTAGAAACATCCACAATTCCCTCAAGCGTAACCGACGAACCGTTTATAAGAACGCCCGCGTTTCCGTTTGAAACGCTTATATCCCTGAGCTTAACGTTTGCCGCTCTGTAGAGATTTATGCCGTAAGCGCCACGCCAATCAACCGGGGCTTCTCCGCTAAAAGTAATATTTATATTGCTTATGCTTATCTCTCCGTCGCTTCTGGTCGTATCGGCCGCGTTTATAACTATAGCGTTTTTGTTTGAAGCGTCTACTGTGAGAGTATTTCCCTGACCGTCGATCGATACGTCCCTGGTTATATTTAAAGCTTCGGACGTCTCAATATTTCCGGATAACTTGATCAATTGGACATCTTCGTTAGCGACCGCGTTCTTTATATCTTCATAATTATCCGTAACCGCTACCGATTCGTCTTCGGGAAGGTTATCCTCGCTCAGATAGAAATGTCTCTGCAGCTTTCCGTTTGACGCGACAAGCTCTTTTTCAAACAAACCGGTTATATCCATCGAAGCCGGCGTCGTGTCCGAACTATCGACCCAAATCGTGGGTTTCCCGGCTTCTTCGGTCGTGTTAACTATATCGCTCGCCGCGCCTTTGATCGCAGGATTATTCGTCGCATCAGCGCCTCTTGAAAGCTCTATACCTCCGAATTCGTTGCCGCTCACATCCAAACTGCCGTTTACGCTTACGTCCGAACCGTTTATCAACACGCCCGCGTCCGCTCCGGAAACGGCTATAGAGCTTAGCTTAGCTGCCGTCTCGTATAACTGGATCGCATACGAACCTTTCCAGCCGTTTTCCGCTTCGCTCATGCTTATCGTAAGATTTTTAACTTCTACGTCCTCTCCTTCGACAAATTGAAATCCGTCTTTCTTAAAGTCCTGAGAAGCCGTCACCGTAACGGTATGATTACCGCCGTCTAAAACTATCTCCGGAACGTTGACCACGACCGTGTTTTCCACCGTCATATCCGCCGTTAACGTGATCGTTGATTTTTGTCCAAGCTCTTCTACTTTGTTTACCGCCTCTTGAATCGTCCCAAACGCGTTGGTTCCATAAGTGTATCTGCGTCTGTTTACTACGACGTTACCCTCTTTACCGGCATAATCGCTGTTTACTATAATACTGTTTTTAGATGCGACGACTACCGCTGTTCCGCCGCCGGAGCCTCCCCAGCCGCCTCCGCCGCTTCCGTTGTTATTATTGTCGCCGTTATTATTATCGTTGTTGTTATCGTCCGAATTTTCTCCTCCTACGTTTCCGGAGCCTTCGTTATCAACCGACCCCGCCAGTATTATCGGCGCAGCCTCGACGCTCGTCGTTCCCGAAAGAGTGACTTTACCGTCGCCTACGCCCTGCGTGAGAAGCAGTTCTTTGATCTGCATATTATTCAATGTTACTCCGGACGTATTGATTACCACAAGTCCGTCCGCCGTATCCGAATAGGTTCCCGGCTTATTATAAAAACCTTTGATTATATTATCGATAAGCTTTACAGCGTACGCTTTGGTCATATGAGCGCCCGGTCTAAATGAACCGTCCTCAAATCCGTTTACATAACCCTTCTGATACATTGAATATATATATCCCTTCGCCCAGTCTGATATATCGGCGTCGTCGGTAAAATCAGTATCGCCGTCCGACGAATTTATCCTAAGCGCCCTCGCAAGCATTACAAACGCTTCTTCGCGAGTCACAGAATCGTTTGGACGCGCGTATCCTTCAAAACCTATTATTACATTATCCGCCGCGGCTTTTAATATCGCTTCTTTATACCAGTCGTCTGTCAAATCTAAGAATACGTTCTCGCTGGCAGTTTGATAATTCATTATCCTATTAATGATCGTCGCCGTCTCCGCGCGCGTTATTTCTGCGTCAGGCTCAAATCTGCCCTCGTTTCCTTCTATTATTTCTTTTTCGCTCCATTTATTGATCTCGTTTTCCGCCCAATGCCCTCCAACGTCGCTAAACGCCGGATCCGCAAGAGCGTTAAATGAAAAAGTCGAAGCCGTCAACGCGACGCCGACCGCTCCGCATAATAAATAGTATCTTATACCTCTATTCATTTTCCCCTCCGATTTTATTAGCTGCGCTAATTTAATTTGACACGCCGACCTCTCTCGCCGTTGTATCATAAGTCACATAAAATTACAGTCATTAAATTTGCCTTTTCATTTTTTATACTCGGATACTTTTAATTTAAACATTTTTGAATTTTTCATTATACAAAATTATCGGCTTTTCTGTCACTATTTGCGCTTTTGTTTTTAGGTTTAACTCGGTTTTACATTTTATGTAAATTATTACCATATTTTATTTTCAAATATTATTTAATTTTGCCATTGAATTTTTTAAATATCTATGTATAATAATTACATGGTTGACATAATTATACATAATTAGGAGCGTGATAAAATGTATTATAAGCTTAAAAAGGGTAAAGAGTTTGGAATATGTATGATAAACGAGAAAAATGAAGTTATAATTATGCGGGAGCGCCTAAGTATGGACGATTCGGCTATCGACGAGCTAATACGTTTATTAAACGACGAGGAATGCGATCCAATACATTTAGATAATGTTATCGACGATTTCAGCTATACATATGGCGGCGTCAACGCTTAAAGTAAATTTAATTTAAAATTAATGATTTCATTTTTTATGTCAATCAAACTATTGATCCATATTATGTGTTTGGTGTTTTAATAATATGGCGCTTATCTATTTTCTTAGCTCTGTTTAAACGACAGAGCTCTTTTTTATATCAGAGGCGTAAAAATTGGACTTGATATAATTGACTAATTTGATTTTTAAGTATATCATGGACTATATAAAATTTAATAACATATATTTTATGCAGCCGTATATATAGCGGCGTAAATAGTGAGGAGTGTAATAAATTGAAAAAAATACTGTTTGTCAACGCCTGCGTGCACCCGGATTCCAGAACATACCGTATAGCGAAAGAATTACTGAATAAATTAAACGGAACGGTAGAAGAAGTTAACTTATCAAATGAAAATATTCAGCCCCTTAACTGGGAATCATTGCAAAAAAGAGACGAATACATAAGATCAGGCGACTTCTCATCGCCGATCTTCAAATACGCAAAGCAGTTTGCAAACGCCGACGAAATAGTGATAGCGGCGCCATATTGGGATCTAAGCTTTCCGTCCATCGTTAAGATATACTTAGAAGCTATAACAGTAACGGGCGTAACGTTTAAATATACGCCCGAGGGTATACCGGTAGGACTTTGTAATGCAAAAAGAATTTTTTACGTCGCCACTGCCGGCGGAGCGATCGGTAATTTAAATTGGGGACTTGAATATATTAAAAGTTTAGCCGAAAACTTCTATGGAATCGATCAAACTATATGCTTTAAGGCTGAAAATCTTGATATTATTGGCAACGATCCGGATGAAATTGTCGGTCGCGAGATCGATAAGATCAGAAGTATTAACGCATTGTAATATTAAACGGAAAACGTCTTATTTTCAATATATACTTGATAAGAAGCGGATCTCGATTTTGATCTACGCTTCTTTTTTTGTTCGCAATAAATCGGTAGCAAATATTTCGGCGTTAAAAAGTAAAATCGCGCGGATCTAATATTCTCTTATTAATTTTGTTTAAAAGCATTTTAAAAGTCAATTTTATTACTTGTCCCGAATAGATATATATTACAGCTAAAATTTAAAGGAGGATAAAGAAAATTGAACAAAAATGAAATGAATAATACGCCGCGGAAGGCGTCTGCAGATAGGCAAAAAAGCTTACAAAGGACAAATCTGCTAAACGAATGCAAGGATATTGAATTACCGCCGGGCTGTACATACGATATGCCGGGGATTAGCGGTCGGCTTCGCGGGCAGGAGCAGCTATTTTCAGTGCCTCACTCCGAATCCGGAAACTGTGAAGCTGCGAACATGCAGCAATATTTAAGGAAGTTCTTGGGGAAGAGAGTCTATATTGATTTTTGGACGACTAATTTAAGAGGAAACCGGTTTCATATATCCGGAATATTAAAGGACGTTGGCAATAACTTCATATCCATTACCGAAAAACAGGCCGGCGCCAATCATTCAAAACTGACTGTAGTCGATCTTTCTAACATAAAGTATATCAGCATATTCTGGTGAGATCATAACTCCGAATAAGAAAGAGCCGATGATCTGCGAGTTTTCTCATATGTTCATCGGCTCTGCGTCTAAAGCGTCCGGCCTTTGATTATAATTGCTCCTCAAAAGATACTGTTTATATTGCTGATAGTTTTAAAACGGCATATTCGCCAATTTTAACGCGTGTCTTTCCACCGCCTACCGTACTTATTATTCAGACCATCCCTCTTCCGCTTTTATTCATTCTTCTCAGAATTTCCACTTATCCGTTCTTGTTTAAACAATTCATGATTTGCTATAGCCGTCGCCGCAATAGCCGCAATAACATGGCTTATTAAGACCGCTATCCATATTCCGTTTATACCAAAATTACAATGAGATAATATCCACGCTAAAGGCATTCTTATTATCATGTAATACAGCGCCATACAAAGCATACTTTTTGCAGGCCTACCCATTCCATTCAAGCTTCCCAAAAAGCAATTAGTAACCGTATTTAGAACATACCCAACTACAACGATTTTAAAATAATCGCCAACAATGGCCGCCGCCGCATCGCTATCTACAAATAAGCGCGATAATGAGTCGGAAAAACAAACCACGCAAACAGAAAAAATAAACAATACAATCGAGCCAAAAACTAAAGAGGTTTTTATATAATCTTTTGCACGATCATACCTCTTTCCTCCGACGCATTGACCTACGATACTTGTCAACGCCATATTCAGAGCCATCGCCGGATAAAACAAAATTGTTTCTAATTTTCCAGCAATTCCATATGCAGCCAATGCAGAGACGCCGTATCCTGTAACAAGAGAAGTAAGAAAACTTGCGCTTATTGCAGGTATACTTTGCTGAACAGCGGAAGGAATACCCTTTGCAATAAATGAGCTAATCAAACATTTATCAAAAAGAGAGAAACGAAAATTAAAAAGCCGTTTTTTATGTAAATATATGAGCATAAAAACGAGACACAAAGTTTGAGATAAAACCGTCGCAACAGCCGCGCCGTTAAATCCCATAAAACGTATGAACAGAGGATCCAATCCTGCGTTTAATATAGTGCAAATCAGCATTGCAATTACCTGAAAAATACTGTTTCCAAAACTTCTTAAAACCGCTGTAAAATAACAATATAAATAAACTGATAAATATCCGAGGGTATAAATCGACAGATATTGATAAGCCGGTTGCATAATTTCATTTGGCGTATTAAGCAAAACAAGAATTGACTTTGATGTCGCTTCTAATAAAACAGTTACGCCGAGTGAAAATATAATGGCGACTCCCAAAGACGTAACAATAATTCTATCCGCTTTTTCTCTATCATTTGCTCCAATCGCCTGAGATAACAGAATTGATACGCCGTTCGTTGCTCCCATAGCGATAGCGCTGAGAATTAATATTATCGGCGTCGAGTTTGTTAAGGCTGCGTATGCCGTTTCTCCCAATAAATTACCAATCCAAAGACTATCTACAAGATTATACGCCATGTTCAGAAACATAGCTGCCATCATCGGCAATACCATTGCCGCCAAACACTTTTTCGTATTTCCCTTAATAAAATCTATATTTGTATTCATGTTATAATTCCTCCTTATTGAATGAATATCAGTCATTATAAATTTAAAATAATTCCCCGCCTAATACGACATGGGAATTTTTCATATTCTACGAGAAACTCTTGATTAATTCAAGTAGAAAATTACGAATACGATTTACTCTTTCCTCAGCGGGAATTTCTTGATTAAGTAATACGCCCAATTGTCCATATACGCAAAACGAGGCTACGGTCTCCGCGTCTTGAATATGAATTACTCCTTGTTCATTTGCCCTAACCAATAGATCTGTAACGACAGGTTGCAGTTTTGAACAGATTTTCAACGACAACTGATCATGGAATTTGACATTTCCTTTATTGTGGCATATTTTCTGAGCGTAACTGTCGTCGTTTTCTGCTTCTAAAAATGTAGGCATTTTCTCAATTAATTCTATTAAAGACATTTGTGGATTTAAAATACTGCAAATATATTCAACTTGCTTTTGCGCATATTGGTCGAGCGCAGTATCAAACAATTCTTCTTTTGAAGAAAAATACCGATAGCAAAGACCTTGAGCCACATTAATCTCTTTAGCAATATCAGAGATTGACGTTTTCTCATATCCTTTTTCATAGAACACTTTCATTGCGGTATCGATGATTTCTTGTCGCCTCTCCTCAGGCGCCTTCGTAATCCTATTCATAAACGTAATTCACCTCTTTCCCGTTCGCCACATGATAGAGTATATCACAATCAAAACCATTTGTCAATGAATATTGTTCATTCATTTAATTTATATAAAGATTTAATACAAAATGACGGAATTCTAACTTTCATAATTATATATTATTATCCTATATTAAACCGGCTATACTATTCATCTTGCTCTACTCACTCTTTATCTCTGCGCCTTGTCATAAAAAATACCTCCTATGATATTTTTATTCTATCATAGAAGGTTTATTTTTGCAGACTTTACGCTCTCAATAATATTTCACTGCAATTTTATTCAATTCCAAACGCTTCATATATATCGAGAACGCGCTAAACGACGTCGATCTTAAGCGCGTCGTCGGAGACGTATACCTTCGCGGTATCGCCGCTGTTTATCTTATTGGTAATCAGCATTTGGGCAAGCTCGTCCTCTATATATCTTTCGATATATCTGCGCATAGGTCTGGCTCCGTAAAGCCTGTCGTACGACTTTTCGAGGATCAGCTCCTTAGCCTCGTCGGTCGCTTCAAGAGATATATCTTTTTCATGTAATCCTTCAGCCAGATCGCCCAACATCAGACCTATGATCTGAATAAGTTCGTCCTTCTTTAACTCTTTAAAAATCACTATTTCATCGACGCGGTTTAAGAACTCGGGTCTGAACATCCTCTTAAGTTCCCGCTCGATTTTGATCTTTATCGCCACCTCGTCTTCGTTAAAGCCTACGATATTCGATTTCTGATCGCTTCCGGCGTTCGACGTCATGATAATTATTGTGTTTTCAAAGGACACCGTCTTGCCATGGCTGTCGGTTATTCTGCCGTCGTCCAGTATTTGCAGCAAAAGATTGAACACGTCCGGATGCGCCTTCTCTATCTCGTCAAGCAGAATTACGCTGTACGGCTTTCTTCTGATTTTTTCAGTAAGCTGTCCTGCTTCGTCGTATCCAACGTATCCCGGCGGCGAACCGATAATCTTCGAGACAGAATGTTTCTCCATATACTCCGACATATCGAGCCTTATCAGCGAATCCATACCGTCGAAAACTTCGGTCGCTATCCTCTTGACAAGCTCGGTTTTACCAACGCCGGTGGGGCCGACAAAAATGAACGAAACCGGACGGCGTTTTAAGCTTATGCCCGCGCGTTTTCTGCGAATAGCCCTTGTAACGGCCTCTACCGCCTCGTCCTGACCTATCAGCTTCTCATGAAGCCGCTCTTCCAAATTAACAAGCTTTGCGCTTTCGTACTCGGTTATATGCTTTACCGGGATCTTAGTCCAGCTCTCGATCACCGCGGCTATATCGTCGGCTGTCAAATACTTAACGCTTTTCTTTTCAAGCTCTTTTATCTCATCCTCGATCTGACACGCTTTTATCTTCAAGTCAGCCGCCTTTTGATAATCGTCGCTTTCTCCCGCTTCTTCTTCCTCCGCTTTTAAAAGATCCAATTCCTTCTTAAGCTCTTCAATCTGATACAAGCTGTCGTTTTCAAGGTTCGCCTTCGACGCGGCTTCGTCTATAACATCGATAGCCTTATCCGGCATAAATCTGTCTTGGATATACCTTTCCGACAAAACGACCGCCGTCCTTATAATATCGTCCGTTATCTTTACTTTATGGTAATCTTCATAGTATCCCTTTATTCCTTTAAGTATATCGATGGTCTCGTCTATATTGGGCTCGTCGACCATAACAGTCTGAAAACGGCGCTCAAGCGCGCTGTCTTTTTCAATATGCTTTCTGTATTCCTCTATCGTCGTCGCTCCGATAACTTGGATCTCGCCCTTCGATAGCGCGGGTTTGAGTATATTTCCGGCGTTCATGCCGCCCTCGGCGTCTCCGGCCGAAGCGATCGTATGAATCTCGTCTATGACCAGAATGATATTTCCGGCTTTCTTTACCTCTTCGATTATATTCCTGAGCCTTGATTCAAACTGGCCTCTAAACTGCGTTCCCGCTACGACGGAGGTCATGTCCAATAAGTATATCTCATACGGCAAAAGTTTAACGGGAACGTCGCCCTTTACCACCTTAAGCGCAAGGCCTTCCGCTATAGCGGTTTTACCGACGCCCGGCTCGCCTATCAAACAGGGATTGTTTTTAGTCCTCCTGTTTAATATCTGGATCGTGCGCTGTATCTCGCGTTCGCGGCCTATTACCTCGTCGATCTCGCCGTTTCTCGCTTTATCGGTCAAATTTATTCCGTATGTGTCGAGCAATTTCTTCTTTGCCCTTTTTTCATTCTTTCTCTTAACATTATTATTTGTTTTCTCATTTTCGCCCTGCTTACCGCCAAAATTGCCGTTTGCGGGATTAAAGCGGTTGAGAAAATCGAACGGATTTTTTTGACGGCTGCGGCTCATATTTTCATTATTATTATCTTCACCGTCGTTGTCGTCCTCGCCGCTTTCCGAGTCCGGATCCTCAAGCGAAACAATATCCGCGTCTCCGCTCAGCTCGTTTCTGAGAGCCTCGACGCCGTCGGCAAGATTGAAGTTTTCTCCGCCCATCTCTTCCATCATTTCCGCCATTTCAGCGTTAAGCCTATCCATTTCTTCCGGCTCGATCCCCATCTTCTGCATTACGTCGTTGATAGGTCCTAAATTCAATTCTCTCGCGCACGACAGACAATATCCTTCGTTTTTGGAACTTCCGTCAGGCTCGAATTTTGTTATATATACAACCGCAAGGTTTTTATGACACTTACAACATAACATTTTCACTATCCTCCTATTTAAACGTCTAGTATATATCCAAATTGCATACAGTTTATGCAAAACAGCTGTCAATAAATTAATCGATTATTAAAAGCCTTATATTTCAGGATCGTCTAAAGCTCTCTTAGGGCGCAATACGCCTATGATCCCAAATATAATATCATATTATAACACAAGAATATCGCTTTAGCAAGTATCGGTATGTGAATATATTATGAACAATTACACCGCTAAAAACCGCTATTACTTCATGCCGCGGCTTCAGTCTGTTCGGCTCGTAAAAAAGAAAAAGCGGACGCGCCGCGCGTCCGCCGATCTCTTAAATCAAATTAGTAATTAAAATAATTATCATAAATATCGGAGCGATATATTTTATCATAACGTTAAATACTTTCTCACGCTTAAACTGCGAGCTGAGCTTGACCTCGTCGGCAATAACTTTAACTCCAAATCCAAACCCAACCGCTAAACATATCGACAGCGCAGTAACAGGAAGAAGGACGTTGTTTGCGATAAAATCGACGAAGTCAAGTAAGTTGTAGCCCATTATCTCAATAAAGCTCCAAATTCCGTGACCAAGCGAGTAGGGTATTCCCGCAATCAGTATTACGATCGAGATCGCCACAACGACCGCCTTACGGTTCCATTTGAATATATCGCATATCGTCGAGACCAACACCTCTACTATAGAAATCATCGACGTAAGCGCGGCGAACAGAACCAGTATAAAGAATAACGCTCCAATAACGGTTCCTCCCGATATGCTGTTAAATACTTTCGGCAGCGTCACAAACATAAGACCCGCGCCTACGTTCAATTGCTCCGGGTCCCCTCCGGAAAACGAAAATATCGCGGGGATTATCATAAACGCCGCCAATATCGCTATAGAAGTATCAAACAACTCCACGTGTTTAACGCAAGACTCTATATCTTCTTTTTTGCTCATATACGAACCATAGGTTATCATTATTCCCATAGCCAGCGACATCGAGTAAAACATCTGCCCCATCGCAGATATTATCGTATCGGCGCTAAATCTGCTGAAATCGGGTATAAGTATATATTTTACGCCTTCTATAGCTCCGGGAAGCGTAACCGAATATATCGCTATCGCTATCGAAAGAACCAAGAGGATCGGCATCATTATTTTGCTCGCCCGTTCTACTCCGTTTTTTATACCGCCTATAAGAGCTACAGCGTTCAGCAATATAAATATGAACAGATAAATTATCGGTTCAAATTCTTCCGCTATAAAATTGTTAAAGTAAACGTCTCCCGCCGCCGCCTCGGCTTGTCCGGTGAGATATACCGCGATATATTTTACTACCCAACCGCCTATAACTCCATAATAGGTCGAGATAAGTAACACCGTCACCGTTGCAAGAACGCCTATAAACGTGTATTTCTTTCCTAATTTTCTAAAGGCTCCGATAGGACTAAGTCCCGTCTTTCTGCCAATCGCTATCTCGGCCACCATAAGCGAGTACCCAAAAGTCACTACCAGTATTAGGTAAACCAGAAGAAATATTCCTCCGCCCTGTTCAGCGACAAGATATGGAAATCTCCACAGATTTCCAAGACCTACCGCGCTTCCGGCGGCAGTTAATATAAATCCTAATTTTCCTGAAAAACTCCCTCTTTTTTCCAAATCATAACCTCCGTCTCAATCAGTTCATTTATTTTGTTTTATTGTTTGTTTTATTATTTGTTTTATTTTTGTTTTTAACCTCGATGTCTTTTCTTAATTCTTCGTGCATGTTAAGGGCGTTCTGAGTCAGCATCTCGATCTCATGCTTCTCCCTATATCGATCTACCAGCGAACTGTCGATGACCGGATCGCCGACATGCGCCGCCTGATATCTGTATATCAGTTTTAGCAGTATCGGCGTTATTATCGTCGTAACCACGACGACTATCAATATCGGTCCGAAAAACTCGGGAACCATTAAACCCACGGCGGCGCCCTTATTGGCGACGATCAACGCGACCTCGCCTCTCGATATCATTCCGACGCCTATCTTGGTCGCCTGTAAATTCGTATATCCGCACACTTTAGCTCCTAGTCCGCAGCCTATGATCTTTGTCAAAACCGCCGCTAACAGGATCAACAGCGTAAACCACAATACGTTCGCTGAGATCGAATCCATCGTCACATTAAGACCGACGCTTGCGAAAAATACCGGCGAGAGCATCATAAACGACAATACGTCGAACCTTGATATCATATAGGATGTCCTCTTCGTCCCGGATAACAGCAATCCGGCGACAAACGCTCCAGTAATATCAGATACGCCAAACACTACTTCAGCAACATACGCCATTAATAGGCAAAATACAAAACCAAAAACGCTGAAACGCCGCAAGTCTTTTTTATAACTGTTCATCCACGGATGCACTATTTTTATAAATATTATCGCAAGAACTCCGCACAATGCGAAGAAACCTAATATTTTCAATAAAACGATCGGTATACTTACGCTCGAATCGGCGAAGCTTGTTATAATAGTCAGCGCGATTATTCCCAAAACGTCGTCGATCAGCGCGGCTCCAAGTATTGCGTTACCCGATCTTGTAGACAACTTACCGAGTTCTTTAAGCGTCTCCACCGTTATGCTCACCGACGTAGCGGTCAAGACCACCCCGATAAATATATTTTGGAGCATTATCTGCGGATCGTCGCCTTTATTAAACAGCGAAGCCACGAGCCAGCCGCCGAACAGCGGCAATATAACGCCGAATAACGCTATAACTGACGACGCAATACCGCACTTCTTCAGTTCCTTGATATCGGTCTCCATTCCAGCGTTAAACATCAACACTATAACGCCTATTTCCGATATGGCCTTTATCAAATCATTACCCTGAATCAACCCTAAACACGCCGGTCCTAAAATAAGACCCGCTAAAAGGGATCCCACAACCTGCGGCATTTGAATCCTTCTCGTAAGCATACTCAGCAGCTTGGTCGATAAAAGGATCAACGCCAGTTCTAATAAATATTGTACGTCCACGCTGTTACCTCCGACTATTAGCGTCTCCATATTTTAAATTATATTTTTTCATTTCTCCAAATTAACTTATATAAATTATTTCAGCGCAAAGGCTCGTTCATTATTATACATTACTCAGTATACAACATTTGTTACAAAAGTCTATATATTTGTCAAAAATAATAGGCTCAACATAATATTTTCAACATAATCACTAATTTAACCCATTATAATTGGTAAAAATCCATAAAAATATGTGCAGTTTTTCTCCTCATATTTTTATTAAAAATTCTTCTGAACTAACCGTCCAGATATCTAACGCTTTCCTTTCTGTATTTATTCGGCGTCATTCCAACGACGGATTTAAATTGTCCTATAAAGTTGCTCTCGCTGAAATACCCGACTTCCTTTGCGATCTGCGAGACGGAGTTAATGGTATTTCTAAGCAAAAACTTCGCCTTATTTATTCTAAAATGAACAAGATAATCATACGGCGTGGTTCCCATCTGCTGTTTAAAAAGCCTGATAAAGTGATATTTTGATATATTGACCTTATTTATCATATCGTCGATATTTATTTGGTTCTTATAATTATTTTCAATATAATTTATCACGCTCTTTATATCTTTATAGTGAGTTATCACCCTATTAGTCTCGCCTTTCAACTTACTTATCAGCTTTTGAGTTAATATTAAAGTAAGCAGAGACGACAACTCGTCGCTCATTCTCGCATACGAGATAACGTCGCTGCGTGAAGAGAATGAAAGCAGTCTTGTTATTATATCCTGAACCTCGCGGTTTCCTTTCATATCGACGGTCAAATACCTATTGTCGTTAATAAGGCTCTCATATGAAGATACGCCTTCTCCGTCCATATGTATCCACATAAAATCCCAGTAATCGGCAGAAGTCGCATACCTATGAATATTATCGCATTTGATTATCAGAACTCTGTTTGGAGTAAGACGTATATACTGCTCGTCGATCAATATTTCTCCCTCGCCGCTAACAGTATACATCAAATAATACCCCGATTTTCCGCTTCGCTCCGTATAATAATTGGAGCGCGCAAAAAACTCCCCTATCTCCGTGATATAAAACGGCATACTATGAGCAATATCATTTTCCGTTACAATTATCCATTTCGAGTCCTCGCTTA
Source organism: Candidatus Roslinia caecavium (assembly GCA_904419955.1). GTDB lineage: Bacteria > Bacillota > Clostridia > Monoglobales > Monoglobaceae > Roslinia > Roslinia caecavium. Next base: position 24,630 of record CAJFTO010000006.1, on the reverse strand, counting down.
TGTCCATGTTATACGATAACATAACTTCCTCTACCTCCAAAGTTCACGTATACGAGCGCATGATCCGCCTGAAAACGCTCATAACGCACTGTACAAAAAATACGCTATTTAACTCAAAATAAACAAGCGCATTTTTATAGTTATAAAAAATAGTACAAAAAAACCTATAATATTATACACCCAAAAGATAGAAAATTCAACCGCTATCAAGGTAATAATTAAAATTAATTTCAAATAGCCGACAAGCATACTAAAAACACTGCCGCCGTTTAAACGGCGTACAGCGTCGATATTAGAGATATGATAATTCAAACAATCCCCTTTCGGAGTTTAGATATGGCTTTTTTTTCAATTCTCGAAACATACGACCTCGAAATATTCATCATTTTTGCAATTTCCCGCTGGGTTAGGCATCTTCCGTCGCCGAGCCCGTATCGCAGTATTACGATCTCTCTTTCCCTTGGATCGAGTTCGTTTTTTATATTTTCATAAAGCTTTTTGGTCTGTTCGGATAATTGAAATTCCTCAAATACGCCTTCGCCGTCGGCGCTTATTATATCCATAAGTAAAATGGCGTTGCCCTCTTTATCCGTACCGATAGATTCGTTTAACGAGACGTCATTTTGACGCTTTTTTTGGTTTCTGATAAGCATTAGGATTTCGTTTTCAACGCATCTTGCCGCGTACGTGGCGAGCCTCGTTCCTTTCGACGGGTCGAAACTGTTGATGCCCTTTATCAATCCTATAGTTCCTATTGAGATCAAGTCCTCGCTGTCTCTTGTGGACTGAGAATATTTTTTCGCTATATGCGCGACCAATCTCAAATTATGCTCTACCAATTTGTTTCCGGCTTCAACGCTGCCGTTCATAAATTCGTCTATGCATTTCTTTTCCTCTTCCGGCGGCAGCGGTTTGGGAAACGAGTTGTTATTCGATATATATGAGAGAAGCGCGACGATAGATTGAAGCAACGCGTCGAAAAAAAATAACATATAATTACCTCCTTAATCATTCTGGTAATTTATATGCTAAATCTCTTTCTTATTTGCAAGTCCTAATTTAATTAAAGTTTTTTCAATTAAGAAATGAACAAAAGTGCATCTTTAAGAATAAAAAAGTATCCTCTGAGTATTTAAGCAGGCCAGCCAAGCTAAAGATGCACAACCGGTCAGGTCTCCAACCTTTTGGCTTATTGAAAGATTTTGGGAAGAAATCTTTATTCTTTTTACATTACATATTATAAATTATAAATATCTAAATTTCAATTAATATTTTGCACACAGAGAAATTTTGTCTAAAGCATCTATATAATTTGCAATTTTTTTATACAATTCTACCAAAGCCCTCGTTAAAAAAGCTCCGGGCGCGACGCTAATGGCCCGGAGCTAAAATACTAATCAATTTGCGGCAATGAATCAAAACCTTTTTGCAAGTCCTCGTCCGTCGGAATATAGTCGGTCATAGTTCCGTCATGATACGCGGTATACGCCGACATATCAAAATATCCCGTACCTGTCAGGCCGAAAAGAATATTTTTCGCCTCTCCCGTTTCCTTGCATTTTAAAGCCTCGTCAATAGCGACCTTGATCGCGTGAGACGACTCGGGAGCGGGCAGAGTTCCTTCGGTTTTGGCAAATTCTATAGCGGCGTCGAACACCTTTGTCTGTTCTACGCTTCTTGCGGTTATATAACCGTCGTGATACAACTTAGACACGATAGGAGACATACCGTGGTATCTGAGTCCTCCGGCATGGTTCGGCGAAGGAATGAATCCGCTTCCTAAAGTATACATTCTCATAAGCGGCGTGGTCTTGCCGGTATCTCCAAAGTCGTACGCATACTTTCCTCTCGTCAAAGACGGACACGAAGCGGGTTCGACGGCTATAAACTCGATATCGTTTTGGTTTAATATTTTCCCTTCCATAAACGGCGAGATCAATCCGCCTAAGTTAGAACCGCCGCCCGCGCAGCCGATTATAATATCCGGCTCCACTCCGTATTTATCGAGCGCCGTTTTGGCCTCCAAGCCGATCACCGTTTGATGGAGCAGCACGTGGTTCAAAACGCTTCCCAGAACATAACGACAGTTGTCCGTCTTTAAGGCCAATTCCATCGCTTCGGATATGGCGCAGCCCAATGAACCGCCGGTATTGGGGTTCTCGGCGAGTATCTTACGTCCGACCTCGGTAGTATCCGACGGCGACGCAATCACTTTTCCGCCGTAAGTCTGAATCACAGCGCGTCTGTGAGGCTTTTGCTCGGCTGATACCTTGACCATAAAAACGGTCAGATCGACGTTATAGAACGCGCAAGCCATCGCGAGCGCCGTTCCCCATTGTCCCGCTCCGGTCTCGGTCGTAAGATGCGTCAGGCCCTGCTTCTTAGCGTAATAAACCTGAGCGACCGCCGAATTCAGCTTATGCGAACCGGATGTGTTCTGTCCTTCAAATTTATAATATATCTTTGCGGGAGTATCGAGCGCTTTCTCCAAATTATACGCCCTGACCACCGGAGACGGTCTGTACATTCTGTAAAAATCCCGTATTTCCTCGGGTATGTCTATATATAGATCCGTAGTGTTCAATTCCTGAGCTATCAGATCGTCGCAAAATACCGGCCTTAGATCGTCGGCCGTACAGGGCTGAAGCGTAGCCGGGTTTATAAATGGATCCGGCAACTCTTTCATTACCGCGCGCACGTTATGCCACTGCTTCGGAAGCTCTTCCTCGGTCAAAAATATCTTATACGGAACGTCATATTTCATGCTGTGAGTCCTCCTCGTAATATAAAATAAAATATCAAACTTGTTGTTCAAGCTATAAAATAAGCGAACAGACTTTATGATTCCATATTATATCCAAATTCTTAAATTGTGTCAAGAATCCATAACCTCTGCGTTTACAACACGCTTATCAATCGCCGCAGAGTTCGTCGAGCGACACGGAAAGCGCCCCGGCAAGTTTTTTGGCGGTCGAAACCTTACAGTCGCCGCGGCGTTCTATATCTTCTATAGTTCGTATCGGAACTTCGGACAGCTTTGACAGCTCCGGAACGCTCAGTCCTTTATCCTTTCTTATAATTCTAAGCTTCAATTTTACGCATCCTCCTTTATAACGAATAAATTTAACAAAACTCTTCTTCATGCGCATATGCCCATTTTATAAATATACCGTAACGCGCAATATTTATCAAGCGTTATTTATGAATATGAATACTTTACCATCTAATGCGATTCTATTGCCGCGTATTTTGAGCGCTCCGGTCAATTTATCCGGTTTAGAACGCGCGCCCGGAATATATAGCGTCGGCCGCGCATATAAATTGAATAAAATGTAAAATATAGGGAGGCTGTTTATGTGAATATGAATGGCGTATTCGACGATTTAAACAACAACGACCGCCAAAACGACGCGGCGAGCGACCTTATCCGCCAAGATATGAGCGTCTGTGAAAATAATACATACGGCGGCGTCTATGCCGATAAAGATAAATTGGATAGGCTGAAAAGCGCGGCGTATAAATATACTCGAGAAGGAAGACCGAGGGACATTGAATACAGAACAGTCTGCTTGGCGAATTATATAGTTGAAAACAAATGCACGGTCAGAGACGCCGCCAAAGCCTTCGGCGTTTCCAAATCTACCGTACATAAAGACGTTACGCAAAGACTCGGCAAAATTAATAGGCGGCTCGCCGAAGAAGTCGGCGCCGTTTTGCTGAAGAACAAAAACGAAAGACATATTCGCGGCGGCTGCGCGACGCGAGAAAAATATAAGCAAAGACGGAAAACTCCGGCCGCGGGATAGGAGTATATATCGATTCAAATATTCATAAACTCAATATAAAACGTTCTACCCGATCTAAATAGCCCGCCGCAAATAAACGCGGCGGGCGCAACTATTAAATTTTTATTTTACAGTCTTTACTTTTCTTATGCCAAGGGTGTCCTTCTCCCATCCGCGGAGACGGTATAACGCATAGAGTATAGCCGCTGAAATACCGTTGCTTACCACTACCGAATACCATATGCTTTCAACGCCCATATGCAGTATATTCTGGCAGAAGAATATCGTCGCGAACCTAAACACCCACAGTCTCGCCGCTTCAACGAGCATCGTAGCCTTCGTCTTGCCCGAACCGTTCAAGAGCCCTATGGTGCAGTTGTACACGCCGTTGGTGAAGCACCAGGTAGCCATAATTGCGATGAAATCGACCGCCATAGGAACAACCGCGTCGTCGCTTGTAAATATATTTACCATAAGCGTTGCAACCGGCTCTCGAGCCAGGATCATTCCAAGAACAAACAGGAATACGACCGCGAAGTTCCTCGCGTATTTATACCCCTTTTCCGCTCTGTCCAGCTGTCCCGCTCCGAGGTTTTGTCCGACTATCGTAGACGTCGCGGAACCGAGCGCGTTCGCGGGAAGGGTGACCACCGAGTTGATCTTATTCCCCACTCCGTACGCCGCCATAGCCTCGGCGCCGAATACGTAGACGTTCTTCGACATGAGCACAAAGCCGAACTGCATCGCGCTGTTGCCTACGGCCGTCGGGAAGCCAACCGTGATTATCTTTTTAATTTTCTTCCAATCCGGTCTCATACTCTTAAGATCAAGATGTATATAGTTATTTTTATTGAGCAGCGATATCAAGCCTATCGCCGCGCACGGGATCTTAGCGCCCAACGTAGCCAGCGCGGCTCCCGCTATCCCCATATCGAGGCCGAACATCAGAAGCGGATCGAGGAACATATTTATAAATATTCCTAAAAAGTTGACCAGCATCGGCGATATGGTATTACCCTGGGCCTGATTTACCGCCGAGTAGATGTTCATTATAAACAGGAGTGGCATATCCAGAACCACTATTCTAAGATATGTGTTACTCGGCGCCATAAGCTCGGCGTCGGCGCCCATCCAGCCGATTATAAGCGGAGAGGCGGCGCATAAAACCGCGGCGCACACTATTGAAAATATCATCGAGCACAGAAAAATCTGGTTCGCCATCCCTTTTCCGTTTTTCTCGTCTCCGGCGCCTATGTACTGCGAGATCAATATAGACCCCGCCATCGTTATTCCCTGCCCAAAGCTCATGACCGTGCTCTGCACTGGCGAAACAAGAGAGATAGCCGCTTGAGGAAGCGTTCCTATCTTACCCAGCCAAAATGTGTCGGTCAAGTTATACATGCTCTGCAAAAAATTAGTGATGATTATCGGTACGGCCAGCATTATTAACGCCCTTGAAATTTTACCGTGTAGTATCAGTTCCTTATTGTTTTTTACCATAAATAGGCTTTTTAATCCGCCCATACGATACCGCCTTCCAATCTGTTTTAAGATAGACTAAGTATACGGCAAAAAAAGAATAAATTCCTTAAATTATTTATCCAATTTAATAAAAACTTAATTTTTTTGTCTATATTAACTATATACTTTTTATTTATTTGTGTTATACTTATCTCAAAGGTCGATTTAAGTTTACTCAAATTATAATTATTTTATGAGGCGATATGTTATGAAAACGGCGCAATTTCCCAATATCAAGGTCTCTCGCACGGTGCGTCTCGGCAATTACAGCATGCATGAATCGCACTATCACGACGACTGCGAGCTCTATTATCTCGAAGAAGGGCGGAGCAGGCTGTTTCTCGACAATAAGATATATACGCTGAAAGAGGGCGACTTGGCGCTAATACCGCGCGGAATGATACACCGGGTCACTTCTATAAAAAATATCAGTCACACCCGCGTTGTGGCTATGATCCCGTATGACTTTATCATATCCGTATTGGAATCTCTGGGCGCAGAGGACAAAGACGAGTATCTCTCGGCCAAGGTAATATCTATCCCGGACAGCAAGATCCACGAGTTTCAGGAACTTATCGACAACATTCTTTTTGAAGAAGAACACAACGATAATATTTCGGGAATGATGATCGAGAGCTATATCCGCATCCTGCTTCTGACCATGTTCCGCTATTATCAGCTTGAAAACGAGACCGCGCTTAAATCGCCCAATACGACCGACGAGATCATACAGCTTATGGCTCGGTTTATAAGTAAGAACTATCAGAAAAATATAACCTTAAATATGGCGGCGGAAATGGCGAATCTGAGTCCGACGTATTTTTCAAAAAAGTTTAAGCAGAAAACCGGATTTGGATTTAAGGATTATCTGGTCAAAGTGAGACTAATGGAAGCCGCGAAAATGTTGAAAAACTCCGACAAATCGGTGACCGAAGTGGCTCTCGAATGCGGATTCAACGACAGCAATTACTTTGGCACAATGTTTAAAAAAGAGTTTAGCATACCTCCCGCAAAATTTAAGCGCGCCAGCAAGTTGATCTGACATATAAAACGCCGCAGAAACAGCGAATACAACCTGCTTCTGCGGCTTTACGTTTAATTTGTATCTCTATAGATAATAATTATTAATTTTCCGTCTTAGGCTTTTTGAGGATCGCCAGCAATATCATTCCCACTACTGAGCCGGCAATAAGCGAGATTATATATCCGCCTACGTTTCCGACGACCGGGAATACGAATATTCCGCCGTGAGGAGCCATAAGCGTACAGCCGAACGCCATCGACAACGCTCCCGAGACCGCGCTTCCGATTATACAGGACGGCAGCACGCGAAGCGGATCCGACGCCGCGAACGGGATAGCTCCCTCGCTTATAAAGCAAAGACCCATGATGTAGTTTACTACGCCCGACTTTCTCTCGTTGGCGGTAAATCTGTTCTTAAAGAAGGTAGTAGCCAACGCGATAGCGAGCGGCGGAACCATGCCTCCGACCATTACGGCCGCCATTATATCATAGTTGCCTTCGGATATCGCCGCGGTGCCGAATACGTACGCCGCTTTATTGAACGGACCTCCCATATCTATCGACATCATGCCGCCTAAAACCATGCCCAGAACTATCTTGCTCGCCCCGTTCATCGCGTGCAGTCCGTTGCTGAGAAGCGTATTGAGCCATGCTATTATCGGGTTGAATATACACATCACGACGCCCATGATAAGTATGCCGATAAGCGGATACAGAAGCACCGGTTTGATACCTTCGAGGCTCTGCGGCAGTTTTGAAAACAGCTTTTCAAGACCTAAAGTGATATAGCCGCCCGCAAAACCTGCGAACAACGCTCCGAGGAAACCCGCCGTAACTCCGCCCGACGGTTCCGCGAACGTCATGCCCGAAACCGCTAAGGCTCCGCCGACGAAACCTACCGCAAGACCGGGCCTGTCCGCGATACTCATCGCTATGAACCCCGCGAGTATCGGCAGCATAAACCCGAACGCCGTATCTCCTACCGTTTTAAAGAACGCGGCGAGAGGCGTGTTGGTACCGAAATTACTCGGATCTATCGAATAGTCGTCCAAGAGGAAAGCCAACGCTATCAAGATACCTCCGCCTGTGACAAACGGCAGCATATGAGATACGCCGTTCATCAAATGCTTATATATCGTATGACCTACTCCGTCGCCGCCCTCGTTTCCGGACGAAACCGCCGCGCCGCCGCCTTTATGGTTGTATATTCCGGCGGATCCGCTCGTTATTCTCTCTATAAGCTCTTTAGGTTTATGGATACCGTCCGAGACCTTAGTCTGGACCATTCTCTTTCCGTTGAATCTCGCCATCTCGACGTTTTTATCCGCCGCGATTATAACGCCGTCGGCTTCGGCGATCTCCTTGCTCGTAAGCTCGTTCTTGGTTCCGCCGCTGCCGTTTGTTTCGACCTTGATCTCGACTCCCATTTCAGCGGCCGCCTGTTCGAGCGCTTCCGCCGCCATAAAAGTATGGGCTATTCCCGTCGGACAGGCGGTGACGGCTACTATCTTTACGTTCTTTTTCGCCGCGGCGCTTGCCGGAGCGGAGCTCTTCGCTTCGTTTTGACCGCCTTCGTCGCCGTATTTTTCCTTTTCTTTTTTATCGATCATATCAAGGAATTCCTTAGGAGATTTAGCGGCCAAAAGGCTGGCTCTGAAGTCCTCGTTCATGAGCATTACCGTAAGTCTCGACAATACCTCCAGATGCGTATCGGCTCCCGACGCGGGCGCGGCTATCATAAATATCAGGTTCGACTTTTCGCCGTCCAACGCGTCGAGGTCTATCCCGCCGGGAACGGTTACCGCCGCGAGACCCGGTCTCCTTACGGCCTCGCTCTTGGCGTGCGGTATCGCAACTCCGTCGCCTATAGCCGTAGGCCCCTCCTCTTCTCTCTTTAAAATATCCGCCTTAAACTGTTTCTTATCAGAAATAGTTCCGGCTCCGTCGTGCAGTGAGATCAACTTGTCGTATAACTGTTCTTTAGATTCCGGAGCGTAATTTAACGCTATTGAATTGGGTTTCAGCAAGTCGATGATCTTCATGGAAATACTCTCCCTTCATATATATTTTTATAATAATTAAAATAATTCTCATATTGATTTAACACGGCTATAGTCAAAATATTTGCTTAAAGCGTTTTTAGCAGCTCCTCGACCAGATCCTTTTCCGCCAAGCCGGGCGAGAACGCGGTCGCGCTGCCGCAAACCGTACCGAGCTTTAAAGCTTCGCCGTAGTCGCCGGACTTCATATATCCCATCACAAAACCCGCTACCATCGAATCACCGGAACCGACGGAATTTACGACCTTGCCTTTGGGCGCCCCGCTCTTTAAAGGCTCGCCCTTTTCCGGAACGAGTATCGCGCCGTCGCCCGCTCTTGAGATCAATACGTTTTTCGCCCCCATATCCTGAAGCTTTCTCGCGTATTTGATAAGTTCGTCCTCGGTTTTTATCTCTATACCGAAGATCTCGCTCAATTCATGATTGTTGGGTTTGATCAGGAAAGGGCGGTACTTTAGAACGTTTACCAAAAGATTTCCCGTAGCGTCTACGACTATTTCAACTCCTTTTCCGTCAAGCCTGCTCATTATCCTCTCATAAATGTCGTCCGGGAGACTCTTCGGCACGCTGCCCGCGAGAATCAACGTATCACCGGCGCTTAATCCGTCGATCTTATCCATCAGCGCCCCGATAGCTTCGTCCGATATCTCCGGCCCCTGACCGTTTATCTCAGTCTCTTCTCCCGCCTTTATCTTGACGTTAATTCTGCTTATACCCGCGTTCAACTTTATAAAATCAGTTTTTATACCCAACTTTGTCAGATATTTCTCGATCGCGTCGCCGGTAAATCCGGCTATAAACCCGAGCGCGGTATTTTCAACGCCCATATTTCTCATTACTACCGAGACGTTGATCCCCTTGCCTCCGTAGAACACTTCCTCGCCGCGCGTCCTGTTCACGGCTCCCGGTATTATCTCATCCATGCGAACTACGTAATCTATCGCAGGATTAAAAGTAACAGTATAAATCATAGCATGACCTCCTTTATAACAGTTTTCTCTTTAAACTCGCCGCTTGGCGCTCTGTCGGTTATGATACAGCATTGATTCAGTTCGGCAAAAGTGACGGCCGATGTTTTTTCAAACTTACTGCCGTCGGATAAAATATAAGTCACGAAGGCTCTTCCGACCGCCTCCGCTTTGACCAGCGCCTCTTCGACGTCCGGCGTCGTAAAACCAAAACTGAGATCGATCCCGTTCGTTCCGATAAACGCCTTGGTAAAGTTATACTTCCTCATGTTATTTATACATTCGGCGCCGACGACCGCCTCGGTAGTCAGCTTGATACGACCGCCCACGATATACGCCTTAAACCCCATCTGCAATAACTTTTTAGCGTGAGCGATACCGTTCGTCACAAACGTCGCCTGAGTCCGCTCTGGGATAAAATCTATCATCGCGGCGGTCGTAGTGCCCGCGTCGATAAACACGAAATCCGAATCCTGTATAAACTGCGCCGCGTATTTGCCGATCGTCCGCTTTTCCTCGATATGCAGCAGCGATTTAGTGTTAAAATCCGGCTCGAATATGTTGCCCTCTTCGGTCAGCGCGGTCGCCCCGCCGTGGACCTTTTTTAGCTTTCCCATCTTAGAAAGCGCGATGAGATCCCTTCTCACCGTAGATTCGGAAACGTTCAAAGCGTCCGTAAGTTCGTGTACGCCAACGGTATTCTGTATTTTTATAAGCTCAAGTATCTTTTTATGCCTCTCCTCTGTAATCATATTTTTCACCGCCTTAATTGAATTAAATTCAATTTATCCATTCTCAAATTCTTCGGCCCGATCAGCGATCGGTTATGATTGTTTATGATCGTATATTATTGTTATCCCCATCTTTACGTTATATGTGCGTCTAAAAAATTTATCTCTTTGATTTACTTATATAATACGCGCAAATCTAGTCATTGTCAAGCGCATTTTTATAGATTTCTTTCATTTTAATTCATAATATTTCATTTTCGTGCATTTGCATAATATTAATCTTGAAATTTATGCATTATACACATATACCTTAAACGCATAAATTATTTTAAGCGCCGGGACTTATACTTTAAAACCGAATCTGACGCACATAAAAAGACGGCGGGCGCGTAGCTCACCGTCTAATACTGCGAATAAAATTTAAACCGTTATTTTTCAAAAAATATCTTGATATAAAGCTTTCCGTACCATTTAGAATTTGCATAGATAAAGTCTAAAATTTTCTTATAAACCGTATCTACAAATTCGTTTTCGGCCTGAGTCGGCGGAACCTTGCCGAACGCCGCCTTATTTACGACGCCGACCGCTTTTTCCGCTTCCTCGTACGATACCGCTGCGACAGAATTTGAAAGTTCTTTGGCAAATTCGCGCTCGGATCCGTCATATTCGAGCATATATCCCGAAAAGTGCAAAAGCTCTGTAAGCTGTGAAAATACTGCGCGGCACGGAGCCGTATCGCGTTTTCTGTTTTTTCGGAATCTGACAAGCAAAACCGAACCCAATACGGCCAACGCGCAGATGCAGATAATGAATATTACCGCGTCCGCATTATCCGGGGCGTCGATATCCGTCCGGGTATATTCGCCGTCCGTTTCAGTTTCTTCAGACGCCGCCGTCTCCGGCGCGGTCTCCTCGTCCTGAGCTTGCTCTCCTTCTCCCGTAATTCCGGATACATTTACGTTCCAGCCGTGTTCTGCGACCAGACTGTTTATATCGAAGTTACTGAGTCCGGGATAGATATCGTTCTCTTGCTCGCCGGACGACGGCGTTACTTCGATAGGCGTCCAGCCGTAATTATCTATAAATATCTCCGTCCAGGCGTGAGCGTATTCGTCAGTCACGCTCGCGCTGTATATCCTGTATTCCTGCCTCTCAAATTCGGACGGCTCTATCATATACCCCGTCGCATATCTCGCCGGGATCCCGTAAAGCCTGTACATCAAGGTCGCGGCCGACGCGAAATGAACGCAGTAACCGCTCTTTCTTTCGAACAGGAAGTCCTCCACCACGTCGCCGTTTAACGCCGACCATCCCGGAGTCTGGGAATATACGGCGTTGCTGTTTAGCGTATATAAAATAAACGCCGTTATGTCCTCGAGATTATTGAGCGGATTCTCCTCGCAAAGTTTTACAAGACGAGGCAGCCGCTCCTCGGGAACGCTTGTGTACAGCTTCTCGGCTTCTGCCTTATACAGCTCCTGAAGTTCATAATATCTGTCCCTTCTCTGAGTAAAACCGTTCGATACGTTGTTCCAGTCAATATTCATCTCGCCTTGTTCAAAGTACTGATACCTATATCCGCCGTATACTCTGGCGTTTTCATATTGGCTGTAATACGGGATATAATAATTCTTATTATCGATATTACTGTATCTTATAAAAATATCTCTCGGAGTCTGTCTGTATTCCTTCTGCATGCTGTTGTTCATAACAAAATACATTCTCGCATACATATTGTCTATACCTATCATACCCCAGTTATTCCTGGTTTTAGCCTCGATCTCGTCAAGCGCGTCGTCGTCGTTTGCGGGCGACCACCTGTTTCCCAAGTAATCTCCTCCGGCAAACCCGCGCAAATACAGCGGCTCGTTAGGCTGCCTTGTAAGGTTTACAACAAGCTGTTCGTTTCCTGTCTGATAGTTGTTGAACTGGCTCACGCGGGCGCCCTGGACAAAGTCGTCGGGCGAATTCGTCGCATTGCCGACTATTCTATACACTTGCCCCTCTATGTTATATAAAAAACCATACATACTATCCGCGTTAAAATATACGATCGGAGCGGCTATAGCAAGAACTATCGCCGATATTATTATGGTAATAACTCCGCACTTCACCGCAAGACGGGAACGTCCGTCTATATGAAACGATTTTCTTCTGAATTTAGCCCCCGTAGCCCGGTACGCCAAAAACGCCGTCTGAAACGCCGCTAAGAATATCACGGCTCCGGTTTCGGATTCGACGCCCAACAGCGGTCCCGACAGGAGCAGACCGGTAGTCAGCAGATACAGCGCAAAATGGTTTTTAATAACCGCTTCAAGGAAAAAGATAATAAAAACCAGAAACGGCAGCAGTACTATTACCAAATATGTGATCGAAACGGTTTCTTCGCTCTCTATCCCTCTGAAACCGTCTGTCAGCGCCGTCAGCTGAGGATACGTCGCGTCATATCCCGCCGCTCCTACCAAGACGCATACCAAGAACGTTATTATTACCGTTCTGTAAAATATGCTTCGCTTATATGAATATATATACCATATCGCGCCGCAAAAAGCCGCGGCGACGGGATAGACCAGCCAGCCGTTTATCTCGGTCCCTCTAAATCCGCTTATCAGCATAATAACGCCGTATACGCCGGACAGCAAAAACAACAACATAAATACAGAGCGCTCGCCGTCTTGGGTCTTTGGTTTCTCAGCTACTGAAATTTTTATATTTCCAATCGCCCGCGCCTCCTTTCAGTATCAATATAATAAAATCGTCTCGGACTTTGATCTCTATATGGTTAACCTCAGTTCTTCCATTTCGTCAAACAGCCTATCTCTGTCAAAACTATATATCAAATTATTGTTATAATAGAGCTCTAAGTCCGTATTTAATCTTAAAAAATCCCTTTCCGCGCCGAAAAATTCGCCGCTTTCCTCGTCGGGTCCGGACTCTTTCGCGTTTAGTTTATACAGTCTAAACAGCATATTTTCACATTCCTTTACCCCTGTTATCTCCGCCGACTCGAATCCGTTTTTTTCATAGTCGTACCAATGCGTCTTTACCTCTGACACGCTTCTCAGCAGTCCCAGAACCAGCGCGGACAGAACCTCGTAAAAGGCGTCGAGCGTCTCGACGGTCGGTTGCTCCTCCTCGCCCGAAGGCTTAAACTCCAATAACAGATCTATCGAACGTTCGGACTCCTTTTCAAACTCCTTGATCCAAAGCTTATCCGTCTTCGCGCTCTGGTTCCAGTGCACGTACCTTGCCGAATCCCCGGTCCGGTATTCCCTGAGCTGTCTGACCTCGCGGCTGTCGCTGTCGGCGCTCGAAAGAGAACGCGTCCACTCAAAACCGTCGGCGTCGTACGCGTAGGACGGCAGTTCGACCGCTATCGCCTTGCTCCGCGGGAAAACCGCCATATCGAGTCTTAAGCCGTCATCGTCTTTCTTCTTAGCCGTAAACAACGACAGATAATCGCTTACGTATACGCGGTCTATTCCTATTGAGACTATACCGCAATACGGAGCCTTAACGGTAAATTTCAATTCGCTCTCGCTTTTTCCGTCTATGGCGCCGTATATTACTTTGCCGGTTTTTACCGAACTTCCATACCCGTATGTAAAGCGCGCCCCAAACCTGCCGATCGGAAGCGCTCCGCCGTTTACCGCGGTCAAACGGCAAGGCTGTTCCTCGTTTTTTATCATCGAACCGCCGTTCTTTTTGAAAGCGAGTTTAAGTCTTCGCTTAAAGTGTCTGGACAGTATAAACATACCTATAAACAGCGCCGCCTCGATCAAAAATAATATCATCAGCGGCATAGACTGATACATACTCGCAACATAGTAGGTGAGCGCGGCGATAACTAAGAACACAGCCTTCCTCATCGCCCGTTATCCCCCATCGGAGGTTTTCCCACGCTCTGTATTATATCGTAGATAGCCTGCTCTTTCGACACGCCATCCATCCTCGCGTTCATGTTCATAGAAAGCCTGTGCGAGACCACGTAAGGAAATCTCTCCATTACGTCGTTGGGAGTCGCGAAATCTCTGCCCTCGTACCACGCCGCGGCCTTCGCCAGTTTAACGAGCGCTATCGTCGCCCTCGGGCTGACGCCCCTCTCGAAATATCTGTACTCTCTGGTGGCGCTTATCAGATCCAATATGTATCTGTATACGCTCTCTTTGATATATACGCCGTGGATCTCGCTCTGCATTTCAATGAGCGCGTTCTTATCGACTATCGTCTCTATAGTATCCAGCCTGCTGCGCTCGTCTATCGACATCGCCATCTTAAGCTCGCTCTCGTAGTCCGGATAGCCGAGCGACATGGACGACATAAACCTGTCGAGCTGAGCCTCGGGCAGATACTGGGTCCCGGCGGCGCCGTACGGGTTCTGAGTGGCTATTACCAAAAACGGCTTCGGAACGTCCCTTGTCGTACCCTCTACCGACACCTTTCTCTCCTCCATTACCTCGAGGAGCGCCGACTGCGTTTTCGGAGAGGTGCGGTTTATCTCGTCCGCCAGCAATAGATTACAAAAAACGCTGCCCGGCTGGTAGACGAACTTTTCCTCGTCCTTCCTGTACACAGAAAATCCGGTCAGATCGGACGGCATAACGTCGGGCGTGAACTGCACCCTTTTGCAATCCAGGCCGAGCGTTTTTGAAAACGCGAGCGCCAAGGTCGTCTTGCCCACGCCCGGTATGTCCTCGAGCAGTATATGCCCGTTGGCCAAAAACGCCAGCATTATTTCCTTTACGATCTCTTCTTTGCCTATGATTATCTTATTCACCTGCTCTACCGCTTCGCGGGCTTTTTCTACATGCGCGTCCACTGTAATGCCTCCTTTCTCTTAAATGCTTGTATATTTAAATTGCCTTGGTATAGCTCCCTCCGCTCTATTGCGTCGTAATACCGCTCTATAAGCTCCTTAACTTTAGCTGTTATCAACAAAAAATATCTTTATACAGCGCGATAAAATAAGTAATATTAACAACGCTTTCTTAAATTATAACACTTAAAGTTTACTATAAGTCAAGAGTATAATGTTACGTTTCTGTAAACATTTATATCCTATGAAAATAGAACCATTATAAATAATCCCGCCCTGACAAAGCAAAGGCGGGAGTATGTATTATCCTATTTATTATCTTGTTCTCTTATTTCAACTCTTCTTATCTTACCGCTGATAGTCTTGGGAAGTTCGTCGACGAACTCGACTATTCTCGGGTATTTATAGGGCGCCGTGTGGGTCTTGACGTAGTTCTGGATCTCCTTCTTCAGATCGTCGGATTTCTCGGTGTCTTTAACAAGCACGATCGTAGCCTTTACGACCTGACCTCTGATCGGATCCGGCGCCGGCGTTATAGCGCATTCGAGCACATACGGAAGCTCCATGATAACGCTCTCTATCTCGAACGGGCCGATCCTGTAGCCCGAAGATTTGATAACGTCGTCGGTCCTGCCCACGTACCAGAAATATCCGTCCTCGTCGTACCACGCAGTATCGCCGGTATGATATACGCCGTCGTGCCAAGCCTCTTTTGTAAGCGCCTCGTTGTTATAGTATCCGGCGAACAATCCGCACGGTACTTTCTTATCGGTGCGTATGACTATCTCGCCTACTTCGCCTGGCTTAGCCTTCTGTCCGTCCGGCATGATTATATCGACGTCGTACAACGGGCTCGGTCTTCCCATAGATCCCGGCTTGGGATTTGTTCCGACCAGATTCGCTACAATGACCGTGGTCTCCGTCTGACCGAAGCCCTCCATCAATTTACAGCCGGTGTGCTTATAGAACTGCTGGAACACCTCCGGATTCAGCGCCTCGCCCGCGACCGTGCAGTATTCGAGCGAGCTGAGGTCGTATTTGCCAAGATCCTCTTTTATAAAGAACCTGTACATCGTCGGCGGCGCGCAGAAGGTAGTTATATGATACTTAGCGAACAGCGGCAATATATCGTCGGCTTTGAATTTATCGAAGTCATACGTAAACAGCGGCGCTTCGCACATCCACTGTCCGTACAGCTTGCCCCAGAGCGCCTTCGCCCAGCCTGTATCCGAGATCGTCAGATGCAGGCCGTTCGGGTTAACGTTATGCCAGTATTTTGCGGTTATAAAATGTCCGAGCGGGTATTTATGATTATGCATAGCTATTTTGGGATAGCCCGTCGTTCCGGACGTGAAGAACATCACCATCGGCTCGTCTCCGCAGGCGGTCTCGTCGCCCGAAGGTCTCGGGAACTCGTCGCTGCATTCCTCTATCCCCTTATCAAAATCGAGCCAGCCCTCTCGCTCGCCTCCGACCATGATCTTCTTTATATCGAAGTCGCAGTTACCCGCGCCCAGCTCGGCCTGATGCGCCGCGTCGCCGTCGGCGGTGCATACTATTGCCGAAACCCCCGCCGATTTAAATCTATAATCAAAATCGTGTTCGACCAATAGGTCGGTCGCCGGGATCGCGATCGCGCCTATCTTATGAAGCGCGAGCATCGAGAACCAGAACTGGTAGTGACGCTTGAGAACCAGCATGACCTTGTCGCCCTTTTTTATACCGATAGACTTGAAATAGTTCGCGGTCTTTGCGGAATATCTCTTCATATCCCCGAACGTGAATCTGCGCTCGTCCTTGTTATGCGAAAGATGCAGCATAGCGAGCTTGTCCGGCTCCTTCTCCGCGATCTTGTCCACAATATCGAACGCAAAGTTAAATTTATTATCGTTTAAAAATTCTATACTCTTTAATACTCCGTTCTCGTCCGTTTCGGTTTTCACAAACTGCTCGTACACTCTTCCCTTTTCGTCGTCGCGCAGCTTGCTCGTCTCAACCTTCTCCGGCTGTACGTCGCCCGAATAATCCGCTTTCTTACCCGGCGGGGGCAGAACTATAGCGTAAAACTTACAGGCCTCGCCGCCCACGGCGATCATACCGTGCGGGGTGAGACTGTCGTAGTATATAGAATCGCCCGCGTTTAAGACCTCGACGTTTTCGCCTATCTGTACCTTGAGCTGACCGCTCAGCACTATATCGAGTTCCTGACCTCTGTGGCGCGCCATCTTTATCTCTGCGTTCTGCTCATCCTCGGAATAGGGCGCGGTTACCAAAAACGGCTCCGCGGTTCTGTTTTTGAACCTGGACGCAAGGCTGTTATATATGAACTCCTTTCGCCTTACCATCTTGGTACCCTCGCCGCTTCGCGTAAGTTCGTAAGCGGACAGCGTAGGGCTCGAGCCTTCGAGTATATCCGTAACGTCTACGCCTAAGCTATGCGCGCATAAATATATAAACGAAAAGCTAAAATCCTTCTTTCCGCTCTCGATCGCCTTATATTCATCCAACGTGACGGACGTATTATTCGCCATCTCCTCCTCGGACAGCCCTACTATCTCGCGCAGCGTCTTTATGCGCTCCGACACCACCTTAAGTCTACCTTCTAACAACTCGTTCATTCCCATTCTCCTTTACTCTCGGTTTCGTTTGCAACAATTTTATTTAGATACTTTTTAAGTTATATAAACAAACTTTATTAACAAGTATATCAGTTTGAACAAATCTTGTCAACGAAATACGCCCATTTTTTTGCAGTTTTTAAACATAGTCGGCCTATACGGGGATCCGTATGCCAACAAACAGATCAAGCCGCCGCGCTTTATTATCCGCCTCTCCCGGCCGCAAAAAAAGCCGCAGCCCTAAATAAATCCACTCGAGCCGCGGCCAAATTTTAACTTGTATCTATAAAAGCGTTTTATAAAACTATTTTCCCCAAGATACGAGTACCATAGCAACGTCCTTAGAGTCTATCTTGCCGTCGCGGTTTAGGTCGTACTTAGCGTAGCCGTACATGTTCTCGTCGGTATCCAGATTTACCTCTCCGAAATACGCGACTACCGCCGACAGATCGTAGATATCTATCTTGTTATTCATCACTATATCGCCCGCAAGATAGGTCGTCGCATACGCTTCGCCGACTTCATCGCCGGTCTCTGTAACAGTCTCGACATATTTGTCACTATCCATTACATTGTTCCAGAAGCTCAGCGTCTTGTCCTCGTTTAAGTTTACCGTATAGCGCGCGGTTCTGTAGCCCTCGCCCTCGATCGTCACATTATAGGTAAGGTTCTTGACGAATGCGCCTGTGTAAGTATAGGTGCAGGTATCCGCGTCAAAGCTGAACGTTTCAGTCTCCGTATCTAACGTCTTGTCATCGCCAAATTCTATCACTTTCGGCTCGGTCAGCGTTCCGCCGGATATAGTAGCTCTCATCTGCTGATAAGCCGCGGAGTTGTTCTCGATCGCGTTCGGGAAGTTCACGTTTATCGTAAGAACGCTTGTCTCGGGCTGTAAATTGAGCTCGATAGCTTCGCCGAATGTCAACAATCCCGTATTTGCGCCGTCGCCGTTCGGGATATACGTATCGACAATATTATCGCTGTACTCCGCAGTGTTTACCTTTGCGTCAGGATACTCAATGCACGCAAACGCGCCCGAGCCGTAACCGGTGAATACGACGCTGCCGATGCACAACGACTGACCCGTTGCGTCCGCCTCGTTTTGTCCGTCGAAATAGAAACCGTAAGTATCCTCGCCCAGATCTACGATATTAATATTTTCGGCTGGGACTATCTCATAGTCCACAGCGCCATCGGTCACGTTGAGCGCAAACCTAAGCTCAGCGGATGAGAGGCGGTTGATATATTTCCCGTCATCGGCTGTCAGCATAATGTCGTATGTATTCGCGTCCGCTCCCGGCGTAATCTCGACGGCGATCTTGCCCGTAATAGCGCTGTCGCCCGAGCCTTCCAACACGACGTTGGCGCCGTCGCTGTTTTGAACCATAGTATAGCCGTCCGCGACATACGCGGATATGTCGTCGGTAAATGAACCGGCCGTAATCGCTATAGTCGGATCGTTAACTTCCGCGGTAATATTTTTAAACTCGCCCTCAAAAGTACCGCCGTTGATATTTAGCTTCAGCAGATCAGACAGATCCGCTTCTGTAGCGCTATACGTACTGATCTCGACGTCGCCGTCTATCACGCCGGTCATGCTCTCGTCGACCGTTACCGAAACGCCGTTTGAATATGTAGAGTTGGGCCAGTAGCACACGTCGAAAGCCACGTTGGGAGCATTGATGTTTGTATTTCCCTTAAGCGTAATATCACCGTAGTTATTGCTCAGGACATAGTCGCATAAGAACGCAGAATTTCCCGTAGTTCCATCAAGCGTCATGTCTTCGAGGGTCAAATTACTGTAATTTTGGATTAGGATTCGCGTTCCGGTAGCGCTGCGCGCAATCGTTCCGTTCTTAAACGTAAGATTGGAATCCTTAAGCAGCTGCATACCGTTGGTTTTAGTACCTGTAGACCCCACCATGCTCGTGATCCGATATGTATGTCCGCCGAAATCTATCGTGAAATTGCTGCCCTCGGGAACGACTATACCGTCTCCTGTAGCATCCTTCAAAAGCAGGATGGTCTCGCCATCCTTCACGTCCGCAACTGCGTCTACAAGCGAATCATAATAATAAGTAAGTCCATCCATCTTCTCGATAGAAGTCGTCGCGTTCTCCTGAGAGATCGGAGTTACTGTTCCCGTAGCCGGGTCGTAAACAGCCGCGTTAGAAACATACGCGCTCACGTCGCTGCTATAGGTTCCGCCGGTAATAGACGGATTTCCGTAACCAACGTCCGCGTTAACAGCCGCTACGCCGTCCGGGCTGATGAAAGTACCGCCGGTAAAATATACCGTCGCCGGAAGCTTGTTTCCTCCGTCTTTACTATTACCTACCAAAGACGCGTTTCTAACTTCCGATTCAAACGTTCCGCCTGATACTACAGCCGTGGCGTTACCTACCTCGCCCGCTACATACAGCGCGTAGAATACGGCGTTATGACCTGCTTCACAGACCTGAGTCTTGTAGTTTCCGCCTTTTACTTCGCCGTAGCCGCCCGAAATAGCCAAAGCCCCCTGCGTTCCTGTAATATCAGCGTCCTCGATATATATCTCGCCGGCGCTGCTGATCACGCAGTAGGCCCAAAAAGTATTATCGCAGGTCGAACAAGCCTTAGAGTTAAAGGTTCCGCCCAAAATGGTTACCTTAGGCTCAGCACCCGTATCCGAATTTACTCTGCTGTTCAGCGCGTTTACCATCGCGTTGACAGTGCAGTCGTTAATGACCGCTTCGCCGCCCGCGTTTCTGAATACGCAGCTTGAATAAGCGCTATTGCCGTCGTTATATCCGCGCTCCGAAGTCTCGTAAATACCGCCGTTTACCGTAAGCTTTCCGCTGTTATTCAAAACGAACAGCGACGCCGCTATCTTTCCGTTTCCTACGCTGTCGCTTAGAGTCAAATCGCCGAGGTTAGTTATCAAGTAACTTGTCCTTATCGCTTCAGAACCGGTAATAGTACTCCCCGCCAAGTCCAGATTTACCGAAAAACCTTCCGGGATAGTTATCGTCTGCTCCAGCGTAAAATCGTCGTCCGCCTTTAAATAGATTGTATCTGCCGGAGCGTCGCCTTCGAACAGCGCCGTCAAATCCGAAATGTTCTCATCGTCTCCGGTAAGTAAATACGGATCTTCCGCCGTACCCGTACCGCTCCACTCCGCGCTCGCCGTAACGGCCGTCAGCGCCAGCAAAAGCGTAACCATAGCGACGCATAAAATAATTTTTTTCATTTGGGATTATCCCCCTTACTTTATTATTATAATTTTAATTTTTTCTGTTTAAATCGCCTAAATATTCGCGCTATAGAAGATTTTCGACTATAGCTCTATCCGCCTTGCCACCCTTCTTTTTGAGCGAAATCGGAAAAATGTTACGATTCTGAGATTTTATAATTATGGAAATATTGTATTTTACGTTTAATCCCATTTTTATACGCATACAATCTATATCATGCGCGAATCAATTAAAATTTGTCTTTTTTTATTATATACAATCTTTCGCGTTTTGTCAATAACGAACAGATTAAGCATAAAAGCTGTAAACGCCTTAAATACTTTAACGACCGTCATTTAAAAAACCTGATATTACCGATAAATTTTATCTTAAAAAGCAAAAAGCGATACGCCGCAAAGACATACCGCTTTTCGTATATATTGACCTGTTACAAATCTTAAGCCGATTCGACTTATTTTATCATCGAAGCCACTTCGTCCGCAAAATCGTCCTGCTTCTTCTCGATGCCTTCGCCCGTCTCAAAACGTACAAAGCTCTTTAAAACGATATCGGAACCGATCTCCTTGGAAACCTGCTTAACATACTGCTCTACGGTCTCCTTGTTAGTAGCCTTAACGTATTCTTGCTCGAGCAGGCAAACTTCTTTGAGCTCTTTTGCAAGACGGCCGGTTATCATCTTCTCTATGATATTATCCGGCTTGCTCGCGTTCTTGGGATCGTTCTTAGCCTGAGCCATGAGGATCTCTTTTTCGTGGTTCTTATACTCTTCCGAAACGTCCGCGCTCGAGAGATACTTCGGATTGAGCGCCGCTATCTGCATAGCTACGTTTCTGAGGCACTCTCTTACCTGATCGTTGTCGGGCGCCGAAGCCTCGACCAAAACGCCGATCTTGCCCGCGGCGTGGATATAATCTACAACAACGCCGTCGGTATCGATCCTTGCGAAACGTCTGATGTTCATGTTCTCGCCGATCGTAGCGATCTTTTCGGTAAGCGCCTCGCCTACGGTATTAGATCCGCCGCTGATCGTCATAGCCTTAAGAGCCTCGACGTCGGCCGGAGCTCCGTCGGCGATCGTCTTAGCGACGTCGGAAACAAAGTTCTGGAAATCGTTGTTCTTAGCGACAAAGTCGGTCTCCGAGTTGACCTCTACCACAACGCCTACGCCGCCGTTTATATAGGACTTAACGATACCTTCGGCAGCTATTCTGCCCGCTTTCTTAGCGGCCTTGGAAAGACCCTTTTCTCTTAAATATTCAACGGCCTTGTCCATATCTCCGTCCGTTTCCTGAAGGGCCTTTTTGCAGTCCATCATTCCGCAGCCGGTCATTTCTCTGAGCGATTTTACATCTTGTGCTGTAAATGCCATTATCTGATACTCCCTTTCATGTTTTAGCTTATCAAACGTAACTTTAAGTTTATAATCCTGAAATTATTCGTCTATCATGTCGAGGTTTACGTCCTCGTCTTCAGCGGCCGAATCTTCCATCTGCTCGCCCTGTTTTCCTTCCAAGATAGCGTTGCCTATAGTGTTTACTATAAGTTTTACCGCGCGGATAGCGTCGTCGTTGCCCGGTATCGGGAAATCCGCTTCCTCAGGATCGCAGTTGGTATCTACTATCGCGATTACGGGTATGCCCAGCTTATGAGCTTCCGCTATAGCGTTCTTCTCTTTTCTCGGGTCTACTACGAACATAGCCTGCGGCAGATCCTGCATGTTCTTGATACCGCCGAGGAACTTTTCGAGCTTCTCTTTTTCAAGGTTGAGCTTGATAACTTCCTTCTTGGGAAGAAGATCCATCGTGCCGTCCTCAGCCATTTTCTCAAGCTGGAACAGTCTGTTTATTCTCTGCTTGATGGTCTTGAAGTTTGTGAGCATACCGCCGAGCCATCTCGCGTTGACGTAGAACATTCCCGTTCTCTCAGCCTCTTCCTTGATAGCTTCCTGAGCCTGTTTCTTGGTTCCGACAAACAGAACCGAACCGCCCTCAGCAGCGATGTCGCGCACGAAGTAGTAAGCCTCTTCGATCTTCTTAACCGTCTTCTGCAGATCGATTATATAGATGCCGTTCCTTTCCGTAAAAATGTACTCCGCCATTTTGGGGTTCCAGCGACGCGTCTGATGACCGAAGTGAACGCCCGACTCAAGCAGTTGTTTCATTTGAATTACTCCCATGATTTACACCTCCATTTTGTTTTATACCTCCGCCCGTACTCAACTCCCACAAGAACCGACATGGGACGCGGCACATCCTGCAAGATCGTACGGCGTGCGTATTTTTTATTCGCGGCAAAGCCGCATACTGATATAGTTTACCATAGCAAAACCGAGAATGCAAGGATTATTTTTATAAGTTCATACAAATTTTTCAGGTTTGTACAATTTGCACACCTCAGGGCAAAATTAAAGCGGCCGGCATAAGGAAATGCATAATACATCCCAAAAATCCGTCCGCTTTTCATTACATCCAATCGCGCTTACAGGTCTTGCGCGCTCAATATTCGTTCCAGGCTCCGATATATTCTTTCTCGCCGCCTTCTACCGGAACGCGGTAGTAATACGTATCGTACTCCTTTTCCGCCGCGCCGTCGGCCGCTTCTTTATAGTATAAATACTCGCCCGCTATCATAAACGAATACGCCTCTATATTATCCTCGTCCATATTCGCCAGCAGCCGCTCGTCAACTCCGTCTATATTGGCGCTGTATACGTCCGACCCCGCGTTGAAATATATGCGTCCGTCCAAAACGTCGAACGAGTCCGAGGGACACTCGAACACATACTCGTCAATGTATCCATCCCCGTTTTTCGGCGAACGGTATATCTTAAAACACTTATCGGCCCGACTGTAAGCCGAGAAGAAAATGTAATCCCCTTCTACCACGATCGAGTTTGAATTAGTGGAATACTCCAAGACTGTAGATACGTCCTCTCCGTCGAAATTCATTCTCTTAAGGCGCAGAGTATTCGACGTACTCTCCTCTTCTTCTACATAATATATATAGTTCTCGTCGTAGCCGTATATATGATACCTGCCGGACGCCACCCTCTCAGGGAAATCGGTTCCGAGCCTTACGCGGCAGATGCAGGAATTATCCTCGGCGTCCTCGCCGTCGTCGTAATACGCGGCGATTATATAATCTCCGACTATCGCCGGAGAGCCGACGTTCGAGGCGTATTCGCTGACTAAGCTGTCGTCCTCGCCGTCGTAGCCGCATCTGCGTATCTCATACGGGAACTCGGACGACCCGTCCTCGGACTCCGCTATATAATATATCCCATCTTCGGTCGGACAAAACAGCTCGGCGTCCACAGGGATCTCGGTAAACTCGTCGATATCCTCCGAATTATCGGCGATCGTCGGACTTACGTATATCCTGTCCTCAAAGCTCGCCGCCTGGGAAAACGGATATATTTTAAACTCGACCGCCTCGTCCTCGGTCGGAGAGACTCCCGTCTGGGTCTCGGTATTGGTCGACGTATCCTGCGTCCTGTTCGTATTGATCTCGACCGCGCATATTATCAATACGGCGGTTATGCAAACTATCAACGAAACGACCAGCTTTTGCCAAAATTTTAATCTGTACGGCATAATATCTCACCTCGCGCTAAATAACATTCCCATTCATTTTTATTTGTCGGCATCCTTCGGCTTAGTATTAAATATCCACAGCTTACTGAAAACATAGTTCAGTATTATCACGATCACGTTTGAAACGAGCTTTACAATAACCTGATTGATCCCCATAACAGTCGCGCCCAGCCACATCAGAACTATCGCCAAAATCAGGGTCAGCGCGCGCGCCGAGAAAAAGCTGAGCATCTCGCGTATAATACCCTTGGTCGTGGTCGCCGTGTTCTCGAAAACAAACAT
>CAJFTO010000005.1 GCA_904419955.1 Candidatus Roslinia caecavium | reverse complement strand
CGACTCGCTTTTTCGCAAATGTCTCAGCGACAACTCCGCTATTATACTACCTTTCCTCCCTCTTTGTCAACACCTTTTTCGCCTTTTTTTCCTTTTTGGCGAATATTCCCTATTTAATTATATTTTCTCTAAAGCTTATAGTTAATTCTCCATAATCTATTATACATTTTCATAGATATATCGCTACCGAAAAATTTTAAATACGCCGCTTATACATAATCCGCCATTATCGTCTTACCGTCGCTCTTAATTTGGACGTCGCCGTCTTCGGTAAGATATACGCTGCATCCGAGCGCGTTTAAGATATTTAATATTTCGTCGTCAGGCGGATTTTTCTTACTGCAGGTTATCACTGCGTATTCTGGACTTACGCTGTTTAAGAAGTTTTCGGTTTCATCGTTTACGCGGCCGTGATGCGGAACCTTTAGGAAATCATGCTTAAGCTCCGTCTGCAGCGAAAGTTCCGATAGTCTTTCTTTCTCCGCATCGCCGGCGAATAAAAAACTGTTTTCTCCGTGCGTCGCGCTTATGACCAGGGAGTAATCGTTGTCGCCCTCGGCGTAATAACTCTTAAGCGGAGGATATATTTCCATCGATACGTCGCCAAGCGTAAAGCTTATATTGCCGCTCAGCTTCTCCGGCTCGACCCCAGCCTGTTCGGCCGCCGCAATAAACTCCTCGTATTCGTCGTTATTCCCTGTGTAATCCGGCGTGAAAATCCTGTCCACTCCTAAACTTGATATAACGTCTTTGGCGCCGCCGACATGATCCTTATCGAAATGCGTAATTATCAAATAGTCCAACCTATCTATACCGAGTTTAAAAAGATATTCGACTACGTCTTCGCCGTCGCCGTCTTCGCCGCAGTCGATCAGCGCGGTTTTATCTGACGTCCTGAGTATTATCGCGTCGGCCTTCCCTATATCCAAAACGGTTATATAGAAATCGCCGCCCGCCTCCGGCGCGACTACCTGCTCGGGCGCCTCGGCCGCGTTTTGGCACGAACACAATCCGCAGCATATTATTGATATCAATATAAAAGAAACTATCCTTTTTGCGCGACCCACTTCACATCACCTTTCCATACTTGTTTATCGATCGGATCTATTATATCATATCGAGCCTTAAAATTGCGTTAAAATTCTTTACGCGAGTCAAAAAGCTCCGCAGCCGCATGGCGCCGCGAAGCTCCTGAAGTTACGGATCTTCCAAACTTTTAACCTATATAATTTATTACCCTCGCAATTATCGTCGCCGCCTCGGCTCTCGTTAGGTTGTCCATTGCTCTGAACGCGCCGTCGTCGCCTTCGATCAGTCCGAGCTGCGCGCTCGCGTATATCGGATCGGACGCCCAGTCGGGTATGTCCGCCGAATCCGTGAACTCGGGCGTTCCCGTAACGCCCGGCGCGAACAGTCTGCCCATGAGCGTCGCCGCCTGCGCTCTCGTTATCGGCTCGTCTACTCCGAAACTTTCCTCGGACGTATTTATATTATCGCAGATACCAAGGTCCACCGCGCGGGTGATATAGCCTTTCGCCCAGGACTCGTTTACGTCCGGATAGTTCGTGAAAGCTCCGCTTGTTCCTTCTTCCGCGGCGGTCATAAGCAGTTTGATATATTCGCCCTTGGTCGCGTTTTCCTCCGGTCTGAACGTACCGTCCTCGTAGCCGTTTACTACGCCTTTTTCAACAAGGTTGCGTATCGTTACCTCAGCCCAGTGTCCTTCTATATCCGCGAGAACATTTTGAGTAGTCGGCCGATCCGTTGGAATATATATTGTAGTATCGTTTACGATTAAGTTGGTCGAAGCCGTTTTAATAAACTCGGTCCGCATAACCCCGCCGTCCGAACTAAGGCTTATATTTGAGCTTATCCCATCGTCTATCCCTGCGAAAGCGGCTACCTCGCTGTTGTCCGCGAATACATTTTGTATCGTCGCGTAGTTTAGTCCGACAAACGCGCCGCTATAAGTTCCGCTTTCCGTTACCATCGCGGTAGTATAACAGTTTTCTATAATTCCGCCGTTGTCGTTACGTCCGGCAAAACCGCCGGCCGTGTTCAAGCTCAAGACTTCGCCTCCGTATACATAGCAGTTACTTATCCTTCCGCCCGAATTCTTTCCCACGAATCCGCCCGAATATTCGTCGCCGCTGACCGCCGCGTTTTTAACGTAACAATCGGTTATGATCCCGCCGGTAACCTCGCCGATAAAGCCGCCGGCCAAAACCACGGAAGACGCGTCGGCTACGACAGACGCGCAATTTGAAATCCTTCCTCCGTTCAAAGTTCCGGCAAAGCCGCTGTTAAACACGGATTCTAATATTGTCGCGCAGTTCTCTACGGTTCCGCCATTGACGTCTTGAACCGCCTTGCCTTTGTAAACTACGACGTTACTTAAAAAGCCGTATTCGTTTAACTCCTCTATAAATATCGACGCTCTTACCATATGTCCTTGACCGTTAAAGCTCCCGTTAAAACTGTCCAAACTATATACGCCGGAAATTAAGTCGTTATTTAGAGCGTAGTAAACGCGCTCGCCATCGGCGTTGATCCCGTCGCCAACGTTATACCAATCGTTTTCGGTTCTTATGATATACGGGCTTTCCTCGGTTCCGCGTCCAAAGACCGTCGCTATTGTTATATTCCCCTCCTCGTCTTTTGTCCACACATTATTAAAATCAAATCCTATAAAATTAGAAATATCTTTTATCGTATCAGAATTTAGCGCTCCCGTCATAGTTTTTGTTCTCCCAACGGCCGCCTCCGTCTTTTCGGAGTTATAATAACAATTTTCAATACCGCCGGTCTCGTCTATATTCCCCGCTATTCCCCCGCCGTTATTTGGGGAATCTATCTCTTGATCGGCAAAGCAATTTTTGATTATACCGCTTTCGTATAATCCTCCCGCTATTCCTCCGGCGTTACCTAAACGCGGTATAGTTCCCGGAATTTTCACTTTGCCGTTTAAAACCATACAGTTTTCAATCAGTCCGCCGTTGACGATCCCGGCTATTCCTCCTACGTCATTTTGACCGCCCCGTATATTGCTATCGAGCGCCGCGCATTCCGATATTGTTCCGAAGCTGTTATATCCAACTATTCCTCCAAAACCTGATTGTTTTCCCGAAACATTTACATCTTCCGCGCTGCACCGCCTAATTATACCGTTCATGTTATATCCGGCGATCGCGCCCATGCTCGAGTCGCAGGAGCCTCTCGAGTCATATATATGGCAATTTTCAATAACGCCATAATTGTAATATGTTATAAACCCCAACCCGCAAATATCACTATAGATCCGACCTCCGCGCAAAACAATATTTTTAACGACCCCGTTCGGATCAATCGCGTAAAAGAGGCTATTATTGTTTTTTTGTATAACGTGATCGGCGCCGTCAAATATGCCGGAAAATCCGGATTCATCGTCGCCAATCATATTTAGATTTCCCTCTATATCCGAATCAAGTATGTAATATTTGCCGGCGTTCTCGGCTCCGCATCCGGCGGGAACAAGGTCGTTGAAATCGTCTGCGCTATGTATCCTGTACGGCTTCTCCTCGGTCCCGACGCCGTTTATCGAGATAAGCCGTGGCTCTGTAGTTCCCTCGATCATAGTCCACGTATCAACGAAGTCGAATCCCTCAAAACTCCCGGCGGATCTCAGTTCTTCAGCGCTCAACATGACCGTGGCTCCGCTTCCGGCTCCGATATCGGAAAGCTCCTCGCTATCTTCCGTCAAATAATAATAACAACCGCTTATATCAGAGTTTTCGCACGCTCCGATAAAGCCTCCGACTTCGTCGTAAGGAACGTCGTCGCTATTGAACAGATCTATTTCGGCTGAAGAGTAACAGTTCGAAATATCGGCGTTTTCGACCGCTCCCGCAAAACCGCCTATTCCTACCCCTTCTTCCAGAGTTTGCGAAATGCGAACGGACGCGTAGCAATCCGACGTCTTTCCGCCGAGTATCGCTCCCGCAAAGCCGCCCACGGATCCCGCTCCCGCTATACTGCCGACAGCGCAGCAATTTCTGATCTCGCCTTTAACCACCCCGGCAAAAATACCGGCGTCCCCGTCTCTGTATATACTCGAACCCTCTACTTTTAGATCCTGCACCGTCGCGCCGCTTTCGATCGTCCCAAACAAAGGCTCGTCTATCACCGTTATGCAGTGACCGTCGCCGTAGAAGTTACCGGAAAACGACGGGATAGACTCCCACTCAAAACCGTCTAAATCGTCGAGCGCCTCCATATCTATATCGTTTGCAAGCCGATAATCCGCGTCCGGTCTATCCGCTATACACATCAGATCCGCGACGTTTGAGATCTCTATTACCTCCGCCGCGCTTACGTCCGTAAACTTAGCGCCGCTAAGCGTCGATACGGCTACCGCCAACGCGAATAAAAACATGAATATTCTCTTCATCGCCCGCTCCCCCTTTTGAGTTTATTTCAAGCTCTTAACATACGCGATCGTCTTATCGGCGTAATTACCCTATTTCAGGCCTACGCACCTCTCTATCATAGCGGCCGCCTCGGCTCTCGTTATACTGTTCTTCGGTCTGAAACTTCCGTCCTCGTAGCCGTTAACTATCCCGCGGGCGCTGCACTGCGCTACGTATTCTTTCGCGTAGTCCGATATATTGGCGCTATCCGTAAAGCCAGAGTTTATGCCGCCCTTAAGCTCCAAATACCTGCCGAGTATAACTGCGGCGTCCTCTCTGGTTATTTCGGAAAACGGCTCGAACTCGGTCGCGCTCACTCCGTTTATTATCCCTCGATCGGTCGCCTCGTTTATATAATTCTTCGCAACGCTCGCCTTTATATCCTCAAACTTCGCCGCGCCGACGTTATATTCAAACCCGAACGCGTCGCAAAGCAGCATGACGAACTCGGCCCTGGTTATATTCTCGTCCGGCTCGAAATCGCCGTAAAAATAGATATTGAGCCGTCCATCGGCGGCAAGACTCCTTATATTCGCCTCGCACCAATGCCCGCCCACGTCTAAAATCTCCGCGTCTCCGTATTGATACGGCGTGAACTTAACGACCGCGCCGCCATGTTCGAGCTGCGGCAGGGTTATAATATCGGCCTTATCTACGAGCGCGGTATATTTTAACACTTCGGTGTCGCTTCTCCCGTCGGCGTACATCTCGAGCCAGTACTTGCCCTCGCCGAGAAAGTCTAAGCTAAGATCAACGCTTCTCTGCGCGTTGCATATACTCCCTATGTAATAATCCGAGCCTTTTCTTCGCATTACGACCGCGTAATCGCCTATGCTCCCGTCAAGGATCCTCGTCTCATCCCAGGTCGTCGGAAAATTTTTCAGGAAGTTATACAACACGCTGTTTCTGTATACCTCCGGTTTATCGGACAGGCATTGTATCCCAGACTCGAACACAATCGGGAGCGCCGCTTTTTGTCCGTCCGAAAAATAATTCTTTCCGTAATAGTTAGTCAGCTCCGGCGTATAGTCCATAGGTCCGACCGCGTTTCTGGTAAATATCAGCGTGCAGTTATGCTCCGCCGTCGGACCCCAGCCCTCGCCGCTTAAGAAATGCTCGTTTCCGTACACCGCCTCGCGCGTGATCAGATTAGGCCACGTCCGCCGCTCTCCGCTCGGTTTCGTACAGCCGTGATAATTTACCAACAGTCTGTTCTCGGCCGCTTTCAACGTGATCTCGTCCATCAGTTTCAAGGTCTCCTGAGTCTCGCTGTCAAAGAAATCCACCTTCACGCCCTTTATTCCCATGGCCGACCACTCGGCGAGACGCTCCCGTTTCTCCGGAGTATCCAGATCCCAGCTCGCCGCCCAGACGATAACGCCTATCCCACTGGCGTTCGCGTAATCTATTACCTCAGCCGTCCAGTCGTTTAGACCGCTGTAAGATCTTCTCCCCTGTTCGTCGTATTCCATAGGCTGCCAACCCTCGTCGAGCAGGACGTACTGCCAGCCCATCTCGCTCGAGAAGTCTATATATTCCTTATACACGTCCGGGTCGTTCGTCGGGTCTCCGTTAAACCAAGTCCAGGAGCTCACGCCCGGCTGTATCCAGCTTGTATCCGCTATCTTAGACGGATCGGACAGATTCTCCGGCATCTGCGTCGTCGCGATCGTATCAAGATCCCCAACGACTATCATGCGCCACGGCGAAAACGACCCCGACGCAACGCTCACAGGCTCCGTCTGTTTAGGCTCGAACGAGAGCGAAAGCCGACCTCCCGAGGCGTTCAGAACCGAACCCGCGTAGCTTCCGTTTAGGTTGGCTTCGGATATAAGCGCGTAGCTCCCGCCCATGTCGAATGTCATAGGCATCCCATAGACGCCGCTCAGTTCAGAGAGCGCATGTCTGTTATAGAAGTTTTCGTAACATTTTTCATACTCCATCGCAAAGGCGGTCGAACCTGCCGGAAAGTCGTATTCGCCGGTTTCTGAATAGACCCGCGTATCCTCGTAGAAACCGTATCTGTACGCCGCGCCGTCGTCGTACGCGCGGATATATATATCCAGCATACGCCCGTCCTTGGCCAGAGTAACGACCGTCTCGTTAGCTCTGTTTACATAATTCGCCGCCTTTCCGGTCAGCATTGGATACGTCTCGTCTATAACGTTTTCTCTTACCCCTACGATCTCCGCGCCGGTCGAGAAGTCCGCGTTTTCAAAAGTTATCCCTATCCTCGCCCTGTCGAGTGCAGTTTTATCCCCGTATCTAACAGTGTATAATATCTGTCCGCCCGAGACGTCGATATACGCGCTAACGTTACCGTCGGGCGAGACCGCGGCGGTCTCCGGTCCTGAAGCCGCGAATACCGTCGGCGCAATACCTGCCGCAACAGCCGCGGCGCAAAGCAAAACCAAAAGTTTATCCAATATGTTTTTTATCATGATTATCCCCCCGCTCCGAATTAATCTAAAAATATTATATCAATTTACAAGACTTAAAACAATATATTAAAAATATCTCAATACCCAAAACGGGACGGCAATACCGCCGCCCCGCCTAAAATTAACTTTTATCTATATAATAAACAACCAAACATTCTTATTTTTAAACCTTATTCTGTCGGAAGATTCATTATCCTCTCTATAATGGTAGCCGACTCGGCTCTCGTGAGGTTGTTCATCGGTTTGAACGTGCCGTCGTCGTTGCCCGCGAGCAGTCCAAGCTGCACGCTCGCATATATCGGATTCGCCGCCCACTCGGGTATATCCGCCGAATCTGTGAACGCGGGCGTTCCCGTAACGTCCGGCGCGAGCAGTCTGCCCATGAGCGCCGCCGCCTGCGCTCTCGTTATCGGCTCGTCTACCCCGAACATCGTAGCCGACGTATTTACATTGTCGCAAATACCCAGCTCTACCGCGCGGCTTACGAACTCTCTCGCCCAGGATGCGTTTACGTCCTGATAGTTTGTGAAGTTACTGCTCGTTCCGCTTCCCGTAGCCGTCATCAGCAGTTTGATATATTCGCCCTTGGTCACGTTGTCCTCCGGTCTGAACGTATTGTCTTCGTATCCGTTGACCACGCCCTTTTCTACAAGGTTGCGTATAGTCGCCTCGGCCCAGTGCCCGCTTATATCGGTAAGACCGGTTTGAGTAGTCGACTGGTTTGTCGGCGTGTATACCGTGGTATCGTTTACGGTCAAGTTGGTAGAAGCCGTTTTAATAAACGCACTCTGCATGGTAGCGCCGTCCGAGCTGAGACTTACGTTTGAACTCGTTCCCTCGTCGAGCGCCGCGAACGCCGCAACCGCGCTGTTGTCCGCGAATACGTTTTGTATCGTCGCATAGTTCATTCCGACGAACGCGCCGCTGTAGGTTCCGCTCGCCGATACCGCCGTATTGGTATAGCAGTTTTCTATAACTCCGCCGTTATCGTTACGTCCCGCAAATCCTCCGGCTGTGTTCGAGCTTGAGACTTCGCCGCCGTATACGTAGCAATTACTTATCCTGCCGCCCGAGTTATTGCCTACAAAGCCGCCGGAGAAGCCGTTACCGCCGACGCTCATATTCCTTACATAGCAGTTGGTTATGGTCCCGCCAGAAACCTGAGCCGCAAAGCCGCCCGCCGCGCTGTCAGAATTTAACGAGCCGCCGACAGCCG
Organism: Candidatus Roslinia caecavium; assembly: GCA_904419955.1. Classification (GTDB taxonomy): domain Bacteria; phylum Bacillota; class Clostridia; order Monoglobales; family Monoglobaceae; genus Roslinia; species Roslinia caecavium. The sequence continues at coordinate 96,562 of CAJFTO010000005.1, read as the reverse complement.
CGCTGTTGGATACGCTTCCGCCCGTCAGAGTTCCCACGAAACCGCCGTCCGAATACGGCGCCGATAACGTCGTTGTATATTCGATCTTTCCGCCGTTTACAGTCTGCGCCGCTCTGCCGCCGAATACTACGACGTTGCCTATATACCCGCTCGAAGTCAAATTATTCGTAAGCGTGCCGCCAACCATGATATATCCCTTACCGTCAAGGCTGCCGCCGAAGCTGTCGATAGCGCCTACTCCGTACGCATTGTTGTTAAGCGCGTAGTAGTTGCGCTCTCCGGCCGCGCTTATGCCGTCGCCCGCGTTGGTCCAGTCGTAGCCTCCTCTTATGATATAAGGATTCTCCTTAGTTCCGCGCCCGGATATTGCCGCGACGGTCATATCGCCGTCCGCGTCGGTCGTCCATACCGAACTGAAGTCAAAACCGGAGAAGCTCGACGTACTCTTCGTACCGCCCGATGTCAGCGCTCCGGTCGTATCGCCGGTACTGCCTACCGCGACGGCCGTCTTTTCGGAATTATAATAACAGTTTTGAATAAGTCCGTCCTCTATAACATTTCCGGCCATAGCTCCCACGTTCTCAGTCGCGGTCGTCGTCTGGTTAGCGTAGCAGTTTCTGAGCGTACCGTTATACAGCCTTCCGGCTATGCCTCCGGCTTCGCTTGTCGAGGAGAGTACTCTTGTATTCCAGACCATGCAGTTCTCTACAAGTCCGCTGGTATTATCGCCTACGATTCCGCCGACGCTGTTCTGACCGCTGCTTACGTTACCGTCGCGAACTACGCATTCGGAGATAGTTCCATAGCTGTTATATCCGACTATCCCGGCGACGCCCGTCTGCGAACCTGAGATAGTGGTCTTTACTACGCTGCATCTGCTTATTGTTCCGTTTATGTTCTCTCCTGCTATTCCGCCCAGGTCTTTACTTCCAGAAACGTTGGATTCATAAACATGACAATTTTCGATCGTACCGTAATTCACAGCCGCCGCAAATCCGAATATATCGCCAGAATATCGCGAACATCCATAGAAAACGACGTTCCTTACGACCGCTCCCGCCTCTATCGCGCCGAACAAGCTATAACTGTTGCTTCTTATAACATGATTATTACCGTCGAAAATTCCTGTGAATCTGTTGTCGTTGCTTCCTATAGAGCTCAGGTTACCTTCGATATCGCAGTCGAGCCTGTAGTATTTACCCGCGTTAGCCGCTCCGCAGCCCGCCGATAGAAGCTCGCTGAAGTCGGTAACGTTATGTATCCTATACGGGCTTTGCTGAGTTCCCAGACCGTTTATCGAAATAAGTCTCGGTCTCGTAACGCCCTCGATAATGTTCCAGGTATTTGAAAAGTCAAAGCCTGCGAAACTGCCGGCCGAGTTCATTTGCGCGGAGCTCAGCCCCGTAACCGTATCCGAACCCATTCCGACGCCCAGGAACTGCGAACTGTTATCCGAGCCGTAGTAGCAATTCGTTATCTGCGAAGAACTGTTGTTACCGATAAACGCGCCGGTCTCTACAGTCGAGCCGCTCACGGTCGAAGTCGAATAGCATCTTGAAATGTTGGCGTTTTCAGCCTTACCCGCAAAGCCGCCGAGAGTTCCCGAACTGCCCGAGACCGTAACCGAAACGTAACAGTCCGAAACCGTTCCGCCGTCGATCAGTCCGGCAAGACCGCCTACTACCGACGTTGCGCTCGCATAGCCCATAGCGTAGCAGTTTTTAACCGTACCCTTGATCGTTCCGGCTATAACTCCGACGTTGGTCTCGCCGCTTACGCTCGTACCCCAAACGCTGAGGTCCTGCACCGTAGCGCCGCTCTCTATCGTCCCAAACAGCGGCGCGCCGTTTATAGACACGCTGTAGCCGTTGCCGTAGAAGTTACCCGAAAACGACGGCACGGACGTCCACGTAAAATCCTCCGCGTCTATGTCGTTTAAAAGATAGAAGTTTGCGTCCGGGCTGTCCGCGATCGCCATCAAGTCCGCGACGCTTGAGATCTCTATCGTCTCCGCCGCGCTTACGCTCGTCAGGGTCGTTCCGCCGATAACCGAAACCGTCATGATGATTGATAATAAAACCGTTAATAATTTTCTCATGTCCTTACCCTCCTGATATAGAATTTAGAATTTTTAGAATATTATAAAAATACATTATACTTTATAGACAGTTTTCATACGGCTAAAGTTCCATATTTAGACAAATATTATTTTGACAATACTTCACAAATCAGAGGAACTATATTTGTAAGATATTTACAAATATCAATGAATAAATCCATATACGCCTAATTTTTCAGCAAAAAAATCCCTATCTCCGGATCCATGCGCGAAAATAGGGAATAATATATTCAAAACGTTATTTTTATATTACAGAGTAAGCGAAGGCGCCGAATAAGTCCTGCCGCCAAGTTCGGAGTTGAGCATATACAAGCCTTTAGCGTCGCTGCCGAACAGCTCCATCTTCTTTACCAGATCGTCGGCGGTCTTCTCTTCCTCGCCCTGCTCTTTAACGAACCAGTCCAGGAACTGAGTTGTTCTGAAGTCGTTGACGTCTTTAGCCGCGCCGTAGATTGCGTTGATGAGCCCCGTCACATATCTCTCGTGCTCGAGTCCTTTTTGGATCGGCTCCATATTATCCTTAAAATCGGCCTCAGGTTTATCTACAGACTCAAAGACCACTTTCTCGCCGTTATTCTGAAGATACTGAATAAACAGCAGCGCATGGTCGCGCTCCTCCTGAGCCTGAACCATATACCAGTTCTGGAATCCGTCGAGCCCAGCCTCGGAATAATAGTTCGAGAAACTCAGATACAGATAAGCCGAATACCATTCTTTGTTGATCTGGTTGTTAAGCAGATCTCTCACTTTTTTATCTAACATATTCATACCTCCTGTTGTCGATGCGGTTCTGAATCAGAACCGATTATATAAAATATGCTATCACACAAGCCGCGTATAGTCAAGTAGATTTTTGGGAGAAGTTAATCGATTAAGCTCTAAGAGCCAACACGCCCGAATCAAAGCGCGCGTCCTTCGCATAATAGTCCGCGCCGAGACAACATTATCGTATCGCCCGCTCAGCGCATCAAACCGCTATTTCTACCGTCATCAGCTCTGCATTCCAAACAACGTCTGTATCTGTGAATTTTTCAATCGCTGTAAGCGGCGCATATGCGGCGTCGTCTATTAGCGTTACCGGATACCCCAAATCCTGTATCTCTCCATTTATCATTATGCCGCCGTTTGATATCATCATATACGCTGATGCTTTATCCTTAACGACTGTAATAGATTGATCCTCATCATTCCAGACGACCTCCGCTCCCATTTTTTCAAATACGGCTCTTATTGGGACTAATACTATCCCATTCTCAATTACAGGAACGTAATCTGAATCAAGAGCTTCTCCGTTTATCAATATCTCAATTTTTTTACCGTCCATAACATATGGATCTTCAGCCGTCCCGCTTCCGGAGAGTATTTGCGCATTTTCCTCATTTAGATAAAACGCCGGTCTTATGCCGTCAATATGCACATTAGTACTATAATCATTATATTCACTAATACTAGCATTAGACTCTCCAATCGGAGTACGTAATGAATAACCTAAATATCCGTTAGTAAATTTTACAGAAGGCATAGAGGCGCCATAACCGCATAAGGCTCTTATATCGTCAAAATTTTTCCATATATTATATACTTGCATTTCATCGAGCAAAAACACTGTATCGGTCGTTTTACACGCAGCGCCATAATATATTTCAGGTATTTCATAAATATCATAAAGAATCGTTCGTCCGCCATCCTGTGGTCTTCCCGGTACATGCTCCTTTATAGCTGAATACGGCGTGCTAATTCCGTTTTCAGTTAAATCTAAACGATTTTCAGGAAGCATCGTCCATTGAGTTACCGGTTTTATAGAGCTTCGTTCCGATAAAGTAAAATTACTTTTATGTAGGAAACCCTTTTCATTAAAATCCATATAATAATTTGCCCAATCGGATACATATTGCCCCCAATCCACTTCATCTTCAGCAACATCTGAATTTAACCACATTCTAATAAATGACTCCTTCCAGAAATTTCTATTATCCTTATTATCGCCAAAAGGTTTTATGCATAAAATTTTATCACTTACCATCAATTTGCCGTTTTCATCGTCAGCCGCGTACCGCCATACTATTGGTTCGCCGTTATACTCGCCCAGCGTAAAGTAATCGCCTATTTGCAGATCCTGAACCGAAACCGCTTCCTCAGCGGCAACAACCACTGACGAACCCGCCGCGCCCAACAGCATTACAAAACATAATAAAAATACCCCTATTTTCTTCATATCTCCACCCGCCGTTCTTTAAATAAATTATTTTTTTGAGATTTTTAATTATCTGACATTAATCAGCAACAAATATTATACACTATAATCCGCGAAATTGCAAGAATAAATCTTAAAATTCAAACAAATATGTATATTCATCGGTAAAATATAATAAATACAACGATACAAAAGGGCGCGAAGCCGCGCCCTAATACACACTATTCTAACTTGCCGTCATCCTCAGGCGTGACCGAAAAACTCGTTCGCTATTTTGACCGACGCGCGCGCGTCCTTCGCGTAGTAGTCCGCTCCGACGAAGTCCACGTATTCCTCGTTGAGGACCGCGCCGCCGACTATTACCTTAGCGTCCGAACCGGCCGCCTTGAGCGCCGCGATCGTGTCTTTCATGCTCTTGACCGTCGTAGTCATGAGCGCGCTGAGCCCGACCAGCTTTATATCGTTTTCCACGACCGTATCGACTACCTTTTGGATCGGAACGTCCTTGCCGAGGTCTATCACGTCGTAGCCGTAATTCTCGAGCAGCATCCTCACAATGTTCTTGCCTATATCGTGGATATCGCCTTCGACCGTCGCTATTACGATCCTGCCCTTAGACGTTCCGGCTCCGCTTTCGCTTGAGGCCGACATCTTGTCTTTGATAAGCTCAAATCCGGCCTTTACCGTCTCTGCGGAGCGTATCAGCTGCGGCAGGAATATCTCGCCCCGCTCGTATCTGTCGCCCACAACGTCCAGCGCGGGTATGAAATAATCGTCTATCACGCTGAGCGGCGGCTCTGTTTCGAGCGTCTTTGCGGTAAGGCTCTCGGCCTCGCTCTTTCTGCCGTCAATTATAAGGCTTTTAAGGTCGCCGCCGGTTCCGCTATTCTGCGGCGCGGCCGACGTATTAAGCTTCTCGCGCTCGGTGTTATAGCCGCTGTATATGGCGGTGTAGTTTTCCGCGTCCCGATCCTGATTGTTTATGACTTTAAACGCGTTGACCGAATTCATCGCGTCCACGCTCATCGGGTTGATTATCGCCGCGTCGAGTCCCGCGCCGAACGCCGCCGCCAAAAACACTCCGTTTAAAAGCGGTCTTGCCGGAAGTCCGAAGGATACGTTGCTTACTCCGAGTACGGTCTTTATTCCAAGTCTCTGTTTGACCAGCTTAATTGTGTTAAGCGTCTCCATGACCTGCGCCTGCTGCGCCGAAGCGGTCAGCACAAGGCTGTCTATTATTATATCCTCTTTCGGCAGACCGTATTTCGCCGCTTCGCCTACGATATACTCGGCGATCTTATATCTGCCCTCCGCCGTCTCCGGGATACCGTTCTTATCGAGACAAAGGCCTATAACTACCGCGCCGTACTTCTTGGCTATCGGAAGTATCGCCGCTAAGCTCTCCGGCTTGCCGTTTACCGAGTTGATGATCGGTTTGCCGTTGTATTTTCTTATAGCCGATTCGATCGCCGCCGGGTCGGAACTGTCTATCTGAAGCGGCAGATCGACCGCAGCCTGTATCTCCTTAACCGCCCTCGCGATCACCGCCGGCTCGTCTATCTCAGGCAGTCCGCAGTTGACGTCCAGTATATCGGCCCCGTTCTGCTTCTGAGATATCGCCTCGCCTATTATATAATCGAAGTCCAGCGCCCTCAGTTTCTCTTTAAGCTTCTTCTTCCCGGTCGGATTGATCCTCTCCCCTATAACGCTTACGCCGTCGTCCAAGACTACCGTCTTTATTCCGGAAGTAACCGCGCACACCTTGAGCGGCGCCGGAGCCGACGGCTTTTTCCCCGCCGTCAGCTTCTTTATTGCCGATATGAACTCCGGCGTGGTTCCGCAGCAACCGCCGAGGACTCTGACGCCGGTTATATCCGCTATCTCGATCATATACCTTTCAAATTCGTCAATCGTTATGTCGTACACGGTTCTGCCGTCTTTGATCTTAGGCAGTCCGGCGTTTGGCTGGACCATTATAGGAACTCTCGAATATCTGCTAAGCTCCTCGACTATCCCCTTAAGTTCGGCGGGGCCGAGCGAACAATTAACGCCGAGCGCGTCCACGCCCAGCCCTGACAGCGTAACGGCCGCCCCTCTCGGCTCGCAGCCGACGAACGTCCTGCCGTCGTCCTGATATGTCATAGTGACGAATACCGGTAGGTCGGTATTTTCGTTAGCGGCAAGTACGCCCGCCTTGACCTCGAGCAGATCCGACATTGTTTCAAACAGCAGGATATCGGCGCCCGCCGCCGCTCCGGCGAGTATCTGACGCTTATACATATCGTACGCCTCGTCGAAAGTCAACGTTCCCATCGGTTCCATAAGCTGACCCAGCGGTCCCATATCCAACGCGACGAAACTCGCCCCGCTCTGCTTCGCGAGCTTAACGCCCGCGGTTATTATCTCCTCGGGCGAATACCCGCAATCCTTAAGTTTAAGCTCGTTTGCCTGAAAAGTATTGGTAGTTATCACGTCGCAGCCCGCGGCTACGTATTTCTTATGAATATCCAAAACGACCTCGCCATGCTCGATATTGTATACTTCGGGCAGTCCGCCCGCCTCAAGCCCGGCGTCTTGGAGCATAGTCCCCATCGCTCCGTCAAATATCAAATAGTTATCCCCAAACTGCTTAAACGCGTCCACAGGTCGTACCTCTCTTTCTAAACGCACAGTTTCCGCGCATCGAACAGATATCGCACTTTGAGCGTTTCTTTCTATTCTTAAATAAAAGCGTGGTAAAGCCTATCACGGCGGTTACCGATTTAGACGGAGTCATCAGCATGCTAGGCGTAACGGTTATGCCGGCCTTTCTTCCCGCGTCCAAGGTATTTATCAGCGCGGGCTGAACGTCAATCGGCAGATCCCCGTAACCGGGCGAGAACCTGAAGTTGGTTCCTCTGCCCTCCGACTCCGCGAGCGCCTTGATCTCGTCCTCTACAAAATCGCAGGCCTTTTCGACAAGTTCGGTAGCGCAAGCGTCGTATATCACCGCCTTAGTCATATCCGAGCTTTGAGCCACTCTTATCGCGTTATCCGCGGCTATCCCGAGAGTGACGGCCATTACCGCGCATTTCCTGCACTCGCGAAGATGCTCGTAAATATCGTTTCCGGTCAGCTTCAAATTTGCGCCGATAAGCGATATACAAGGACTGCCCGACTTATCGGTATCTATTTTAATGTCGAAGACCGAATACGTATATCTCGGCCTGACTATGTCTATCATCTCGTCGATACATCGATCTATCAATCCGTCGATATTCTCGTCGGTCTTCTGTCCGCTGTAGCCCATGTATCTGAGTATCTCCGAGCGTTCGGGCTTGTACCTGCCGTTTTTAAAATCGATCGAATTCATTCTTTCACCTTCTGTTCTTAGATTTTGAGCCTGAGGCAAAACATGCGCCTTCCATGCCGTCAAAATCTTTGATTTTGATTTACTCTTGACCTGAGGCTTGGACAATGATACGCTGAAAAAACGACGGCCTCGAATATTCCATCTGTTCTTGAGTTTCTCGCCGTCGGCGCTTTATATACATCGTTGTCCACGACTCATGTCAGGAGCGGCGGGCGTGATTTAGATCCCGCCGCCGCATATACTGCTATCCCTATTTAATAACCGGTCGTCTTCAACTATTCCGCGCCCTCTTATGCGAACTGCCTTAAATACTTGGCAACGTCCGGTTTGTTCATGGTGTAGATGTGTATCCCGTCTACGTTATCGTCTTTAAGCTGTTCTATCTGCCGACCCGCATAATCGAGTCCGGCCTTTAACAGATCCTCTTCATTATCCGAGTATTTACTCAGCAGTTTGATCAGCTTCGACGGCAGCGACGCGCCGCACATCAAGATCATATTAAGGATCTGATTCTTCGACATCATCGGCATTATTCCCGCCGAGACCGGAGCTTTTATACCCTTTTGTATCGCCTTGTCCATCATGTTATAGAAATAGCTGTTCTCAAAGAACAACTGCGACACGAACACGTCCGCGCCCGCGTCCTCTTTCTGTTTCATATACTCGACGCTGAGGTCGAAGTCCTCGCAGTCGATATGTCCCTCCGGATACGCAGCCGCGGATATTCCCAAGTCCGAATACGCCTTTATATCCGCGATAAGCTCTTTCGCGTATTTATATTCCGCCTTGCTCGGATCGAAACCCTCTTTCGGAATATCTCCGCGGAGCGCCAAAACGTTTTCTATATTAGCGTTCTTTATCTTATCGAGCTGTTCCTCTATATGCCCTTTGGTCGAAGCGATACATGTCATGTGCGCGACCGACTCGATCCCGAAATCATTTTTTATCATCCCGGCAAGATCGACCGTACCGTTTTTGTTGCCGCTCCCGCCCGCGCTGCAGGTCACCGACACAAAGCCCGGCTCCAGCTTCTTAAGTTCTGTCAAAAGCTCGCCCACGTTCTCGATAGTAACGCCCTTTTTAGGCGGAAATATCTCAAACGAAACGAGCGGCTTTTCAGTGTGTTTTGCATTCTCTTTGAATATGTCTATTACCTTCATGTACTTATTCCTTTCGCAATTAATTGGTTTATATACTCGCTTTTACTTAGTTATTTATACTTATCAAATCCGGCTCTATATTCTCGGTATACAATCGGTCGCTCTCTCTGTCTCGCCATATAAGCAGTCTTATATTCTCAGTATTTATATCTGCGACCGGGATAGATATACTCGAGTCTATGCAGCCGAATTTACCTATATCCCCTTCGGCGACCGCCTGAGCCGCCGCGGCGTCGGTAATATTATCTCCTTCGCCGTCATATTTGGTAAGAAACAACAACGCGTCTTTAGAATTAACTTTCATACTCGCGTTTAGAATGCCGCCGCTCAGCTCGTAGCTGAAATTATTCGCGGCGAATATAAAATTTATATCCACATTGGAGTCTATCCCGTCGACCCTGCCTGAATTGGTACACTGCCAGGTCGAATACCTGCCCGCGTAGCCGCAGGAGCCGTTATACTCGGCGACCCATTTATCCCGGTTTCCGTTTTCAAACGCCGTATCCGTCAGTTTCTCCTCCCACCAATATCTGTTAGCGTAGATACCGGCGTCGTAACCGGCGCTCTCTACGGCCGAGCAGAATATCTGAGCGTATCGGGCTATCTCTTCGTTTGTCTTCGCGCCGACGGTATTATCCTCTAAGTCGTAATATACGGGATATTGAGGACTGCGCCCTTCAAGCAGACGCAAAACATGTTCCGCTTCGCTCGCCGCATACTCATCGCTCTCAGCGTACGAATACAGATAGACCCCGTACGGTATCCCGAGCCTTTCGCATTCGCTTACGTTGCGGAGCCAATACTTATCGTCGTATTCCTCTCTGTCCGCGCCGTAACCGCATCTTATTATGACGAAATCTATCCCGGAAGCCTTTAACCTCTCCCAGTCGATCTCCCCATTGAACTCATTGACGTCTACGCCTTTTAAATACGCGCCGCGTATTATCTCTCCGTCGCCGTTTATGTAGTTTCTGCCGTCGAACGACCACGCGTTATCCACGTCGTCCCCGGCTTCGGACTCTCCGTTCTCCGCTCCCAACCGGCGTTGCGGCGAATCGAGTATCAGCGCTTCGCCGTCCGAGTAACGCCAACTGTTCTCCTTAAGCTCGGGCGCCTCCTCGGCGTAACCGCCTATTTGCAGCGCCGCAAACGTCAGACAAACCGAAAACGCAATATAAAATATCCAATGCAGTAACTTAGTCGAACTCATAAGGATCTCCTTTCCTACGTCGTCTATATCGGTAGTCAATTCATATGTTACCCTGTTGTCAAATTCTTGCCGTATATCCTCATAACGCGCCGCCCGCGAAAAATCTGCGCCGTTTTTATTCCAACGTATTCCGCCGCGATCTTATCCGGTTTCAAGCAACCGCCTAATTTTTCTCCGACGCCAATCTTTAATTTTCATGCCGCCGCGCCGCGTACTATCCGCGTCGCCCGTATCGGTATTCGCTCCGAACTTCCAAGCCCCTCGGTTTTTATTTGTTCTAACGATAAGCCCGCTTATTCATATTTTGCAAAACGCCGCGCCGCTCGATCTTCCGCGCGATTCCGCCGTCTAAATCCGTCCGGCTAAACCAGCCGTTTCAGCGCCCCGGTTTTGTTCAGCGCGGTAAGCGCCAGATACGCCGCGATCGAACCGCCCAGCGAAGAGACAAAGAACGGTATCACATACGAAAACAGCGCCGCCTCTTGCTTCATAAACAGTACGGCTACCGGATAACAGAGTATCCCTCCGACTATCGAAGTTCCAAACAGCTCGCCGAGCGCCGCCGCGTACATCCGTTTCGTGTATTTATATATAAGTCCGGCCGCAAGCGCGCCGCACATACTCCCAGGAAACGCCAAAAACGTCCCGGTTCCGACCGCTACCCTGATCAGCGAGGTTATCGCCGCCATAGCGACTCCGTAATACGGACCGAGTATGACCGCCGCAAGCACGTTTACCATATGCTGAACCGGAAAACATCTCGACGCGCCGACCGGTATGCTGAACGTCGAACACACTACCCCCAGCGCGATCAATATCCCCGCGATAGCCAATTTTTTCACTTTGCTTTTCTCCATAATCTCACTTCCTCAATATCGATAAACCTCTTCCGCATAAAGGGGGGATCCTGCGCGCTCGTCAAAACGCCGCGCGCAATGCAGATTCGGTCTAAGCTTCAAACGCCTTTCATCGTCGTCTATTCTAAAAACTTAAGTTCATTTTTCAACGACCGTCTTCAGCCGGATCCCGTATTTCTCATAAAAATATTTCTTGTTCCGCTTACCGTGTCCGACCGCCTTCGAGACCATATCGGACGGGACCGAGACTACAAACTCGCAGTCTCTCGCGTTCGCCTCGATTATTTTCTTCTCTATCTCACGACGCATAAGCTCGGACTCGACCAGTTCGCCGAACGCCGGGTGAAACGGTCCCGCGACGATATTTCCGTCGGCCTGCAGATCCTCCCCCGCATGAAGTCCGATCCTTATGACATCTACGCCCGCCGACCTGAACTTTTTAAGTATCTCGGCCGCGACCTCGACCGCCTCGCCGATCGAATACGGCTCATACTTCCCGTCTCGGTAAAGTTTTTCTAATTCGGTGCCGGCTATAGTGACCGTCGGGTATATCCTTGAGGTCTTAGGCTTTAATGAAATTATATCCTCCGCAGTTTTAATATCCTTATCGGACGTCGAACCGTACATTCCTATCATCATCTGAAGTCCGTAACCGATATCGTATTCCCTTATCAGCCGAACGGCTTTTATTACATCCTCGAAATCATGGCCGCGCTTGTTGAGCGCAAGTACGCCGTCGTCGCTCGACTGAACGCCGAGCTCTATCTCGCTCACGCCGTATTTTGAGAGCAGTTCCATTACCTCCCGGTTTATGTAATCCGGTCTTGTCGAAAGTCGGATCCCGTCTATATATTCCCGATATTTATCAGCGGTCTTTAGGAACTCCTCTTGTATATCCAGATCTATGCCCGTAAAACTGCCGCCGAAGTACGCGACTTCTACGTTCCTTTCGACGTCGGGCAGAGTCTTTACGGCCGCCGAAATAAGCTCGTCCGCCATCTTTGGCGTGACCGACGACTGAACGCCCGTGATCTTACGCTGACTGCAAAATACGCAGTCGTGCGGACAGCCCTCGTGCGGGATAAACACCGGTATATTAAACTTACGCAGTTTTTTCTTATGTTCCATAATAATCTCCATTCCGCCGCCCTGCGTCGGCGCCGATAGGAATGAATTTCTCTTATCCGCAGGGTAATGAACGATAAGAGATATTTCTCCCACGCGCGTCTTAGAGCGCTGTATGCGAGGAAAATTTCGCGCGGGCGCTTTGATCCTGCCGGAAGCTAACGTGAAAGTATCTTTCACGTCCAACTATTTGTTAACGTTCTTCTTAGGCAGTTTAGAAAGCGCTTCCTTGGCCGCCGCCTGCTCGGCGCTCTTACGGTTCTTGCCTTCGCCCTCGCCTATAGCCTTGCCCTGATAGACCGCCTTTACCTTAAAAGTCGGATTGTGGTCGGGTCCCGTCTTGGATATAAGTTCGTATCTTACCACGTCGTGGTTACGGTCGCGCTTTTGGTAATAGCTCTGTATCTCCGACTTGTAGTTTTCAAGCTCAATATACGAGGTATTTCCTATAAGCTCGCCTATAGTATCCATTACGAAATTACGCGCGGTCTCGATCCCGCCGTCCAGATATATCGCCGCCAACACCGCCTCGTACGCGTCGGCCAGCACCGAATCTTTATCCGCGCCGCCTGATTTGCGCTCGGAACGCCCAAACATCAGATCGTCGCCAAGACCGAGTTCTCGCGCCGCGAAGGCGAGCGCCTTTTCACAAACCGCGTTAGCCCTCAGCTCGGTCAACACGCCTTCGTTAACGCCAGGATATTCTTTATAAACATAATCCGCTACGATAAACGAAAGCACGCTGTCTCCCAAAAACTCGAGCCGCTGATTGCTCTCTATATTCTCGTCGTTCGCCAAGGATATATGGGTCATAGCGGTTTTATAATACTTATTTTCATTAAATTTATACTTGTAACGCAATCAATATCACCCCTTACGCCTGCATATAATAAAATAGGGATTTGAAACCAAATCCCTATCCCGTCTCAACTCAATTTCCGCTATTCTGTATATTTCTTCAAAACGATACTTGCATTATGACCGCCAAATCCGAGCGAGTTGGATACCGCATAGTTTATCTTAGCTTCGCGGCCCTTATTCGGCACGTAGTCCAGATCGCATTCCGGATCGGGCGTCTCGTAGTTGATCGTCGGCGGCAGATAATCGTCCTCAATAGCCAGAGCGGTTATTATACCTTCAACTCCGCCCGCGGCTCCGAGCATATGTCCGGTCATAGACTTGGTCGAGCTTACCGCCAGCTTATACGCATGATCTTTAAACACCGTCTTTATAGCCGCGGTCTCAAACTTATCGTTATACGGCGTAGACGTGCCGTGAGCGTTTATGTAATCTACCGCCTCCGGCTCGATCCCGGCGTCCTTTACAGCGAGTTCCATGCATCTGGCGCCGCCTTCGCCTTCCGGAGCGGGAGCGGTTATGTGATATGCGTCGTTAGTCGAACCGTAGCCGACCAGCTCCGCGATTATATGCGCGCCTCTCTTCTTGGCATGCTCGAGCTCTTCTATTATCATTATGCCCGCGCCTTCGCCCATTATAAAGCCGTCTCTGTTCTTATCGAACGGCGAGCACGCCTTATCCGGCGTGTCGTTTCTGGTGGTCAGCGCTTTCATCGACGCGAATCCGGCCAGCGCGAGTTCGTTTATGGTAGCCTCGCTTCCGCCCGCGAAAATAACGTCGGCGTCGCCGCGTCTGATCGCGAGCAGCGCCTGACCTATAGCGTCCGTGCCCGACGCGCACGCCGAAACGGTCGTCAGATTGACGCCCTTACAGTTAAACGCTATCGCGATCTGTCCAACGGCCATATTTGAGATCATCATAGGTATCATAAACGGAGATACCTTGCTCGGACCTCTGTCCAAAAGCTTCTTGTGCTGTTCGCAGAGCGTTCCTATACCGCCTATACCGGAACCGGCTATAACGCCGCATCTCGTCGGATCCTCCGCGCTCATGTCGATACCCGAATCCTCGACCGCCATCTTGGCCGCGGCTACCGCGTACTGAACAAAAAGATCCATACGCTTAGCTTCTTTTTTCTCTATATACTTCGTAACGTCGAAGTCCTTGACCTCGGCCGCCACGCGACATGCGAAATCCGTGGGATCGAATTTGCTTATTATTCCTATCCCTGACACGCCGTCCTTGATATTCTTCCACATTTCGTCTTTACCGACGCCCACAGGCGTTACTGCTCCCACGCCCGTTATTACAGCTCTTTTCATAATCTTATCCTCCTAAAAATCCATCTTAAATACCCGGCTAAATAGCGCATAAAGAGACTTACAATCAAAACCGAAACGCCCGCCGCCAATTCGCCGCACCCGCCGAAAAAGATACCGCCCGGCGCCAAGTGTAAATCTCTCTATGGGTTCGGGGGTTCGCCCCAAACCCGTACTGTCAATTACTGGTTGTCTTTGATATAATTTACCGCGTCGTTTACGGTCGAGATCTTCTCAGCGTCTTCGTCCGGGATCTCGATGTCGAATTCTTCTTCAAGAGCCATCATCAATTCAACTACGTCCAAAGAATCAGCTTCCAAATCGTCTACGAAAGAAGCCTCGGGCGTTACCGCGTCCTCTTCGCATCCCAACTGCTCGACTGTGATCTCTTTAACTTTGTCAAAAATTTCCATTTTAGTTTCCTCCATATTTTATAATTGAAAATATTGTGTAAAATAACACATGTTATTTCTTTACTAAGTATTTATATCACATAACAAGCCCGCCGTCAACATTTATTACTTGACCTGTTATATATTTTGCTCTGTCGCTCGCCAAAAACAGCGCTAAGTTGGCTATATCCTCAACCTGACCGAATTTTCCGAGCGGTATCGCCGCCATATACGACTTTCTCACGTCCTCGGGCAGCTTATCGGTCATAGCGGTCTGGATGAAACCGGGAGCTATTGCGTTCGCGCGTATATTACGCGACGCGAGCTCCTTAGCCACTGACTTGGTAAGCCCGATAAGACCGGCTTTGGACGCGGAGTAGTTAGCCTGACCCGCGTTTCCCATAACGCCGGATACCGACGCCATATTTATAAAGCAGCCGAAACGCTGTTTCATCATCGTGCGGGTAGCCGACTTGATCATATTGAACGCGCCCTTTAGGTTTACGGTGAGCACCGCGTCCCAGTCGGCCTCGCTCATACGCATTATAAGGTTATCCCTGGTGATGCCGGCGTTGTTTACTATAACGTCTATCCGTCCGAACTTATCCTTTGCGAATTTTATTATATTATCCGTATTTTCAGGCTTGGAAACGTCGCCCAAGATATACGCCGCGTCTCCTCCGACCGCCTTTATCTCGTCGCATACCGACTGAGCGACCGCGTCCTGACCTTCTATATCGATATCGCAAACGACTACGTTCGCGCCCTCGCTCCCGAATTTGAGAGCGATCTCCTTTCCGATCCCGCGCGCGCTGCCGGTAACGATAACGCATTTATCTTTAAATTCCATTTTATCTCCCCTTCTTTCTTTGCGTAATCTTAACTTATATCTTATCTAAATTTATTTTTGATTCAATTACGCAAGCGCGGCCTTAAGCTTTTCGAACGTAGCCATATCCTCGACGTTATATATGTTAAGGCTCCTATCTATCTTCTTGACGAAACCGCTGAGCGCCTTGCCGGGGCCCATCTCTATAAACGTGTCCACGCCGTCGGCTATCATTCTTCTAAGGCTCGCCTCGAACATGACCGGCGAAGATACCTGCCTTACGAGAAGTTCCTTTATATCCGCGCTACTCTTTACATAGTCGCCGGTGACGTTGGTTATAAGCGGAACTTTCAGCTCTTTGAACTCGACCTTCTCAAGCTCGACAGCGAGCTTTTCTCCCGCGCTCTTGAGGAACGAAGTGTGGAACGGAGCCGATACCGGCAGCGCCATCGCGCGCTTCGCGCCCCTCTCCTTAGCGATCTCTATCGCATGCTCGACGGCCTCTTTCTTGCCGGCTACGGCTATCTGACCGGGGCAGTTGAAGTTGGCCGGCTCTACAGTACCGTCGCCCTTAGCGGTCGCGTCGGCGCAAATATCTCTTACCGCCTGCTCGTCCATTCCAAGGATGACCGCCATTCCGCCCACTCCGAGCGGAACCGCTTCCTGCATATATTTTCCTCTTTTTCTGACAAGCGGAACCGCGTCCGCAAAATCAAGGCTTCCCGCCGCTACGTGAGCCGTATACTCGCCGAGACTAAGTCCGGCTACGACGTCCGGCTTTATCCCGAGGCTCTCGACCACTCTGAGCGCCGCTACCGACATCGTAAGTATCGCCGGCTGCGTGTTTTCGGTTATCATAAGAGTTTCGGTGTCGCCTTCCCAGATCATCTTCTTTATATCGAAGCCCAGCGCGTCCGAAGCCTGGTCGAAAACGCTGTCCGCCGCTTCAAAGTTCTCGCAAAGCTCTTTTCCCATTCCTATAGCCTGCGAGCCTTGACCCGCAAATAAAAATGCCGTTTTCATATATTCTTTCTCCCACTTTCTAATAATCAAAATTAAGCGCGCAAACGCGCTCCATATCTATCCTAAAACTCCACGCCGTCAAAGAAATCCTTGATTATCTCCGCGCAGGGCTTTATGTCGTGAACCATAGCCGCGCTCTGTCCCGCCATCAGCGAGCCGTTTTCAACGTCTCCGTCCTGGAAAGCACGTCTGAGCCCGCCGACGCCGAGGGCCTCTACCTCCTCGAAGGACGCGCCCGACTTCTCAAGCCGCTCGTATTCTCTGGTGAGCTTATTCTTAAGCGCGCGAACCGGGGCTCCGGTACTGCGGCCGGTAACTACGGCGTCTCTGTCCTTGGCCTTTATGACCGCCTGTTTATAGTTATCGTGCGCGATACACTCGGTCGAGCATATAAACCTCGTTCCAACCTGAATCCCGTCGGCTCCGAGCGCGAACGCCGCTTTTGTACCGCGGCTGTCGGCGTATCCTCCCGCCGATACGACCGGTATGCTTACCGCGTCCACTACCTGCGGAGTGAGGACCATAGTGGTGAGTTCGCCTATATGTCCGCCGGCTTCCGTACCCTCGGCTATGATCGCGTCGGCTCCGGCTTTCTCCATTCTCTTAGCCAAAGCTACGCTCGCTATTACCGGCATCACCTTTATTCCCGACGCCTTGAGGTCGGGGATATACTTGCCCGGATTTCCGGCTCCGGTAGCTACTACCGCCGGCTTCTCTTCGATTATCATCTTCATGACCTCGTCCGCATACGGCGACATCATCATGACGTTTACTCCGAACGGCTTATCCGTAAGCTCTCTCGCTTTCTTGATCTGTTCTCTCACGATATCCGCCGGAGCGTTGCCCGCGGCTATCAAGCCCAGACCGCCTCCGTTAGATACGGCCGCCGCGAGCTCCGCGGTAGCCACCCACGCCATACCGCCTTGAATTATAGGATACTCTATCCCCAGCAGTTCGCATATTCTGTTACTCAATTTCACTACCTCATCTCTGTAATATATTGATCGTATAATATCTTCTCTTGTTATAACGCCCGACCGATCCGTCAATATCTTATGAGCGCGCTGCCCCAAGCGAGACCTCCGCCCATGCTGACGATAACAAACAGGTCGCCTCTCTTTATCTTGCCTTCCTCGATAGCCTCGCAAATAGCGACCGGTATGCACGCGGCCGACATATTTCCGTATTTGCTGATGTTTGAGAACATCTTCTCCTCGGCGCAGCCGAGGCGCTTTCTCGCGCCGTCTATTATCCTCTGATTCGCCTGATGCGGTATTATCTGCGCTATATCGTCTATCGTAACGCCCGCGTCTTCGATGACCTTGGCCGCCGACGCGGACATCGTCTTTACCGCGAATTTATATACGGCGCCGCCGTCCATCCAAAGCGTTCTGTAGTTTCCGAACGGTCTTTTTTCCTTCTCCTCCTCGTCGACGCGAATACCGGGGATCGTAATTTTATCGCCCGACGCGCCGTCCGAACCGAGACAACACGAAAGCACTCCCGTATCCTCGTCCGTCGCCTGCAAAATAGCCGCTCCGGCGCCGTCGCCGAAGAGCACGCAAGTCGCGCGGTCTTTGTACTCGGTCACCTTGGACAAGCAATCGCACGCTACTACCAACACGGTCTTGTACATTCCGTTTTCTATAAACTGCGTCGCTGTCGTAAGCGCGAACACAAATCCCGGACAAGCCGCGTTAAGATCGAACGCCGCCGCGTTTACGGCGCCAATCTTCGCCTGTATCATACACGATACTGACGGAGTGTACATATCCGGCGTAACTCCCGCAGCGATTATCAGATCTATCTCCTCGGGAGAGATCCCCGAGTCCTTAACGGCGTTCAAAGCCGCTTCCGTACCCAAATCGGACGAGTACACGTCCGGCTCGGATATCCTGCGTTCCTTTATTCCAACTCTTTTTGTTATCCATTCATCCGACGTGTCGACCATCTTTTCAAGATCTGCGTTCGATAAGATCTTATCGGGCAGATATTTGCCAACGCCGATTATCTTAGCTCTTTTTTTATCCATTTATCTCATCTCCTGACGCCGGGCACTTATCCCCGTATTTTGCCAAATTCTCTTTGATTTCGCCTATAAGATCGCTCTCTACAGTACTTATCGCCTGGCCTATCGCGTGGTAGAAAGCCTTGGCGTTGGAACTGCCGTGAGCCTTTATCACCGGCATAGACGCGCCGAGTATTGGCGCTCCGCCGTATTCGGTATAATCCATCGTCTTTTTAAAATTCTTAAGGCCGGCCTTGACCATAAGCGCCGCCAGCTTGGTCTTAAGATTTTTAGTAAATATATCTTTTATCAAGGAGTACATTACTATACCCATGCCCTCCATAAACTTGAGGATCACGTTGCCGGTAAAGCCGTCGCAAACTACGACGTCCGCCTCGCCTATCGGGATCTCGCGTCCCTCTATATAGCCTATATAGTTTATAGGCGTTTCCTTGAGCGCCGCGTTCGTCTCTACAACGGTATCCGTTCCTTTTTTATCCTCGGATCCTATATTCACAAGCCCTACCCTCGGCCTCGGTATATTCATTATTTTTTCCATATATATGGAACCCATTATAGCGAATTGCTTTAGAAACGCGGGCGTGCACTCCGTGTTGGCGCCTGCGTCAACCAGCAAAAAACAGCCCTTCTCGGACGGCATGATCGGCGCGAGCGCGACGCGGCGAACGCCTTTGATCCGCTTAACAATAAGAGTAGCCCCCGCAATAAGAGCGCCCGTATTCCCCGCGCTCACCATTACGTCGCCCTCGCCGTGATGCACCATATCGAGCGCTCTTCTCAGCGAGGAATCTTTCTTTTGCCGTATAGCGACTGTAGGGTCGTCGTCTCCGGTTATAACGTCGGGCGCGTCCACTATCTCTATCCTGCCCGCGTCGTATTTTAGATCGCTCAAACACGCGGCTATTTCGTTCTTTCTTCCAACAAGCTTAATCTTTGTAATCTTATCTGAAAAATCCATACTCGCGGCCGCGCAGCCTTTTACTATTTCCGCGGGCGCGTTATCTCCGCCCATGGCGTCAACAACTATTATCATAAAACCTTCTCAGCCCCGATTCCTAAAAATATAAATAATACGTACGCTTAAAATTAAAAAGAATTAGTCTGCGTAATACCGCGATAAGGCGGCAACGCCTGTAATTTCTTATCAGATCCAACAGACGCAAGCCGCTCCGCTAAGCCGCAATCTACGCCCTATCCTTTAACAGCTAATTATCCATAAGCCCTTAACTATTATATAGTTATATTTATAAATAGCAAGCGCTGTAATGTTTACGTAAAATATATGTTACTTAAACGTTATCAACTTCTTGTTTTTCAGCACATAATCGACGCCGGACAACACGGTCAGCGCGACTGTGATTATCACCAAAACAAGCACGAAAAAGTTACCGATCCCGCCGCTCATCGGCTCTCTGTAGGTCTCGACGATACTGTTGATAAGGGTTACTATTATCAGCAGAAACTGCGAGACCGTCTTAAGCTTGCCGAGCATGCTCGCGGCTATTACTCTCTGCTCGCCCATAGCGAGCATCCTCACGCCCGTTACCAGCAGCTCTCTGGCGAGTATTATCATGACGACCCACGCGTTGATATACGGCGTTCCGACCGCCAAAAAACATATAAACGCCGCCTGCGTAAGCAGCTTATCCGCAAGCGGATCCATCAGCTTGCCGAAAGTCGTGACCTGGCGCGTACGCCTCGCTATATTGCCGTCCAGCCAATCTGTCAGCGCGGCGATTATAAACACCGCCAAGGCGAGGTAGAGACCTACTCTTCCGCATTCCAAAAACAATATCATATAAACGGGTATCAATACCACTCTAAGTAATGTCAGTTTATTAGGTGTGTTCAATACGTTCATCTCCCAATAATTATTTCTCAATCATAACTCCGAACAGATCGTATTCCAAATTGCTATCTATCCTCACATTTACGAAATCTCCGGACTTTACGGCTTTGTCCGACTTGAAGAAGACCTTGCCGTCGACCTCGGTCGAATCCGCGTAAGTCCTGCCGTAATAGCTTTTTATTATCTCATCCTTATCTTCGACCAAGACCCTCTGCACGCTTCCTATTTTAGCTTCGTTGAGCTCCTCGGATATCCCGGACTGGATCAGCATTATGAGGTCGCGTCTCTCTTCCTTGATCTCTTCGTCTACCTGATCCGGCATGTCGTACGCGGGCGTGTCCTCCTCTCTCGAGTAAGCGAAGACGCCGAGCCTGTCGAATTTAGTCTCCTCGACGAATTCTCTGAGCTCCTCAAAGTCCTCGTCCGTCTCGCCGGGGAATCCGACGAGCAGCGTAGTCCTTATAACGATATCCGGTATCCTCTCACGGAGCTTCTTTATCAGCCCGACTATCTGCGCCTTGTTCGTCCTGCGCCCCATCCTCTTAAGTACTCTGTCCGAGCAATGTTGGATCGGTATATCGAGGTAGTTGCAAAGTTTATCCTCCTTCGCTATGACCTCTATCAGTTCGTCGGTCACAAGTTCGGGGTAGCAATAGTGCACGCGCACCCATTCTATCCCGTCTATCCTACAGAGCTTTTGTAGCAATTCAGGGAGTTTGTATTCTCCGTATATGTCCTTGCCGTATCTGGTCGTATCCTGAGCTATGACTATCAGCTCCTTAACGCCCTCCGCGGCCATCTTCTCGGCCTCCGCGACTATGTCCTCCATCTTTCTGCTCCTGTACCGGCCGCGTATGTATGGGATGACGCAATATGTACATCGGTTGTCGCAACCCTCCGCAATCTTCAAGAACGCGGTATATTCCGGAGTCGTCCTCTCTCTTGGAAGTTCGCCGCATTCCATCGGCAGGTCGGAGCAGTTTATCTTTTTGACATTTTCCGGCCGCTCGCCGCCCTCGTCGAGCGACTTTATGACATCGATTATCTTGTCGTATTCGTTTACGCCGACTACAGCGTCTACCTCGGGGATCTCTCTTACGACCTGTTCCTTATACCTCTGCGCAAGACAGCCGGTCACGATCAGCGCCTTAGCCTTGCCGTGTTTTTTATATCCCGCAAGTTCTAAGATACACTCTATCGACTCGGTCTGCGCCGCTTCAATAAAAGCGCAGGTATTAACTATTATGACGTCGGCGTCCTCCTCGTTTTCCCATAGCTCGTAGCCCGCCTCTTTCAAAAGTCCTCTCATCTGTTCGCTGTCGATCAGATTTTTGGAACAACCGAGAGAGGTTATGGAAATCCTCTTTAAATTTTTACTCAATATAAATCTTCCTTACTAAATAATTATTCGCCGTCGTTCTCGACGGTTTCCAGAAATTCGTTGATGCTGTCGTTTATATCGGACAGCGAGTATCCGCGCCTTATCAGCTGAGCCTTGAACTTTTCTCGTTCCTTATAGCCGCTCATACTCTCCGGATCGAACCTGAGCCGCACATATTCGTCCAGCGCGCCTCTCATATCCGCGTCGGTATTTAAAAACGCTCTGTCTATATCCTCTCTCGGGACGCCTTTCTGCGCGAGCTCGCGCCGTATCCTGTATTCGCCCTTATGATTCAGGTTCGCGGAGTCTAAAATATACATCTCGGCGTACTTATAATCGTCCAGATACCCCTGCTCTGCAACCGCCTCGACGGCCTCTTCAGCCTCGTCGCGTCCGCATTTTGCCCGAAGGAGCTTGTCGTAAAGCTCTTTTTTGGTATACATTCTCGAAGAGAGGTACTTTACCGCGAGCCTTACGGCTCTTGTCGCATTATCCATATCTATTACTTCTTCTTAGACTTCGGCTTCTCGATAGCGACGATCTCCTTATCGGACAGCGAGATGGAATCCTCTTCGCCAATCGTCGGCAGCCCGGCCTTTTCTCTTATCTTGTTCTCTATCTCGAGGCAAAGCTCAGGGTTCTCCTTAAATACCTTTTTGACGGCTTCTCTGCCCTGACCGAGTCTGTTTCCGTCGTAGCTGAACCAGGAACCGCTCTTCTTGACGATATCGAGATCGACTCCGACGTCGAGGATATTCCCCTCTTTCGAGATGCCCTCGCCGTAGACTATATCGAATTCGGCCTCCTTAAACGGCGGCGCGACCTTGTTTTTGACGACCTTGACCTTTGTCCTGTTTCCGGCTACCTCTCCGTCGCTCTTGAACGATTCTACTCTTCTGACGTCGAGACGAACCGACGCGTAGAATTTGAGCGCGCGGCCGCCGGCCGTCGTCTCGGGGTTTCCGAACATAACGCCGACCTTTTCTCTGAGCTGGTTTATAAATATCGCCGTAGTCTTCGACTTAGCTATTACGCTCGTCAGCTTTCTGAGCGCCTGAGACATGAGTCGCGCCTGAAGACCCACGTGCGAATCGCCCATGAGGCCTTCTATCTCGGCCTTGGGAACGAGCGCCGCGACCGAGTCGATGACTATAACGTCTATCGCTCCGCTTCTGATAAGCTGCTCGGTTATCTCAAGCGCCTGCTCGCCGGTATCCGGCTGCGAAACTATAAGATCGTCTATCTTAACGCCGAGTTTTTCAGCGTATATCGGATCGAGCGCGTGCTCCGCGTCGATAAACGCCGCTTCTCCGCCCATCTTCTGGACTTCGGCCACGACGTGCAGCGCGACCGTGGTCTTACCCGACGACTCCGGACCGTAGATCTCGATTATCCTGCCTCTCGGCAGTCCGCCGACGCCGAGCGCGATATCCAGCGAAAGCGCGCCGGTAGGTATGACCTCCACGCCGGTGTCGCTCTTGTCGCCGAGACGCATGACCGAACCCGCGCCGAATTGCTTTTCTATCTGGCTAAAAACGCTGTCAAGCGCCTTTTTCTTTTCTTCATTCATATTTTATAATTTCCTCCGTTTAAAACCATAGCTGAAATTGTTTCATTATTATATGAAACGTTCAATATATAAGTATTATAATTTAGCGCTTTTAACATGTCAAGCAGTTTATTGACGCATGGCAAACAAACATCTTCCGCTAAACACATCATAGGTTAGTACAAAACTACCGATTTTCCACCGTGTAAAACCTTCTTTTTTCTGTATATTCCGGCAGTTTCTACAAAATTAAAGAGCGCGTCGCTGTACGACACGCTCAAAAATATAAATTTACAGAACAAAATTCTACCGCCGCGCCGCAACTACTTGCGGATAAGAACCGACTTACGCTCGAGCATCTCGTCTAAACGCTCTATGTAGTCCTTGGCCTCTTTGACGTTGAATATCCGCTCTATTCTGTCGGTCTCTCTGTCCACCGTCTTTGTAACTCCGCCGGCGCCCATCGAGATTATTGTCTGAAGCTCTTCCATTATATAGATATTATACAGCGATTCATGTCCCTTCTTGCAGTAGGCCACGTTCTCGAGATTTCCGAGTTGATTCTTCTGGCGGTACATATAATACGGTATCTTGCCGAGCGATTTCATATACTCTCTCGCGTGATCCACCATCCTCGAAACTTCTTCGCCTTCGGTCATTCTGTAGCTGTCGCGATACTCGTTTAGAATCGATGAGCGTTTTATGCTCAGCGTATGCACCGTAGTGTCCTCGGGCGAGAGCTTTTCGACCTCCTCGAGACTATGCCTGAACATCTCGAAATCCTCTCCCGGCAGACCCGCGATCAGATCCATATTTATATCGTCGAAGCCGCAGCGTCTCGCAAGATAGAACGCCTCGATTATATCCGTGACGCTGTGCTTTCTGCCTATGACCTTCAAAGTCTCGTCGTTCATCGTCTGAGGATTTATGCTTATCCTCCCGACCCCGTAGTCCTTCAGGATCCTGAGTTTCTCCTCGGTTATGGTGTCGGGACGCCCCGCCTCGACGGTAAACTCCTTTACGCAGGATAAGTCGTTATACTCGTATATACATTTAAGCATATCTTCGAGAAGCTCCGGAGTCAGCGTCGTCGGAGTTCCTCCGCCTATGTACACGGTCTCTATCCTGTCGCCGTTCAGCTTTACTATTTCGGACACGTATCGTATCTCTTTTTTCAACGCCTCTGTATACTCGGGCATGAGTCTGCGCGCCCTCTCGGTACCATTAGTCACAAAAGAACAGTACAGGCATCTGCTCGGACAGAATGGTATCCCAATATACAAGCTTACTCCGTCCGGATACATCTTATCTATTATGGGCGCTTCCGTCAGAGCTACCTCGAGCGCGAGATTAGCCTTTGAAAGGTTCGCTCCGCATTCTTTAACAAAGTATTCGACGACCGCCTCCGGGGACTTCCCCTCCCTCAGCGCCTTGACCGCTATCTTGGCGGGTCGTATCCCCGTCAATATTCCCCACGGCTTTCCGCCTCCGTTATTTTCCGTCGTATCTATCATAGTCAATATTTCCTTTTATCTTAAAACTCTTCACTCTCGATATATCCGCGCGCCGATTTCGTCCGCGGTATCGCTTAAAATACCGTTCCCGCTATGCGGCTCAAACTCCTTCGGTCTCAAAAAGCGCGCTCTTTTACGCGTACAGATACGGATTATATTTCCGTTCGTCTCCCACGTTGGTCGCCGGACCGTGACCCGGATACACGACCGTACTATCGTCCAGAGTCATGATCTTCTTCTTGATGGAATTTATCTCGGTCTGCATATTTCCGGTCGGGAAATCGGTCCTGCCCACGCTCCTGTAGAACAACAGATCGCCTACGAACACGTAATTATTATAGAGCAGGCTTATGCTGTCCGAGGTATGTCCCGGCGTGTACAGAACTTTTATATCCCCGTCGTCCGTATGGATTATATCGCCGTCGTCCACCTCGGTATCGACCTTTACCTTGCCGGCCTTTCTTCCGAAGTCGGACGCGAGATTCAAATTCCCGTCGTCTAAGAATCCTGCGCAGTTCTTATGCGCTATCACCTCGGCGCCCGTCTTTGAGACGAGCTTAGAAAGCGCGCCTATATGGTCGTAGTGACCGTGGGTTATGATTATCTTTTTAAGGCTCGCGCCGAGTTTCTCCGCCTCCGCGATTATACGGTCGGCGTCCGCCGCGGCGTCTATCAATATCGCCGGAGCAGGCGCCAAAGCGCTGTTCTCGCATATAAGCAGATAGCAGTTGTTCTCAAGTCCGCCGAGTACTAAAGTTTTTATTTTCATCAAATTTTTACCCCCGCAAAAGTTTAATTTTTCGTCACTGTCTCTTTCTCGAAACGGATATTATCCCGGGCTGATTCTTTATTTTGGTTATCACTTTATCGAGCTGGTCGGTAGAGCTTATCTCCATCGTGACGTCTATCACCGCCAGGTCGCTCTTGCTCGTCCTCGCGTTCACGTTGGTCACCGGTATTTTGTTCTCGCTCATCTGGCTCATTATGTCGATCAGCAGGTTAGCTCTGTCGGACGCGGTGATCGTGAGACTGGACTTAAACGACGAAGAACTCGCCTCGCCCGCCCAGTGAACCGGGATCAGACGCTTGCTCTCCTCCTCGTTCGCCGTGGCCTGAAGTATATTAATGCAGTCGGCTCTGTGGATCGCGACGCCTCTGCCCCTTGTGACGTAGCCCACTATCTCGTCGCCCGGTACCGGATTACAGCAGTGCGAGAACCTTATCAGGCAGTTGTCTATACCCTCGACCTCCACGCCGCTGGTATTTGGTCTCGACGTGGTCTTGACGGTCATAGGCACGACTTCAGTCGGATCGATCGCGTCCTCTCTGAGCAGTCTATTCTTACATTCGGTCTTAAATCTGGTAACGAATCTGTTAGCGTTGGTACTGCCGTAGCCGACCGCCGCGTACAGGTCGTTTATATCGTTGAATCCGTATTTTCTGAGCAGCGGATTGACGAACTCCTTATCGTCCAAGAACGACGTCGGAGCCATGATCTTATTCAGCTCTTTCTCGATCGTCTCCCTGCCCTTTTGTATATTCTCGTCTCGGTTGAGTTTCTTGAACCACTGGTTTATCTTATTCTTAGCCTGAGAAGTCTTACATATCTTGAGCCAGTCTATCTTAGGTCCGTGCGTCACCGAAGAGGTTATGACCTCTACGATATCGCCGTTTTCAAGCTCGTGCGAGAGCGGAACTATCTTCCCGTTTATTTTCGCCCCGGTCATTCTGTTACCGACCGCCGAGTGTATAGAATACGCAAAATCTATCGGCGTGGAACCGACCGGCAGACTCACAACGTCGCCTCTCGGCGTGAATACGAACACCTCGTCGCTGAACATATCTATCTTAAGCGTATGCATAAAGTCCTCGGGCGAGGTCATATCCTTCTGTATCTCAAGAAGCTGTTTTATCCACGACAGCTTCTCGTCCATGTCCGACACGCCGCTCTTGCCCTCTTTATACTTCCAGTGCGCCGCTATACCGTTCTCGGCCGTCCTGTGCATCTCCCAGGTGCGTATCTGTATCTCGAACGGCGTTCCGTTAGGGCCAATCATCGTCGAATGCAGCGATTGATACATGTTCGGCTTAGGCATAGCTATATAATCCTTGAACCGTCCCGGCATAGGTTTGAACAGCTCGTGCACCATACCGAGCGCTGCGTAGCAGTCGGCCACGGTATCTACTATGACCCTTACCGCGAACAGGTCGTATATCTCGTCTATGGTCTTGTTCTGCATAAACATCTTTCTGTATATGCTGTAGAAATGCTTAGCCCTGCCCTCGATATGGGCTTTTATATTTATCTCGTCCAGTTTAGCTTCGATTATCTCTATTATCTCCTGGATATACTTTTCCCGCTCCTCGCGCTTTTGGGCTATGTCGTCCACTATCTCGTAGTAGCCTATCGGGTCTATATATCTGAGCGCCAGATCCTCGAGTTCGCCCTTGACCTTAGACATACCGAGACGGTGCGCAAGCGGGGCGTAGACCTCGAGCGTCTCTCTCGATATAGCTCTCTGGCGGTCTTCTTTCATATATCTTAGAGTACGCATATTATGCAAACGGTCGGCGAGCTTTATTACTATGACGCGCACGTCCTTAGCCATAGCGAAGAACATCTTTCTAAGGCTCTCTATCTGCTGCTCCTCCTTAGATGTATATGGGATCTTGCTGAGTTTGGTCACGCCGTCCACCAGCTCCGCGATAGTCGGGCTGAACTCGCGCACTATGTCCTCTCGGGTAGCGTCGGTGTCCTCCACCACGTCGTGCAGCAGGGCGGCGCATATGGAGTCGGTGTCGAACTCCATCTCGGCGATTATACAGGCGACGTTTATCGGATGATTGACAAACGGCTCGCCCGATTTCCTCTTTTGTCCGGCGTGCTTTTCAACGGCGTAATTATACGCCTTCTCCACCATAGACAAATCCCCGGTTTTATTATACTTTCTTATCAGCTCGATCAATGATGAAAGCTCGGTTCTGTCTGCTGTTTTCGTCATATCGATACGCCTCCTCAATAACGCAAATTAATCTTTACTCGGGTTTACCTTAGCTCCAACCTTCCGTTTAAACAAACAGGTCTCGCTCCTTAATTAATTATCGGGGCAAGACCTATATTCGTCTTATTTTCATCTAACTATGCGCTTGTTATTTAATTTTATATGGTCATATAGCCGTATTGGCCTCTTTTATATCCTTAAGTATCAGCTGCACGTTCTGAAAACCCTTATAGTCGTTTATATCCAGAGCGAAAGCCACGTCTATATAGTCGCCTTCGTTTAAGTAACTGTAAAATTCGCCCATTCCGAATCCGACCGAATCAAGATACTTTCCGTCCTTAAACAGCGTCATTCTCAGATGACGCCCCTCGCTCATGACGCTTATACGGTGGATCTTTATATTTCTGACCGCGAACGTCGGGGTCGGGTTGTTAACGCCGAACGGCTGGAGTTTGTTTATATCGTGCACAGTATCCAGAGTGATATAGTTGACCTTGATCGCGGCGTCTAAGGATATTGTGGGCGTGAGTATCTCGTCGTCCATGTTATCCTTTGCAAACTCGTTTATCTTTTTTCTGAACGCCTCAATGTTGTCCGTCTTTATAGTAAGCCCGGCCGCAAGCTCGTGACCGCCGAACTTCTCGAGCAAATCGCTGCTGTATTCGAGCGCTCCGAATAGATTGAATCCGGTGACGCTCCTGCCGCTGCCCTTAGCCTCGTCGCCGTCTATCGCGAACAGTATCGAAGGCTTATAGAACTTCTCGGTTATCTTTGACGAAACTATACCCACTATACCGTGATGCCAGTTCTCATGGGGGATTATGATTATTTTATCCTCCTTGACCTCGGGATGCTCCTCTAAATACTCGAGCGCTTCTTTGAACATCTTCTGCTCGGTCTGCTGACGCAGCTGATTCTCGTGACACAGCGAATCGGCGAGTTCCTTCGCCTTCTCCTCGTCGTCGGTCAAAAACAACTCGACGCTCGTAGACGCGCAGCCCAGCCTACCGCTCGCGTTTATGCGGGGCGCTATCGTGTATCCGATAGTCGAGGTGGTTATCTCCTTGCCCTTGGTCGATACGTCTATCAGCGCCTTTAAACCTATATTCTTGGTATGTCTGTAGCGTTTTAGCCCCTCCGTGACTATAACCCTGTTCTCGTCTATGAGCGGCGAGATGTCCGCCACCGTGCCGAGACACATCAGATCCGCGTATTTGTCCATCAGTTTGTTGAGCGGTACGCCGACGCTCAGCGCCTGGATCAGCTTGAACACGACGCCCACGCCCGCGAGATTCTTAAACGGATACGAACAGTCCTTCCGTTTGGGATCTATAGCCGCGTACGCGTCCGGTATCCGCTCCTTACATTCGTGATGGTCGGTTATTATCACGTCCAGACCGATCGTCTTCGCATACTGACATTCTTCGACCGCGGTTATTCCCGTGTCCACGGTTATGATCAGATTCGAGCCTTTCGCCTTTATCTTATCGAGAGCGTCGCGGTTAACGCCGTAGCCCTCCTGCATCCTGTCGGGCACATAGTAGTCCACGTCAATATGGTTCTCCGCCAAATATTTGTAAAGAATAGCGATGGACGTTATGCCGTCCACATCATAGTCTCCGTAAATGGTTATCTTCTCATTATTCCTTTTGGCCGCCTTAATGCGTTCCGCCGCCTTGTGCATATCCTTCATCAGAAACGGATCGTGCATGACCCCTAAGTTACGGCTCAAAAAGCTCTCTATCGTCTCGTCGTCCCGTATATTTCTGTTATAAAGAATAATCGCGGTCAGGGGCGATATCCGAAACGTCTTGGACATCTCAACCACCCTGTTCTTATCAAATTCTTTAAGCAGCCACTTCTTATTTAACATTATTATATCTCCCTGAACTAATTAGTTTTATCGTCGAATTCTCATGTTTGCGCCCATTTAAAAAGACGCCATTATATTTTATCACTAAAACAACCAAAATACAACACCTTTTATACAATTTATACTCATTTTTTGTGTTGGCGCCGTACTATGTCCGTTTTTTAATCAATATCCGATTATAAAGCCGATATATCGCGGCCGGATCACTTAATCTCCACGACCGTAACGCCCATATCGCCCTCGCCGAACTTACCGGGTCTGAACTTTCTTACGTGCGGATGATGGCGAAGCATCTCCTGTATCCCCTGTCTGAGTACTCCGGTTCCTTTGCCGTGAATTATACTCACAGTACTAAGTCCCGCCATCGCGCACTCGTCGAGGAACTTATCGGTCTCCAGCTCCGCCTCCTCGAGGGTCATGCCTCTTAGATCGACTTCGCTCTTTACGTTTCTGGCCGAACTCAGCCCCGCCGTCGTCTTTGGCGCCGAATAACTCTTCGGCTTTATCCCTTCGTCGTCCTCTAAGACGAGGATGTTATCGAGCTTTGAGGTTATCTTCATGATACCCACCTGGATCAGAGCGGTATTGTTGGACTTATTGACCGACAGCACGCTTCCCTTATCGTTAAGGTCCATGATCAACACGTTTGCGCCCGGCTTTAAAGTGTTTACGTTTACGTTAGACCTGCGCGGCTTGCCGCTCCTGCTCGCCGGTCTGACGTTTTTCTTCTGTTTTAACTTAAGCTCCTTACGCACTTCTTCCATCGCGCGCAGGGCCTCCTTCTCGTCCTTGGCCTTCCTCGCCTCTTTGATCTCATCGAGCGCTCTGTCCGTATCCTGCTGCGCTCTTGTGATTATCTTCTCGGCCTGCTCCCTCGCCCTGTCGAATATCCTGTCCTTCTCCTTCGTTATCTTGTCGCGCTCGCGCTGAAGTTCGTTTTTGAGCCGCTCTATCTCCTGTCGCATCCGCTCCTGTTCGGCGCGTTCTTTCTCGGTAGTCCGACGGTTCTGCTCTATCCTGCCGAGTACGTCCTCGAACTTGATATTCTCGTCCGATAGAAGTTCCTTAGAGCGTTCTATTATGCTCGCCGGAAGTCCGAGCTTGCTCGATATCGCAAACGCGTTGCTCTTGCCCGGCACGCCGATCAGCAGCTTATACGTTGGGCTGAGAGTGTTTACGTCGAACTCGCAGGACGCGTTCTCGACCCCCGGAGTCGATATGGCGTACAGCTTAAGCTCGCTGTAGTGAGTCGTCGCGACGACTTCGGCGCCGCGTTTTCTTATCTCCTCGATTATCGCGTTGGCGAGCGCGGCTCCCTCCACCGGGTCGGTTCCCGCTCCCAGCTCGTCGAAGAGCGCCAGCGTGTTGGGGCCTATCTTATCCATTATGCCGACTATGTTCTTCATATGCGAGGAGAACGTGGACAGGCTCTGTTCTATACTCTGCTCGTCGCCAATATCGGCGAATACGTCGTCGAACACCGCCATCTCGCTCTCGTCCGCCGCCGGGATATGGAGTCCCGACTGGGTCATAAGACAGAACAAACCTATCGTCTTAAGCACCACGGTCTTACCTCCGGTGTTGGGTCCGGTAACTATCAAGCTGTCGAAGTCTATACCGAGATTTACGTCTATAGGAACGATCTTATTCTTATCTATAAGCGGGTGCCGGCCTTTTATTATATTTATCCTGCCCTCGGCGTTGAGCTTTGGACAGACCGCTTTCATATCCAGCGCGAGCTTGGATTTTGCGAATATAAAATCCAGTTCGGTAAGCGTCTCGTAGCTGTATTTTAAATCCTCGGCTATCTCGGCCGCTTCGTTTGAAAGCTCGTATAATATCCTCTCTATCTCGGCCTTCTCCTTTATGGCCAGCTCGTGCAGTTCGTTGTTGGCGTTTACTACGCTCGACGGCTCGATAAATACCGTTCCGCCCGAAGAGGACATGTCGTGAACAAGTCCGGGCACGTCTCCCCTGTGCTCCGCCTTGACCGGAACGACGTATCTGTTGTTCCTCATCGTCACAATCTGCTCCTGCAGGAATTTACGGTAGTGCGGCGACTTTATCATACTATCAAGGCTGTCTCTGACCTTGGCGCCCGCGTTTTTTATTCTGCGCCTGATATTCGCAAGCTCCGGACTTGCGGTATCCGCCATCTCCTCCTCCGAGATTATGGACGTCGTTATCTTATCCTCGAACGCCTTATTCGGTATCAGCTCGCCAAAATATTCGGACAGTATCCCGGTCTGTTCTTTAGTGTATCTTTTAAGTATCCTCGCGGCTCTGAGCAGTCTCGCGATATTCAAAAGCTCCGCCATTGACAGCGCTCCGCCTATCTCGAGACGTTTGAAAGCCTCGCTCGGATCTTCTACCCGGAGTATGTCGGGCGCGCCGTATTTTAAGGACATGGTTACCGCCGCGTCCGTCTCGAGCAGGTTTTTCTCCACTTCCCGGTAGCTGTTGGACGGCTTCAAAGACCGCGACCTCTCCTTAGCCGCCTCGTTTTTCGCATACTGCTCCAGCATGGCCAGTATCTTTGTATATTCAAGCGTTTTAAGCGATTTGTTTTCCATATATTACCCCCGCGGATAAAATATCCGCTTGCTTTCCGTTCTATTATTATTTATTCCTAATATGTTATGATCCACTATAGTATTATACTCGTTATGTTCACATTTGTCCAGTCCGTTAAATATTATAATAGTGCGGAGTTTTTTTATTCGGCGGTTGAAAACTCCGCGACATTGTGATAATATAAGTTTATATTGTTTGGAGGATAGATAATGGAAATATATTTGGACAACAGCGCTACGACCAGACCTTACAAAGAGGTAGCCGAAACCGTCGCGGACGTTATGTTTAACGCCTACGGCAACCCGTCCTCGCTGCACAGGCTCGGCGTCGAGGCCGAAGCGCTGATAAAACAGTCGCGGGAGCGGATCGCCGCCACCATAAAAGCGGATCCGAGGGAGATCTTCTTCACCTCGGGCGGAACCGAATCCAACAACCTCGCGATAATGGGCGTATGCCGCGCTAAGAGAGGGCGGCATATAATAGCTACGCCTATAGAACACCCAGCCACGATGAACACCTTAAGCCACATGGCCGAAAACGGATACAAGGTAGATTACGTTCCTGTGGACAAGGACGGCAAAGTCAAGCTCAAAGAATTTGAAAGACTCATCCGACCCGACACCATTCTGGTCACCGCGATGATGGTCAACAACGAGATCGGAACGATCGAACCTATTGCGGATATGATAAGCATACTCAAAAGGAAGAACGGCGGCGCGTTATTCCACGTCGACGCCGTACAGGGATACGGAAAACTGCCTATAAACCTCAATATCCTAAAGGCGGACCTTATGAGCCTAAGCTCGCACAAGATCCACGGTCCCAAGGGCGTAGGAGCGTTATATATCCGGCGCGGAACCAAGATAGCCCCGATAATCTTCGGAGGCGGCCAGCAGGGCAACATCCGCCCCGGCACCGAGAACGTGCCCGGTATAGTCGGCTTCGGACTCGCAGCAAAGCTCTCGAACAACGATCTTACGGCGAAAGCCAACAAAATGGAACAGCTCAAAAACAGGCTTCTCTCAGGCATCGAGGAAAACGTCGATAACATCTGCGTAAACACGCCCGCCGGACAAGCGCCTCATATACTCAACGTCTCGTTCGAAGGCGTTCGCTCCGAGGTGCTTCTGCATTCGCTCGAGATGCGGGATATCTTCGTATCCAGCGGCAGCGCGTGCAGCAGTCATAAAAAGGGTCGGAGCTACGTGCTGACCGAGATCGGTGCGGACAAAAACATGATCGACGGCAGTATAAGATTCAGCCTGAGCGAGTTTACTACCGACGAGGATATAGATACCGTTATAGAGGAACTTACAAAGATAGTAAGGCGGCTGAGAAAGCTTAATATTTGATATTAACCGCGGCGCACGGTTCGCGGATCAAGGAGTGTACAAATGAAAAGAATAGATTTGATTTTATTAAAGTACGGAGAGATAGCTCTAAAGGGTCTTAACAGGCCGGTATTTGAGCGTAAGCTTATAGACAACATCGCGAGCGCAGTCTCAAAAATCGGGAAGTTCAGCATCAGAAACTCGCAGTCTACGATATATCTCGAACCGCTCGAGGACGGGATAGATATGTTCGAGACGATCGAACGCCTACAGAAGATATTCGGCATAGTCAATATCTGCCCGGTAATGCGCTGCGATAAGGACATGGACAGCATATTCAAGACCGCGGTTGAATGTCTCTCGGATCTCGATCTGAGCGGCAAGACTTTCAAAGTAGAAGCGAAAAGGGAGGATAAAACGTTTCCTCTGAACTCGCCGCAGATAAGCCGCGAGGTCGGAGCCGCAATTTTAAAGGCTTACGGCGACGGCGGTCTAAAAGTGGACGTGCACGACCCGGATATCCTCGTGCAGGTCGAAATACGCAAGGAGGCCTACGTGTTCGCCGAAAAGTTCAGCGGCGCGGGCGGTATGCCGGTCGGGACCGGCGGCAAGGCGACCCTTCTGCTAAGCGGCGGCATAGACAGTCCGGTCGCGGGCTGGATGATCGCAAAGCGCGGCGTAAAGATAGAGGCGGTATACTTCCACAGTCCGCCGTATACGAGCGAGCGCGCCAAGGAAAAGGTCGTAGACCTTGCGAAGATATTATCGGTATACGCGGGCGCGATAAAACTTCACGTCGTACCGTTTACGGATATACAGCTAAGTATAATCGAGAACTGCCCTAAAGAATATCTTACGATAATCATGCGCAGACTAATGATGCGTATAGCCGAAAAAATCGCGCGCCAAAACGGCTCCCTTGCGCTGATCACCGGCGAGAGCGTGGGGCAGGTGGCGAGCCAGACGATGGAGAGTCTCTACTGCACCGACTCCGCGGTGAATATGCCGGTATTCAGACCCTGTATAGGAATGGACAAGGAGGAGATCGTCCGGATCTCAAAGAAGATAGACGCGTACGAGACATCTATCCAGCCGTACGAGGACTGCTGTACGATATTCGTTCCAAAGCATCCCAAGACCAAACCCTCGCTCGGAGAGATAGTTAAAGCCGAAGAGAATTTGGGAGACGTCGAGGCGGCGCTCGATAAGGCGATCGCGGATACCGAAGTAATAGAAGTAAAGTTTCCGCGCTGAGCCGCAAGTCTTTGATTCGGCGTAATATGAACGCCGGACTTTTGGCATGAGCGGTGCTCTGTTCGTAACGCTTACCGCGGGCGGAGAAGTTTATTTACTAACACAAGAAAGCTATAGAAAGGCTGTGGATAAAATGACTTTTGAATTAATATCAGTCGGCACCGAACTGCTGCTCGGGCAGATCGTCAACACCAACGCTCAGTATCTCAGCCGGAGACTGAGCGAGCTGGGCTTCGACGTATACTATACGACCGTCGTGGGCGACAATCCGGGCAGGCTTAAGTCGGCGCTTGAGACGGCCGCGGGCAGAGCCGACGGGATCATTACAACCGGCGGTCTGGGTCCGACCGGAGACGACCTCACCAAGGAGACCATAGCTAATTACTGCGGCCTTAAATGCGTGATGGACGATGAGAGCAAGAGAAACATAATCGAACGTTTTAACGCGGGCGGAATGTATATGCCGGAGAGCAACTTAAAACAGGCTGAGATGCCGGAGGGATGCATAATACTCAAAAACGACTTCGGCACCGCTCCGGGCGCGATAGTCGAATATGAAAAAAACTCGACGACCTTCATAATGCTCCCGGGACCGCCGCGCGAGATGAAACCGATGTTTGACAACTACGTCTTTCCGTATCTTAAGAAAAGATCTAAAGACGTGATCCGTTCAAAGTCGCTGAGGGTGTTCGGGCTGGGCGAATCGTCGGTCGACGAAAGGCTGAGCGAGCTGATAAATAATTCCACAAATCCAACGGTCGCGCCGTACGCCAAGACCGGAGAGGTTGAGCTGAGGATCACCGCAAAAGCTGAGAGCGCCGAGATCGCAGACGAGATGATCGTTCCCGTAGAAAAAAAGATCAGGGAGGCGCTCGGCGACAAGGTCTACGGAACCGGACTCGACAACTCGCTGCAGAAAACGCTGGTCGAACTGCTCAGGGCTAAAGGACTTACTGCCGCGACCGCGGAGAGCTGCACAGGCGGGCTTACGGCGCAGAAAATAACGTCTATACCCGGCTCGTCCGAATGTTTCGGCTGCGGACTCACGACCTATTCAAACGAGATAAAGCATAAACTGCTCGGCGTTAAGAACGAGACCCTCGAAAAATACGGAGCGGTATCCGCCGAGACCGCGCTCGAGATGAGCAAAGGCGCGCTCAAAGTATCCGGCGCCGACATGGCGGTCTCTATCACAGGGATAGCCGGACCCGGCGGCGGTACGGCGGAGAAGCCGGTCGGACTGGTATATATAAGCGTTTGCGCTAAAGATATACACAAGGCGTACAAGTTCAACCTTACCGGAGACCGGGGCATGGTGCGCGAGAGAAGCGCCATGTACGCGCTCGACCTTCTGCGCCGCGCCGCGCTCGGTATTTTAGATAAGGACGCGGAATATATATGGTAAGTACCGAACCGTAAATCCATAAAAGCAACGTAAATGTAAATAACTATAGGACGGCGGATCCCGATCCGCAATACGCAAAAGCGGGCGGGTCGGTCTTGCCTCCGGCTAAGCTCAGAATACGTAGAGCATGGCCGCCGACGGATCCGGATCGGTTTAGTTTATCCGGCTCCGATCCGGCAAATAGCGCGTATTACATAACGCTTACAAACGACGATAATACACGGATTTAATAAATATACTCAGAAAGGCGGCGCTCGTGTTGGGAGATACTATAAAAAAGATAGTCGGTTCCATCCTCTTGTCTTTATTACTGCTCGGCATAGTTCCGGTCGGAATAATATACCTCGCAACGCCGGTCATCGCCGACGGAGAGTTTATTAAGATACAGCCGGAGAAAGATATGTTCGTATACAGTCTGAAAGACGACGAATCGTCTCGCGAACTTGACGAGAGGCGGATGATAGTCGGGGCGAACTGGGATACGTATATAGCTTTCGATCTTTCAAGGCTGGACAACAAGAACCCCAACGAGATCTCCTCGGTAAAACTGCGTCTCGCCGCGACATGGCTCGGCAAAGGTTCCGACGGCTCAAATCAGGCGCGTTTTAACGTAGCGTATCTCGATAACAATAACTGGAGCGACGGAACGACATGGAACAACAAACCGAGGGGAAACGAGACCAACCTTACGTACGTTACATACTCGAACGCCGGCGTTCTTGAGATCGACCTAACAGAACCTATAAAAGAAATGCTCGGAAACGAGAACCGTACTATAACGCTCAGACTCAGCGCGGCCGATCACGCAGCGGCGCCGATCCAGTTCGCAAGCTCGGGCTACGAGGATCCGTCCTACCGCCCGTATCTGAAAATACTCGTAAACGACGCTGTCGATACCGACCCGCCGGGTCTTAACAAGACGTACTTGGACACGAACGTCTACGTCTCCGAGGCCTCGCCGAACGCGTCGGGCTACGACGCCGTTGCGGCCAACGACAATCTGCTCTGCGTGGACAACGGCTCCGCCACCTATCTTAAATTTAATATAGACCCCAAAAATATCCAGGGCGCGATCACCGACGCCAAGATCCAGCTCCGTCCTAAGAACAAATCTTCGACGATGCGGATGCAGCTGTACTATATAAACAACAACGACTGGAACGGAAGCATGACCTACAACTCCCGTCCCGCCGGCGAGACCGAATTGATAGAGACCGTGACCGGCTACGATACCAGATCGGGGATAAGTTTCGACGTCACATCTCTGATACGCAGGCTTTTCAGCGAGAAGATGTATACGGCGTCGTTCATACTCGCCTGCGACGATCCAGAATCGACCGAGAGCGTCCTGTTGTATTCAAATAACGGCGCGCCTTCAAACTTTGCGCCCGGGCTGTCTATAGACGTATCCGACGACCCGAATATAGTCGCTATATACGAGGCCTTTGACAATATCGCGGGCGACAACCCGAGTCTTGACGAAGTGTATACCAACCTCCCCGGCAGATATGAGGCGTCTAACGGCAGACAAGTTATGATACGTTGGTCGGGCGATACCTATATCCCGATCATATCGGATATCTCCGATATGATCTCCTCGAGCCGTTCGACCGGCTCCATTCTCGGCTCGGGCAAGATAAATCCGCCGCACATGTTCCAAAAGCCGATCACCGTCAACACAGCCGTAACATTGACCTGCGGCGACGATTCGGTCAAAAGGGAAATAAGCGTCACGCTAATGCCCCAGGGTTCGGAGACAAGACTACAGCAACTTCGAGACTTACTGACGTTTAAACGATGAGCCGAATGCAAAGCCGGCATATAGACTTATATCAAAAGACGATAAACGCGCGCGGCCGAAACATATCGCCAGATCGAGCGGGAGACGCCGCGCCGGTATATATATGGAGGACCCGATAAAATTAGGAAAATAACGTGAAAGTTCCTTTCACGTTAGCCTCCGACAGGATCATATTGCCCGCGCGAAATTTTCCTCGCGTATAATGCTCTAAGACGCGCATGGGCTTAATAATCTCTTATCATTCCTTGCCCTGAAGATAAGAGAAATTCGTTCCTATTGACGCCGACGCAGGGCGGCGGAATGGAGATTAACGTGAAAGTTCCTTTCACGTTAGCCTCCGGCAGGATTAGATTGCCCGCGCGAAATTTTCCTCGCGTATAACTCTCGGAAACGCGCATGGGCTTAATAATCTCTTATCATTCCTTGCCCTGAAGATAAGAGAAATTCATTCCTATTGACGCCGACGCAGGGCGGCGGAATGGAGATTATTATGAAAGAATTTATAATAACCGAAAAGGAGGCCGGGCAAAGGCTCGACAAATTCATATTCAAACAGGCGTCGAAAGCCGCGCCCGGGATGATTTACAAGGCCTTTAGGAAAAAGCGAGTCAAGGTAAACGGAAAGCGCGCCGACCTCAAATACGTTTTAAAAACCTCCGACAAGGTGCAAGCATATATCAACGACGAATTTTTCGAAAGCGAAAATACGGATATCCCATGGCTCAAATTAAGCCCGGATATAAAGGTCGTATTCGAAGACGACGACATGCTTATAATAGATAAGCCGTCGGGGCTGCTTTCACAGTCGGAGGATAAGGATTCGGCGGAGGGACGCGCCAGACGCTATCTGTATGATAAGTCCGAGATAGATATTTCCTCGCCGGGGGCCTTTATCCCTTCTCTTTGCCACAGAATAGACCGTAACACCTCCGGCCTTTTAATAATGGCTAAGAACGCCGGAGCGCTAAAGCGGATAAACGAGAAGATCAAGAACCGCGAGATACGCAAGTTCTACCGTCTTACCGTGGAGGGACGGATCCAAGAAGGCGGAGAAATAAACGGATATATATATAAGATAGGAAATAATCTTATGGAGTTTTCCCAAACCCCCAAACCGGGCGCGCGCTCATCCCGGCTCGGCTACCGCGTTCTGCGCTGCGACCTAAAAAGCGACAGTACCGATTTAGAGGTCGAACTGCATACCGGAAGAACGCATCAGATCCGCGCCTCTTTCGCCTACATAGGACACCCTTTGAAAGGCGACGTTAAGTACGGCGCAAAGCGCGGCGAGGGCGATATGTATCAGGCGCTCAGAGCTTATAAGCTGATATTTACCGAAAACGGAAAAAGCGTCGCAGAGTTTAAAGCGGACTGAGCCGCTATACTAAGCCAAAACGGCTGAAACTAAAGCCAGCCCAGCCGTTTATGGTTTTATTCAAATTTAATTTCCATAACCGCCAAAAGCGAAGTTTTTACGATGCGCTCCCAAACGTCGGGGAATCGCCGTCGCAATATTCCCGCGTTTGCTTAGCGCCTTGTAAGTTTTACTCAGCTCTCGGCGCTGTGACGGTATCTTCCGAGTATTTTCTCTCTAAAGAAGAATGATATCGCCCAAAGTCCTCCCAGAGATACTACTGTAAATATCGCTCTGCTTATAAAACTGCCCGTGCCGCCGAAGAGCGCGCCGACTATATCGAAACCGAACAGGCCGATGCTTCCCCAGTTCAGGGCGCCGATTATTACGAGTATCAGAGCCAATACATCCATTCTCTTTCCCTCCTAAACCTAAAAATAAGCAAGCGCGCTCGCCTATTTTCGTTGTGTTATAAGCGCGCAGGCCTTCGGCTCGGAAAACTCTGCGCGGCCGCATGTCTGTCTGCGGCTTAAGACCTATGCGGGCGTCCCCGCCGCTCGTACAGACCTTAAAATCCAAGACGCGCGGCAAAAACTTTGCATAGCAAAAATTTTGCGTAACAAAAACTTTGCGTAACAAAAACTTTGCGTAACAAGAGCTTTGCGCGTCATATATATTATTAGTAAAAACCGCGCTTTTATAATTTGAAAAAATTATAAGCGCAGCCTATCCTGCGTTAAAGGAGAATATCAAAACAAATATGACAAATAAGGGATATAAAAATAATCATTCAAACGATCGGCCGCCAAAATCCGGCGCTAACAAAACCGCGGTCGTGACGCTCGGCTGCCGCCTCTACGGCGAAACTCCGTGTAAGAGCCTGTACGCGCGCATGGACGCGGCGCTCGAATTTATCGCTGAAAACGGCTGCGATATAGTCGTCTGCTCGGGCGGGCAAGGCTCTAACGAGACTATCTCCGAGGCGGAAGCGATGCGAAGGTATTTTATCCAAAACGGCGTTCCCGAATCCAAACTGCTCAAGGAAGACCGTTCGCACAGCACGTACGACAACTTTAAGTTCTCCAAGCGGCTGCTGGACGATCTATTCGGCGAGAACGGATATACGGTCTATTTTGCGACGAACCGCTATCACGTCTACCGCTCCGGACGCACCGCGAGACTTCTCGGCCTGACCGCTTACCCTCTGCCCGCGGAGAATCCTCAAAAATATAAACTCAGAAATTACGTCCGCGAATTTTTTTCAATAATAAAAAATCATATCACGCTGCGCTGAGTATCTTTTTTAAATATCCCGCGCGGCGGTTTTTACGCGCCCTTTTCCGTCTAAGCGAAACTATCTCTTTATATTTTTGACCGCTTTATGTTCTTCTACGCATTATTTTTAACGCTTACGTCTTTAAATATTAACATATCCCGCAAAATGTATATTCCAGATTATCATTTGTTACATTTGTATTAAACATATTGACTTAGACGCGATTATTTTATATAATATATATAATGTAAAAATTTGGTCGATATTCAAAAAAGAATTTATAAAAAACTGTCGCTTACAGTTTAATTATTATCGAAAAAATAAATAATAATATCAATATACTAAAAAACAAACTTAATTCAAGGGAGGTAAAAATCATGAATTTTGTTGACGTAGCGCCGTGGGTCGTATTGGCCTGCGCTATACTCGGACTCGCATTCGCGGCGTACAAGTTTTACTGGGTAAAGGCTCAGCCCGAGGGCTCGGCCAAGATGTCGGACATAGCTTCGAAGATCCGCAAGGGCGCGATGGCGTACCTTAAACGTCAGTACAAGACGGTCGCGGTATTCTTCGTTATAATGATCGTGATAATCGCCTGTATGGCGGCGGCGGGTCTGCTTACCTGGTTCGTTCCGTTCGCGTTTCTCTCCGGCGGTTTCTTCTCGGGACTGTCCGGTTTTATCGGCATGAACATAGCTACTTACGCTAACACCAGAACCGCGAACGGCGCTAAGGACAGCCTTAACAAGGGTCTTAAGATAGCCTTTTCGAGCGGTACGGTTATGGGGCTTACGGTGGTCGGACTGGGACTTTTGGATATATCGGTATGGTTCCTGATCCTTAAAGCTATCTTAAACGATCCGACGGAGATTATGTCCGCCATGCTCACCTTCGGTATGGGCGCAAGCTCCATGGCTCTGTTCGCCCGCGTAGGCGGCGGTATATTCACCAAGGCGGCGGACGTAGGCGCCGACCTCGTTGGTAAGGTAGAGGCGGGTATCCCCGAGGACGACCCGCGTAATCCTGCGGTCATAGCGGACAACGTAGGCGATAACGTGGGCGACGTCGCCGGAATGGGCGCCGACCTGTACGAATCTTACGTAGGTTCGATAATCTCGACCGGAGCGCTCGCCACCGCGGCGGGACTCAATTTCGAGGGTATCGTCGTGCCTATGCTCATCGCGGCGATAGGTATAATAGCCTCGATCTTCGGCACGTTCTTCGTAAGCACAAAAGAGGGCG
Source organism: Candidatus Roslinia caecavium (assembly GCA_904419955.1). GTDB lineage: Bacteria > Bacillota > Clostridia > Monoglobales > Monoglobaceae > Roslinia > Roslinia caecavium. The sequence continues at coordinate 54,690 of CAJFTO010000005.1, read as the reverse complement.
CCGATCAAAAGAGCCTGCTCGGTTCGCTAAGACGCGGCACATACATTTCGGCGATAATATCGGCTATCGCTTCGGCGGTCTTGATATTCGTATTCCTGCCCGAAAACACCGGCGTGTTCTGGGCTGTTATATCCGGACTCGTAGCCGGCGTGCTCATAGGCTTCTTTACCGAATACTATACGTCCGATTCATATAAGCCGACCAGAAAGCTGGCTAAGTCGTCGGAGACAGGCAGCGCTACGATAATCATCAACGGCATAGCGCTCGGTATGCTCTCGACCGCGATCCCGGTCGTGATCGTAGGCATATCCGTATTGATCAGCTTCTTCGCGGCGGGCGGCGCGGACTTCATCGCAACCGGTAACGCGGACAGCTTTGCAAGCGGACTCTACGGAGTCGGTATCTCGGCGGTAGGTATGCTCGCGACGCTCGGAATAACTCTCGCTACCGACGCTTACGGTCCCGTCGCGGACAACGCGGGCGGCATAGCGGAGATGGCCGGAATGGACGAGAGCGTAAGGGATAGAACGGACGCGCTCGACTCGCTCGGCAACACGACCGCGGCTACCGGCAAGGGCTTCGCTATAGGCAGCGCGGCGCTCACGGCTTTGGCGCTGATCGTTTCGTATACCGATAAAATCACCGAACTGGGCGGCAATCTTCAGCTCTCGCTTACAAATCCGCCCGTGCTCATAGGCTTGTTCGTCGGCGCGATGCTGCCGTTCTTGTTCTCGGCGTTTACGATGCAGGCGGTCGGCCGCGCGGCTCAGAAAATAGTCGTAGAGGTAAGACGTCAGTTTAGAGAGATAAAGGGCCTGATGCAGGGCAAGGCGGAAGCGGATTACGCGACCTGCGTCGATATCTGCACGCGCTCCTCGCTCAAAGAGATGATCGTTCCGGCGGGGCTCGGCATACTCGCGCCTATCGTCGTGGGTCTTATCCTTGGCGTCAACGGCGTAGTCGGCATGCTCGGCGGCTCGCTGGTATCCGGCTTCGCTATCGCGATAATGATGGCCAACTCCGGCGGAGCCTGGGACAACGCTAAAAAGTACATCGAAGCCGGCAACTACGGCGGCAAAGGCTCCGAAAACCACAAGGCGGCGGTCGTAGGCGACACCGTCGGCGATCCGTTCAAGGATACGTCCGGCCCCTCGGTCAATATACTGATCAAACTGCTGTCTATGGTAAGTATCGTATTCGCGGGGTTGATCGTCAGATTCAACCTCATCGATATAATAACCGGACTGTTCAGGTAAAAATTAGACGTTACTAATTTAGGGATCGGGAAGTCCAAAACGCCCGCGACGCTCAAAAACCGGCGATAAGTATTATATTCCGCTTGATTCGCCGATAGGCGTTAGGTTCGCGGTTTGGGCGCCCGATCCTTAACTTTTAAAATTTTACGGTTACGGGTTCGTCAATAATGAGTTACAAAACCATTAAATTTTTAACGAACGCCTTGACTTTAGATTAAATTCATCGTATAATAACGACGGTGTATAATAAAAGCGGATAAGAGGGAACCGCCCTGCGGTTAACCAAAGAGCTTTGTAATATAGTCGTTTTCCTGTTGCTTGATTCCGGGAAGGCGGCTATATTATTTTTATGAAAAGTTTGCAAAATCAATCCAAAAATAAAAAGCAGGTTGAGCGCCTGCTTTCCATTACTTATATTCGCTTGCTTATATGACATACGGCGCAACAAATCCGTTTATGCTTCTCATATGCAAAATAGAATCTTCATCATTAATAACGTCTTAATCTATATCATATCAAAATGTCTTCGGTATCTCTTTGGAATATCTATCCCGCAAAAATATCCCAACTCGTCGAGCGCTTTTGGTATGATTGCAAAGCCGTCTTTGAAAAATTGCCTTATCCGATAAGACTTATCCTCGATCCCTTTATAATTACTCGGGCATACAAACGTCCAATCGGCGCCGTCGCGGTTTAAAACCAAGCGAAAATAATTGTCGAGATCGGTCTCTTTAAATCCGGCGAGCCTGAGCAGAATTATATGCTCTCCCGCGTCGTCGATATTCGATACGATAAATCTACCGCCGTCGTGCGATACGAGCAAAAGCAGAGGGTCGTCGTCCTTTATAGCCTTTTCGACCGTTTCATAATTGGGATAGTATATCTTTTCCATCGCAGTTCTCCTTTTGATCCGGTTACAACGCTCAAACGCGCCGCCCGATTTACGATTATTATATCATATTAAATTATAATTATCAATCGGCGCGCCTATTTTCCCAAAATAAAAACCATCGGAACCGCTTCCAATGGTCGATACTCTGTTTAGTTTACTTATCCAACAATACGGAATCGCTTCTCAGTTTCTTAAAATCCAAAAGTTCGCTCTCGTTTACTCCCAGCGCCTCCGCAATTTTGCATATCACTTCAAAAGACGCGCCCGCATATAAATTTGCGTTCTCCAGCTTCTGAACGGTAGAAACGCTGACCTTTGCCCTCTCTGCCAACTCCGCTTGCGTTAACAATCTATATTTACGATAATACGCTATATTTAATCCAAGCGCAATTAATTTGTCTTTATACTTCATATTTATCACATCACTTCAAAACTATACAAATAATATTATAATTAATTCAGTTTTAAAGTAACACAGCGTCCAAATGTAGAAATTATCATTGACAATGATTATTTACGCATTTACATTTCTATTATTTACATAGTATAATTATCATATAAACTAAATTTTATGTTCTTATGGTTGCAAATTCTTACATTTATAAAAAATAATTTTAGGAGAATAGCAATGAGAAAAATATTGGGCTCATCCGGTATATATCAAGCCAAGTTATACGGAATAAACGACCGGGTCGCGCGGGTCGAAACTTTTTACGACGAAAACGAAGCCTTGGATTTCATACGCCGGAGCTTTACCGATTCAAGCTACGCGCCGTTCTATTCCCGCGGGGTCGTATGTCTGGCCGAACTCCGCGCGTTCAGTTGGCTTATACGCCGGATCGAAAAAAATTCGGATTGTATTCCCCCGGCGGAGAGCGAAGCCGACATAAGTCATTGGCAGGTCAACTACTATAACCGAGGCGACCGCTTGAAGTCTAACCAAATTTATATGAAACCGCCTGTCAAAGAAGAGATAGAAGCCAGGATGGACGAACTTAAAGCCGTTTACGCCGTCGTCTCATACAAGGAAAGAGGCGCAAAATATTATATGATCTCAAGGATGTACAAACGTAGGGATTAGGGATTAGGAACGCGGAAGGCGGCTGTAACGTTTAAACGGCTCTTAGCCGTTTAGGAAAACAAAGCGTCCAACTTTCGCCGATTATTTTGCTTGACGGCGGAGAGAATTTGTGTATAATAAAAGCAGAAAAGAGGTAAACCGAATACTCGGTCAGCCAAATGATGGTTTTAGTATAACCGCCTATTTAGCGATGGGGCGGTTATACTGCTTTTATGGTGAAAACCACAAGAAATATTATCACGAGTATAAGTACTCGAAAGAATAATTTTATCAGCAATCACCTCCTTATGTAACATAATGGAGATGAACACCAACGTAGCGATTAGCGATTAGTTATTAGGAATTAGGATTGAGAACAAACGCTGAGGCTCATGTTTTAATGCGGCTTTATTATATGATCGCTAAAGAAACCCAAAATAAAAAGCAGGCGACGCCTGCCCGCTCTTCAATTACCTCTAATCTGCTAACGATAATTATATAACATCCGACAAATTATGTCAATTTACAATTTCTTTACAACGTATTAACGTAGAAGCGATTAGGAGCCCAAAAGGCTCCTGTATCCGTTTTTACGGTCTCTGTAATGTTATAGGAATAAAGAGTATTTCTTTTTTGCATATGCTTGGGGTTAAGCGTTAAATCGACAAATTTTACCGCCTAATCCCAAATACCTACTATTTTAATACAAATATAAAAAAACCGCCTTAAAGGCGGAATTCGTTTTGTCTACGCATATTAAATTATTAAATCAATAAATCAATCAGCCGAGACAAGTTATTGGCGTTCATTCCCCGTCGCGGGCGTCGGCTTCATCATCGTCGTCCATATCCGGTATGTTGAAAATCGCTTCAATCTGATGGAATAATTCGTCGCTGTCATAGTCGCCTTCGTCGGCAGCCTGGGCTTCAATATCCGCCGTGTTATGATCGCCAATATTTCCGATCACAGTTTCAGATTCCGAAGCATCGCCGCTTTCGTTTTCCGGAGCGTAGATAACGAGTTCCACGGATTTGGTCAAAACATCTGCATAACTATACGAAACACGCCTTTCAGATGCAAGATAATCGCTTTTGTTGTCTAACTTTATCGTAAAAATACTTGGGTAGATGCTCTCGATAACACCTTCGCGCGTAACAGTTTGCTTTCTGCCCTTCTTAGCCGTAAGTCTAACCTTATGCCCGACGTTATCAGAAAGGCTGGTTTTGATTTTGGTTATGTCATCTTGAACGTACATTGCTCAATCACCTCTTCGCAAACATTTTCATTATTATAACATATTTTTGCCAAATTGTAAAGCATTTATAACAATATTTATATCTAAATATTAAAACTTTGTTACATTCTACTACAAAATATATTATTCCCGCCTTGCATATACCACAATATATTGTTGTCGCTTACCTCCTTATATAAGAAAATCCATATAATATGGATTAACTTGTCAAAAGTTAGTAACATTTAGATAAAAAATAACCAAACGATTATACCGTTTAATAACCGATAATTTACAATTATGCAAAAAAGCCGAACCCGGGCTAAAAACGGATCGGCTTTTTGGTTTCAATATATTTACCGCCTGGCGCGTATTAACGCGGCGGCTCAATTAAACGGCATATTCATAAACCACATCGCGACGTTGAAGAATATCGTCACCGAACAGGTATCCAATATCGTCGATATGAGCGGCGCGGCCATAAGAGCCGGATCGAGCTTAAGCTTCTTTGCAAGAATAGGCAAAGAACAGCCGAGCAGTTTCGCTAAAATCGTCGTAGTAACAAGGCTTATTCCCGTCACGATCGATAGGTAAACGCAGTTTTCGTTGGGATACATGATAAATATCTTAACCGTGTTTACAACCGCCAAGACTATTCCCACTATGATACCTATCCTAAATTCCTTAAATAATATTTTTAATATATCTTTAGGCTGAAGCTCGTTCATCGCAAGACCGCGGATTATCATAGTAGAACTCTGCGAACCGGCGTTACCGCCCGTGCCCATCAAAAGAGGGATAAACGCGACGAGGATAGGAACGTCCACGAACGCGTTTTCATAGTTGGTTATGATAGTTCCTGTAATGGTCGATGCCAGCATCAAGAACAACAGCCAAAGTATCCTGTTTTTTGCATGTTTAAGCACGGAAGTTTTGAGGTACGGTTCTTCGATCGGCTGTACTGCGCTCATCTTCTGGATATCCTCGGTATACTCTTCCTGCAATACGTCTATAGCGTCGTCGAAGGTTACGATCCCGACGAGTCGGTTTTCGGTATCGACCACGGGCAGCGAGATGAAGTCGTATTTATCGAACTTTATCGCGACCGCTTCTCTGTCCTCGTGCGTCTGTACGCTGATAATATTCGTCTCCATTATATCGTTTATTACCGCGTTATATTCGGAAAGCAAGAGCTCTCTCACGGAGACGAGTCCTATAAGATGTCTGTTATAATCCGTGACGTAACAGGTGTATATCGTCTCCTTATCGACGCCGGTCCTGCGTATCCGATCGAACGCCTGAGCGACCGTCATTCCCTTTTTAAGACTCACGTACTCGGTCGTCATAATGCTTCCCGCGCTGTCTTTTGGGTACTGGAGTATCTGGTTTATATCCTTTCTGGTGACCGGATCGGTGTGACGGAGGATACGCTTGACTACGTTCGCCGGCATCTCTTCGATTATATCGACTGTATCGTCGATAAACAGCTCGTCGAGGACGTCCTTAAGCTCTCTGTCGCTGAACGCGTCTATCAGAAGTTCCTGCTCGTCCGAGTCCATCTCGACAAAGGTCTCCGCGGCGATCTCCTTAGGCAAGATCCTAAACAATATCGGAAGATCCTTTTCCGGCGCTTCGCCGAGCAACAGACCGATATCGACCGGCTCCATGGACGTGAGCAGCTCGCGTATCTTACCGAACTCCCTGTTTAAAAGCAACTCGGATATCTCGTCAAGCTTACCCTCAAGATCTTTATTTTCAAAATTACTTTTGTATTCTTTGTCCAATACGGCCGTATGTTTTGTAGCGCCGTCTTGCAAGTTCTTCTTCTCTTCCATTTTCACACCCCGCAATTCCAATATATATTACGTTTATTATGCTGCGTTAAACGTTTTAATCGAGCCAAACCGCTAAAACGATAAAAAAGACTGCTCCGACCCGTATCCCGGCTTACGACGCGCAAGTATCGAAACTCCGCGTTACGCAAACCGAATCGTTTTATGAACGGCTATAATAATTATTATACCAACACGGCGGCCGTTTGTCAAAACGTCTCCGGTTAAATTCTTATAAAATTTTATATAAAACAACGGGGCGGCTTGTATAAACAGCCGCCTCGATTTGAATAACATGTAATTTAACTTTGAATATCCTTGTACAGCTTGGTAACAAATTCCTTGTATTTGCGTCTGAAAAAGCCGTCGGTCTTCTTTTCGTTATTTTCGTCTATATGTTCCTCGACCGCTTCCTTCATAAACACTTCCTGACTGTTGAGCTTAACAAGATTTTTTGGTTTCATCGCATAGGTCCCATCGCTTTGAAGGACTCTTGCCTTGACGGTATCCTTAAGACAGACGTCGAGTATATGATTTATCCTATCCTTGATCGCGGTCGAGTATATCGGACACCCTACCTCAACGCGCTTCTGCATGTTTCGCGTCATTATGTCCGCGGAGGCGATAAACATCTTCTGATCCGCGCCGCTCCCGAACGAATATATCCTCGAATGCTCAAGGTATCTGCCGACGATACTATATATCTTGATATTTTCGGTCAGTTTCGGTATTCCCGGAAGCAGACAGCATATTCCTCTGACGATCATCGAGATCGAGACTCCGGCCGCCGACGCCTCCTGCAACTTGCACATTATGTCGTAGTCGGTAACGGAGTTTACCTTAATTATGATCTTGCCGTCCGAGCCTTTCTTAGCCTCCTCCTCGATATAGTGAATTATCTGATTTTTCATCGAGTTCGGAGCTACCCACAGATGCTCGTATTCTCCGTTTAGATTCGACACGGCCATGTTTTTGAAAAATTCCGCCGCGTCTTTACCTATATTCTGGTCGTAAGTTATCAGCGACAGATCTGTGTACTGCTTAGCCGTCTTCTCGTTATAATTTCCCGTGCCTATCTGAGTAATGTATTTGACCGCGCCTTTCTCGCGCTTAGTGATAAGGCAGACCTTGGAGTGGACCTTGAAGTTTTCCATACCGTATAGGATCCGGCAGCCGGCCTCCTCAAGGCGTTCGGACCAGTCGATATTATTCTGCTCGTCGAAACGCGCTCTAAGCTCGATCAGGACAAGCACGTCCTTTCCGTTCTCGGCGGCCGCGCAGAGATATTCGATCAGCTTCGCGTTTTTGGCGAGACGATATATAGTGATCTTTATAGACAAAACGTCCGGATCCTGAGAAGCGCGTTTGAGCATTTTTAAAAACGGCTCCATGCTCTCGAACGGATAGCTGAGCAGAACGTCTTGCATGTTCTTGCCCTCCATTACGCCCGAGACGGTGAGCTGCGGATCGAACGGCTCGTAACAGAGCCTATTCTTCTGGCTTTCGCTGAATTTTCCCTCAAGCTCGTATACGTGCCCCATTTTTATGGGCGACCTCGATATAAAGAGGCGGTTCTGCGTTATCTCAAGTTTTTCGCATAACTTCTCGCGCAGGAAATCGGTCGGCGTCTGAGAGGTCTCGAGCCTGACCACGGCGAGCCTCTTCCTCTTTTTCAGCAGCTTCTTCATCTTGCTCCTGAAATCCTCGTTGATATCGAACGCCTCGTCCTCCGGGTTTATATCCGCGTTTCGCGTGGGCGAGAAAATCAACTTTTCCTTTACTTCGTACAACTCGAATAAAACGTTCGCAAAATGCAGGATTATGTCCTCGGTGTGCACGTAACGAATATCGGCGCCGGGCAGGTAAAGGATCGCCGGAAGTTTATCCGGAACGGTTATTATCCCAAGCAGGGATTTCTTCTTGGTCGCCAGTCTCGCCGCGATGCAGAGCTGTTTGTTTGAGATAAACGGGAACGGATGATGATCGTCCACTACCTGCGGCGACAGTATCGGCTGTATATAGTTCTCGAAATAGTTCTTTACGTATTTGAGATCGTCCGGCTTAAGGTCGTCTATGTTGAGATGAGACACGCCGTTGTTTTTAAGCCTTTTGCTGACCTCGTCGTATAAATGATCCTTTTTCTTATATAACGGCTCGACGGCCGCGTATATCTTAACAAGCTGGTCGATCGGAGTCATGCCAGTCTTGTTGTCTATGGTCTTTTCGTTCTCCATCGACAGGTCGAATAAACTGCCGACTCTTACCATAAAAAATTCGTCCAGATTACTGGTGAAAATAGCTATAAATTTTAATTTCTCGTAGAGCGGGACTTCGTCGCACTGCGCCTCCGCAAGGACGCGCTCGTCAAAACGCAGCCATGACAACTCCCTATTTTGCATAAACTCGCGAGTGTTTATATGTTGTTCTTTGGACTCAGACATACCAACGCTCCTTTCAAACGTTTTATTATGTATCGCCGCGTATATTTATACGCATATATTTGCATGTATATAAATATATATAAATTAGCCGTAATCAAATCCCAAGACCTCGATCGCAGGCGCCGCGCGGACTTTACATAAATTTTACATTTTCAGCGTATACCGCCGTAATTCAACAAAATTCTGTATAGCTCTATTATATACGGTAATTTTGATATTGTAAACAGGATTTATGTTAATTTTTAGTAAAATAATAACAGCATATTCGCCGCCGGTTTCGCCCGATCGGCGCGCCGGAATACTACAGAAAAATTGCTCTGCGCCGGGGGCGTATCACGGCTTCGGAGTTTGAGCGAACGGCCTAAAAACGTTTAAATTGTAACGGCTGAGTTAAATTTATAAATAATATTATAAAAATCGGAGGATAAAATGAACGGATACAATAACTGCCGCGGCTGCATAAACGGCGCCGGACGCAGGGAAAATTTAAACGACGAATTTATCTTAAACATACTCCGCTCGCTTCGCAGTCTGAGGCGCGCCGGCGGCGGAACGACCGAGACCGGATACGAGAGGGGCTCGGATATATACCGCTGCCGAATGAACCGCTGTCCGGATCCGGCGAAGAGGCTGGCCGCGAACGCGCTTTTGCCGGTCGGGTATACGCTCTATATCTGGGGCGGCGGCTGGAACGAAAACGACGACGGAGCGGGCGAGGACGCAAAGCGCCTTGGACTAAACCCAAACTGGCGCCGCTTTTTCATGTCTCAGGATAAAGACTACGACTATAACGATTACAGATACCGCCGCGGCCTGGGGCTCGATTGCAGCGGCTTTGTCGGTTGGGCGATGTACAATACGCTGTACTGCGAGAGAACAAAAAACATAGGCTACGTCGCAAGCGCTAACGCTCAGGCCGAATTTTTCAGCAAACTCGGACTCGGTACGTATACCGACAAAGCGGCGGTAAAGGACCACCGGCTCGGCGATATAATGAGCGGCGACGGGCATGTTTACATAGTCTTAAATTCATACGCCGACGGGAGCGTACTGCTCGTCCATTCGTCGCCGCCCGGCGTCCAAATAAGCGGAACCGTAAGCGCAGACGGAGATATGGACAGCGCCGCCGCCCGCAGAGCGGATCATCTGATGAGCAGGTTCTATCCGACATGGTACGCGCGTTACGGAAGCAAAGTCAAAGGAATAGAATATCTAAAGAATTATTCACAGTTCAGACAACATAGAGATTAACGATTAGAGAATAGCGAACAGTAAGTTCACCACGCTTCTGTAGCGTGAAAACGGCTTCTGTTGCTTTATAAAAAATATTCCCTTTCCGCAAGCAAAGCCGTCAAGCGTTAAAGAAAGAAATTTCACCCCCCTATCCGCTACCTTCGCTGATCCATAATCTCTACGTTGACTATGCGGCTATTTTTTGGTATATTATAGTTATTGAACGAACGGATAACGCGAGAAAAAATAAGCCGTTTTGGCCGAATTCGCCGGGTTTTATAAATCTTTGCGGTTTAGGCGGATTAACGGAAACGGCTATTGAAACGAAAGAAAATTACCGACGCACGGATGTGATAAAATGAAGATAAACTTTCCAAACGGGACCGCAGAGATCGATCCGTCGCAGCCGCTGATAGTTCTGGGCGCCAACGGATCCGGTAAGACTAAGCTCTGTCTTGAGATATGCGAATCAAATAAGGACACGGTTACCGCCGTTTCGAGCTACAACGCGCAGAATTTCGATCTAAACCGGGAGCTTAGATCGACGCGCGGCGATACGGAGATAAAGGCGCTCGTCTCCGGGCTGGGCGCCGTATTGTCGAGGATACTGATAAACAAAAAACTGGTTTTTGACTCCGGAGCGGTATGCGTTTCTGACGTATCCGGCGGCGCGGAGATCTTGTATCCACTAAACCGTCTCAGCGACGGCGAAAAGGCCATGGTATTTTACGCCTATACGACGCTCGTTTTAAAACCCGAATCGGTTTTGATAGCGGACGAGCCGGAGCTGCATATGCGGCGAAGCGTCTGCTCCAAGCTGTGGGACAGGCTCGAGGCGCTGAGACCGGACGCGGCGTTTATTTATATAACCCACGATATGGACTTCGCCGTTTCAAGAAATTCAGCGGCGGCGCTCAAGGTAGGATCGTATTCGATGGACGAAAACGGAAACGAACGCTGGGAATACGAATTCATAAATACGGACGACTATCCTGAATTCGATAAGTCCGCGCTCTACGAAATACTTGGCGGGAACGGAAAATTCATTTTGTCCGAAGGTACAAAGGAGAGCTTAGACTATATGCTCTACTCGGAAATATACGGCGATAAAGGCTTTAGCGTGATCCCCTGCGGCGGCTGCCAGCAGGTCATGAAGATAATGCGGGCTAAAAAGCGGCGCGGTATATTCGCCGATATGGAGATATACGGGGTGATAGACCGCGATTTCAGAACCGACGCGGAGGTATCGGAGCTCAGTGAAGACGGTGTGTTTTGCCTTAAAGTAGCCGAGGTCGAAAACCTGTTTTTAGTTCCGGAACTACTGCGGATCATGCAGATCCAGCTCGGCTGCGAAAGCGACGCGCTGGTAAACGCCGAAGAGCTGATACACAGTATCTATAGCGCAGAGATCCTGAAACAGGCGGCGGAAGCGTTTAAGATAGAGCTTAACAAGAAGATCGGCAAGATCAATTTTATAGACGGAAAACTCGGCTCGAAGGACGTCGAAGAATATATATACAGCGAATTTTCAGAGGAAAAGATACGCTCGCTGTTTGAATCAAAAAAGCGGCTCTATTCGGATGCAAAAACTATAGACGACGTCCTCAAAATATTCAACTATAAGGATCTGAGCAAGAGAATAGGCTCAAAGTTCGGGCTTGACGGAGGCGATTATCCTAAGCGGGTGATCAATCTGCTGAAAAACGACAGCGGAGCGAGAGAAAAAATAATATCGGCTATCGCGCCGTATCTGCCGGAGTTTGGCGACTACGCGCAGTCCGATAAGCGTTTGTAACGCCCGCCGCGTTCGCAACGCCCGACGAGATCGAAGCTCCTGCGGAACTCGCAGGTCTCGCAGAATTCGCAATTCACGCAGAGCTCGCAGCTCTCGCAGAACTCGTAGTTCCGGAACGGAGCGGATAATTATTGAAAGACGATGATAAACGATGAAAACTAAAAACGACGAGGGCGTTCAATACGCCTGTTCTATAACAGTAGGCGACATTAACGTCGAGGTCAAGTACAAAAGAATAAAAAACATGTATCTCAGGCTGAACAAGGAGACGGGTAAAGCGAGCGTGTCCGCGCCGGCGCGAACGTCCGAAGCGGCGGTCATAAAATTTATAGACGCGAATTACGGCTGGATAAAAGAGAAGACGGCGGAGATAGAAAAAGCTAAACGCGAAGAGAAGTTCGAGCTGAGCGCCGACTTAAGTTTCGAGTCGGGAACGCTCAGGATCTGGGGAACGAACGCGGCTGTCAGAAGGATATACGCGGGCGCCGAGCCGGAGGCCAAGCTGTATTCCAACGTGGTCGTGATATACGCAAATAGGGACGCCGAACCTCAGCGGCTCGCGGCCGCGGTCGAAAAACTGCAAGCGTCCGAACTTGAAACGGCTGTCGACGCGCTGATCCGAAAATACGAGCCGATTATCGGCGCGGCGCCAAAAGCGTTTAGAATAAAACGGATGAAAAGCAGATGGGGCTCGTACAGCTATAATACCAAAACTATGAGCGTTAACTTTAATCTTATCAAATATCCGAAAGAATGTCTGGAATATGTCGTAGTCCACGAACTCGCGCATATATTTGTTCCGGGTCACGGCAAAGAATTTTGGGAGCTTGTGGGAAGATACTATCCAAATTGGAGAGATTCGCGCAGCAAATTAAGAAAATAGATTTAAACTCTACAACTGAAATCAAAAGTAAAAATATGAATTACCAAGCCGGCATTATCTTAACTCCGATTAATAAAACTCTATGTTTTATTTGCGTTGGACTGCCGTCCGCTATAAACGGCAGCCCGTCCGCCAAATTCTAATCGCTAATTTAACTCTTTAAGAATATCGTCGATCATTTTCTGATATTCCGGTTCGCTCAAAGTCTTTTCGCCCGGGTTCATCGCAAAAACCCCGCCCCATTCGTATCCGTCTTTATACTTCGGAACCAAATGGAAATGCAGATGCCGTCCGGTATCGCCGTACGCGCCGTAATTGATCTTCTGCGGCTTGAACGCCTTCTGAAGCGCCCGCGATACCTTTGCTATATCCGCAAAATACGCGTTCCTCTCCTCGTCCGTAAGCTCGGTCATATCGCCGACGTGCTTCTTATGCGCCACGATCACGCGTCCGGGATGACTCTGCTCCTTAAACAGGTACAGCTTAGACGTCTCCAGCTCGCATATCTTTATTCCAAACGCGGCTACCAGATCGCCCTCCATGCAATACGCGCAACTTGTATCTATTTGATTATTATTTTGCTCGGACATGATCTATTGACCTCCCTTTGATTTTTAAATTATATATTTTCCAAAAACAATCTATTATCATGAAATCTTCGAGGCGCGCCCGAATAAGCGCGCCCCGACTGCGTATTATAAACTGATTAAACGACAAGAAAATCCGAGAAATCCGCGTAGCCTTCGCCTCTGCAGAAGATTGCGTGCTTCGCGCCTACCCATTTGCCCTGCATGCACTCGTACTCGCCGAGCTGAGTGAACTCTTCTCCGTCTACGCTGTAGTACAATCTGCAAAACGCCTCCTTACTGTTCGAGCAGGATATTACTTCCGTTCTGAGGTAAACGCTCGTTGTTCCTACGCACTTATCGAGGACTTTGGTCTCGCTGTTTCCGTTCTTAAAATCACCGTAGTAATACTCGACTATACCCTCGTCGTTGAGCGCGAGATAGCCGTATTTCTGGCCTATTACGCCCAATCCTGCGCTGCACTTGCCCGTTCCCTTCGGCATATCTACCTTGACGGTCGTGACCATCGAGGGCGCCTGCCAAAGCTGGGTCAAAAGATTCGGCATATTCCATAAATAGCCGTCCTGTTCGGTCTTCTCATTCTGACCGTAGAGTCTCAGACTATCCTTATTTTCGGTCATCGAATACCATTTCTCCTGCGGGTTCGCCTGCCACTGCCACTGTAGGGCGAGCTTGTCGCCGCTGAAATCATCCGAGGTCGGCGGGGTAACGATCGGATATTCGCCGCCAACATCCGGTTTCTTATGTCTGTAGACCGGTTGTCCGCACAGACCGCTGTCTATATTCTCTCCCATAACCGGCCAACCGTCTATCCATTCTACCGGCTGAAGATGGATTATTCTGCCGATAACCTCTAAGTCTTGGAAGTGTATAAACCAGCTCTCGCCGCTTTCAAGTTCGACCATACCGCCCTGGTGAGGACCGTTGAACTGGGTGAGCCCCTGACGCATAACAATATGATCTTCGTACGGACCGTAGATATTCTTAGACCTCAGCGCCACCTGCCAGCCGGTCGGAACGCCGCCTGCCGGAGAGAGCACGTAATAGTAGCCGTCTCTCTTATACGCCTTCGGTCCCTCTATCGTCGGCTGGCTTATCGTACCGTTAAATATTATTTTATCCTCGCTTATAGTCTTAGTTCCGTCCCAAGTCATTTCGCATACCGCAAGATGGCTCTTTATCCCGCAGCGGCTGTTCGCATAGCCGTGGACTATATACGCCTTACCGTCGTCGTCCCAGATAGGGCAGGTGTCGATTATACCCACCGCTTCCTTAACAAGGATCAGGTCGCTCCATTCGCCGTATATGTCGTCAGTATAGGTCATGAATATACCTATATCCGGGTCGCCAAAGTAGATATAAAACTTGCCGTCGTTATATCTTATCGCCGGCGCCCAAACGCCGCAGCCGTGCACCGGAACGTTATATCTGTCCGGAAGTTTTTTTACCGCGTAATTGATCAATTCCCAGTTTACCAGATCCTTGGAATGGAGGATCGGCAAACCCGGCACATATGTAAACGTGGACGCTGTCATATAAAAATCATCGCCGACTCTGACCACGTCGGGATCTGAATAATCAGCGTAGAGTATCGGGTTCTTATACGTTCCGTCGCCCAAATCAGCTATCCATTTGCCTTCTTTCCTATTCATCTTGCTTCTTCCTTTCTCTTAGCTACTTTTCTGTACAATTTTAAGCTATAAAAGCGATTATATTATAATCTAACTTTTACATAAAGTATATCAGTTTGGATAAATCTTGTCAATGAAATAGATATATTTTTTCACGGTTTATAAAATAAATAAATTCACGCTCCAAAGCCCGGATCCGCGCCGTTTTATTTACATTCTCTAAGGCTGCAAACGATGATAAAAAAGCCGCCGATGCGAAGAACAATCCCCGCCCGGCAGCTTAAATCTCATATTATTATCTATTTATATAACCGCGCTCACTTTAGCGAAAACGACTAAAGCACAACTCCGTCTTTAAATATAGATATCTCTCTGTAGCCGTTCTTCTCGTTGTTGGTCCGCTTTCCGCTCGCAACCTCGAGAACATACTGCGCCAGATCGTCGCTCAGGTCCGCGCCTTCAACGATCGGTCCCGCGTTAAAGTCTATCCAGTGCGGCTTGCGGTTGTAAAGGTCGGTGTTGCTCGATATCTTAACGGTCGGAACCGGCGCGCCGACCGGCGTTCCGCGGCCTGTCGAGAACAGTATCATATGACAGCCGGAAGCCGTGAGGTTAGTGACCGCCACTATGTCGTTTCCGGGTCCGGTCAACAGATTGAGTCCCTGTTTGACGACGTGATCGCCTATTTGGATAACGTCCACAACGTCCGAGCTTCCGCTCTTTTGGACGCAGCCGAGCGATTTATCCTCAAGCGTTGTTATGCCGCCCTTCTTATTTCCGGGCGACGGATTTTCGTATACAACTTGATTGTGACGCATAAAGTAATCCTTAAAATTATTTATCAGATCGACGGTCTTATCGAACGTCTCCTTGTCGCGGCATCTGTTCATAAGCAGAGTCTCCGCGCCGAACATCTCGGGAACCTCGGTGAGTATCGTGCTTCCGCCGTGCGCGATCAGTATATCCGAGAAACGTCCGATCAGCGGATTTGCGGTGAGTCCGGAAAATCCGTCGCTGCCGCCGCATTTTAGACCTACGACCAGCTTTGACGCGTCGCATTTTTCTCTCTTGAACCGCTCGGCGTATTCGACCAGTTCGCCTATGAGTTTCAGCCCTTCGTCGATCTCGTTATCGTACTCCTGAGTGGACATGAATTTGACTCTGTCAGGATTATAATCGCCCAAAATTTCCTTGAACACGGGAATATTGTTATTCTCGCAACCCAGACCGAGGACCAAAACTCCGGCCGCATTAGGATGATTTACCAATCCCTTTAATATATGCTGAGTGGTCGCCTGATCGTCGCCAAGCTGAGAACAGCCGAACGGATGAACGAAGTTGAATATCCCGTCCGTACGTCCCGCGTACAGCTTATTAGCCTCTTCGGCCAATTTTTTAGACGTCATATTTATACAGCCGACGGTGTTCACGATCCAGATCTCGTTTCTTATACCTACGGAACCGTCCTCGCGCACAAAGCCGTCGAAGTACATCTTATCCTCCGCCTTCATCTCGCCTTTAAGATGCGGCTCGTATTTGTATTCAAGTATCCCGCTCAGGTTGGTCTTGATATTGTGAGTATGTACATGTTCTCCCTTTTTTATATCGCATATCGCATGACCTATGGGATATCCGTATTTTATGATATTCTCGCCGGCCTTGATGTCTCTGATAGCGGTCTTGTGTCCGTTGTACTCGCCACCTATGTTTACGACGACGTTATCGTCCGGATGTATTTGTAATTGTCTCATTAGCTCTCCTCCTTAAGTAGAGATTAGGGATTAGCGATTAAGAACATATGCGGTCTCTTTGTCGTTTATACGGCTTCACGGCAGCGATAGGAAAACAAGGTATTTACATGGTCGGAAGTTGCGGCGTTAAAACGATAGATTCCTCCGCAACTCCGAATCCCTATTATCCTAACGCCCATGTTTGCCATGCCTCGAAAGCCGTATATAAACAAAGCGTCCCGTTCTGCGGTCGAACCGGCGCGGCTAAAATACCGTCTTACGCCCGATCGCCGATCTCCCCTTTCTAACTTCTATTAATTACGCTTCAACAACTTCCTTCATAGCTTCTCGGATACCCTTGCTGTCGATAGCCTCGAGATACTTATCTATACTCGGCTTGAGGAATGTGAGATCGGTTCCCCAGTACTCGGTCTTAGCAAGAATATCGCCTGTGGACGCTGTCTTCATGAACTCCATTACGTCCGGGTTATCGTTGGCCGCGTCGGTTCTGTAGAACGCTATCAGCGCCGCAAGCGAGAACACAAGGCGTTTCGGTTCCTTATTATTCATCTTTATGTATTCAAGAACCGACGGCAGAACTCTTACCTGATACTTGGACACAGAGTTCAGCGCTATGCTGAGCAGGTAGTGCTTGATGAAAGGATTTTTAAATCTTTCAATAACGTCGTTCGCAAACTGTTCCAGCTCGTCCTTCGGAAGATCGAGCGTCGGAATTATCTCTTCAAACAAACCCTGCTTCATAAACGAGAATACGAGCTCGTCGTCCATCGCCTCTTTAACGGTCTCAAGACCCGCCAAATGCGCGGCGAGAACCATCATCGTATGCGCGCCGTTAAGTATTCTTACCTTTCTCTTCTTATAAGGCGTAACGTCGTCCGTCCAAAGCACGTTGAGACCGATCTTATCGAACGGGAGCTCCTTCGCAAGCTCCTTATCGCCCTCTATCACCCACAGGTGGAATATCTCCGCCGTATCTATAACGTTGTCCAGATAGCCGTACTGCTCTTCCATCTCCTTGGCGGTATCTCTCGGATAGCCCGTAACTATGCGATCGACCAGGGTGTTTGTAAAGTGGTTTTCTTTCTCGACCCAATCCGCAAAATCCTGACCATAACCGAAATCCGCCGCATATTTTAATACGCATTCCTTAAGGCAGTCGCCGTTTTTGTCTATAAGCTCGCAGGGCAACAGTATAAATCCCGGAAGACCCGCGTCGTATCTTGCTTTCATGAACATGGTGAGACGTCCCGGGAATGTCGTTCCCGCAAAATCGTCCGCGCTCTGGTTCGGCTTATATTCGATACCGGCTTCCGTCGTATTGGAGACGATGAATCTTAAATCGGGATTCTTTGCGCATTCAAAGAATTCGTCCGTGTTTTCGTAAGGATTTATTCCGCGCGTCACGCACTCGACTACCCGCGTCTCTTCGACTTTCTCGCCGTTTTGCAAACCTCTCAGATACAGCGTATACAATCCGTCCTGCTCGTTGATCATAGGAATAAGCCCCTGAGCCAACGGCTGAACGAGTACTACTCCGCCGTTCCAATCCATTTCCTTATTCAGCTTATCGATCATCCAATCTACAAAACCTCTTAAGAAATTGCCCTCTCCGAATTGAAGCACTCTCTCCTTGAGCTTACACGGTTCGGTTCTCTTTAATCTTTCCATCTTTACATAGCCCCTTTCTTTCTGTTAGATCTTAAATCTCAATCATTGATAAACTTTATTTATTCTACTACTTTAACCTCAGTCTGTCTGCTCTCATCGTATGATATACCGCTGGTATGGAGCGTCTCGTTTGACTCCGCGTCGGTCTCGATAAACGTCTCCGCATCCGGATTTATCATCGAATTATTTACAAATATATTTTTAGACCTGCTCAGTTTAACGGCCGTATTATCGCCCTCCGAAGTAAGTCCGCTGACCTTTACGAGGTTAGATCTCTCTATTATTATCGAGGGACCGTCGTACGCCTTGATATGTATATTGTTAAAACATACGTCCTCCATATTAGCGCAGTAGAAACCCATGCCCGCGCAAGGCTCGACATGATACGCCATTATCGGCTGTCTCTTTACATCGTGACCGCTCGGACTCATCTCGCATACGAAGTTATCTATATGCAAGCTCTTCACCGGGGCTTCCGGAATGCCGTAGATATAACCGGCCGCGCACTTAACGTCTCTTGCGGTCAGATTACTGATGTATATGTTCTTAAACACCGGAGTCTTGTCGTTTACCGGAAGCGGGTCGAGCGAGAACAACGACATGTCGTTGGGATCCGTGCCGCCGCACTTATAGTAGCCGTTTATCGTCAGCGGGGAAAATACGTTTGTCATCATTATGTTGCAAACTCTGATATCCTCGACGCTGCCGCCCCTCTTACGTCTCGTCTTTATGCGGATACCGCGGTCCGTGCCGTTAAACACGCAGTTGGATATCGTTACGTTCTTAACTCCGCCGGACATCTCGCTGCCTATTACGACTCCGCCGTGACCGCTGTACATGGTGCAGTTGGTGACCGTAATATTCTCGCACGGATACTGCTTCTGAAGATCGTCGTCTTCCGTACCCGACTTGATTGTTACGCAGTCGTCGCCGACGTCTACATGGCAATTGCTGATATGTACGAACGAACAGCTCTCAGGATTGATGCCGTCCGTGTTCGGCGAGTTCGCCGGATTATTAATCGTTATCCCGTCGATCGTGACGTTCGTGCAGCATATGGGGTGAACGGTCCACATCGCTGAATTGATTATAGTGATCCCGCTGATCCTTACGTTTTCGCAAAGTATCGGCTGAACGGCTCTCGGACGATGCTCGTTCTCCGGATGATCCCACCAGTTATAGCCTCTGCCGTCGAGAGTTCCGCGGCCGGTTATCGTTACGTTCTTCGCCTTAAACGCCTTAACAAGACCCGAATGTCCTTCTCGGTTGTACCCGGGCAGTATCTCCTTGGTTATCATCGGATAATCCTCAGGTCTTTCGCTGCCTAATATAGTGCAGCCGCCTTCGAGATACAAAGTCATATTGCTTTTAAGCTCTATCGTGCCCGTTACATATTCGCCGGGAGGGAAGTATATCGTTCCTCCGTTCTTGCTCTCAGCCAAAGCTATAACCTCGGCGATCTTTGCAGTATTATTAGTTACTCCGTCTCCTATAACCCCATAATTTGTAACGTCAAACACTGTAGAAATACCTTGCATTTGTCATTCCCCCTATTCCTGTACTATACGCTTTAAATTTTTATTATATATTTTTTATATTTCAATATATTTCCTAATTTATATTTTACCTTTAAAAAGCCGCTTAAGCAATATAAATTTTAAATTCAATCTGTATTTTTCTAAATCATAAATAGCGCTGTATGCGTTCAAATCGTCTTTTTATCCGAGGATGATTCGTATGTATAAATCCGCAGAACTTATTTACTGCTCCGGAACGCGCCGGCTCTAAGCAAATCTACATAAATCCACGTCCTAAATTCTCTGCGATTCCATAATTATATATCCAAATCTCCAAGTTTTACAAGATTCCCCATATATCCCATAAGAGCTTCCGCCTCGTCTTTACTCAACTGCTTCGACCATGGCGCCCGATTTTCGACATATACCGGATCTCCATGCAGATTAGTATTACCGTATTCCTCATATCGGATATTATCCGTTTCTTCTCCCGGCTCCACGTGCCATGGAAGCCAGCCTTCCGGCGCGCAGTCGAAATTATACGTACACTCTATAAACGCGGTATGCGATCTCACGCCGTCGGTATGAGCGCGCCACGGCCTGCCAAGATAGATATTCTCGCAGCCCGGATTAGCGGCGATATAACAGTTATAAAACACCAACCCAGCCCGAGTATTCTCAGGAGTGGACGCGGCAGTAATATAAGATTTGCTCCTTATACAATTTATATCGCATTCGTCAAACAACGCCGTCGCGTCTCCGAATATAAAATCGACCGAGCCTTCTATGTAGCAATCGTAAAAATACTGCTTCGATCCGCCATGCACATACAGCGTATCCTGACAGCCGAGAAAGTTACAGTTATTAAACACCGCGTCGGCTCCGCAGCTTACCGCGACCGCCTGCGTCACTTTTCTATCCGGATCTATCCGATTGTAACTATTCTCAAACGTTATGTTCTCGGCGACAAATCCGCTTGCCTCTTCGGTTATTGTAACCGTCGGGGAGGAAAAGGTATCGTATTTCTCTCCGGCAACTGAAATATTGCCTGACGCCGCGTCATAAGTCAGCGTAACAAAACCCTCTCCTATCAGCTTTATGTTTTTCTTGTTTACCGTCAGCTTCTCATAATAAATTCCCGACGGTATAATTATTATATCCCCATCTTGAGCTGATTGCAATGCTTCAGCTACAGTTTTATAGTCTTGTCGTACATAAATATTCACTTATTTTACCTCGCAGTTCTTTTTTTAGTCTTTTTTTAGTATTTGCATGAATGTCTGAGCTAACCGCGCTTACTTTTTATAATCTTCGACGAATTATTCTAATTATAATTCTCGTTTTTAGCAAAATTTTTTCTCTTATATTCCTTAAACGTCTTTTAACCTGCCGTCTTATCATCGCAGTATTTCGTAAACTTTTATAAAATTTATGGCAAATTTTCAGTAATATGATAATTTTACATAGTTTTAATGATATAATTTTATTTAGCGGAAGCCGATATCTGATAATCCTTCAAAGCATATCCGCCTCAACTCTTGCGCTTTATATATTAATTATTAACGTAAGTATCAGAAACGCGTATAATCCGCGCTCATCTTCCAATCAATTCTATCCTAATACCCGTTAATTTTAGATCTCACTATGTCGGATCTAAATTTTGAACTCTATCTCGCCCGACATCCTCGATCCCTAAATACACAAATTCTAATCCATATGTAAAATTAAAAGGCTGCCAAATTTAAATTTGGCAGCCAACATCACATATTCAGTTTCAAGTCGAACGACTTTAGACTCTATTCTGCTGCAGCTGTATCAGTCGCGTCAGCCTGCGAATTATCATTTTCTTCAGCAGCTATTTGCTCCTGAGTTCTTTCATAAACAGTCGTCTGCAATTCGCAGAAATCGTCCAAACCGACTTTCTTCATATCGCTGATATACTGGTTCCAGTCGGCGTCGTTGTTAGGATCTACGTCGCCAGAGAAGAATCTCTGCAGATACTCGTTACGTTTTGCATTAAGAGCTACTTCCAAATCTGAATATCTT
Organism: Candidatus Roslinia caecavium; assembly: GCA_904419955.1. Taxonomy (GTDB): domain Bacteria; phylum Bacillota; class Clostridia; order Monoglobales; family Monoglobaceae; genus Roslinia; species Roslinia caecavium. Next base: position 32,864 of record CAJFTO010000005.1, on the reverse strand, counting down.
GTCTGTTCATCCTCAGTGTATCTCATCGGGATCTGCTCGAAGTAGTAATAGTTGTCATGAGCCTGGTATGCAGCCCACAATTCTTCTATTACATCACCTCTAATTGCGTTAAACATATTCTCTTCCTTAGCAAACTGCGAGCTGAACGAACCGTACTCTGTCGAGAAATTCTTCTCAGTATCCTTATCAGAATTGGGGTCGCTCTCGTCGTACCAGCCGTCTAAGATATGAGGAACACCGTTCTCGTCATATTCAAAGCTGTCGCCCTCGACACCGTACGTCATAAACATCTGACCTTCTTCTGTTGCAAACCAGTTGAACGTCTTAAGCAGAGCTTCGTATCTGTCCTTGTCATCGGATATACCTACGCTAAACGCCGGACCCCAGTTAGAATACAGCGGGTCTCTCTTATAGATAGTACCCTTTTCCGGGAACGCGGTTATCATATCGCCGGACCAAGTCCAAATTCCGCCTTTGTTTGCATTCGTAGCATTAGTCTTCTTGGTGAAATCTTCTGTATTATATACATAGTTATATGTTATAAAACAGTTATCCTGCGCAAGACGTGTAGAAAACATGTCCTTATCCATAGTAAGTATCTCGCGGTCAATCAAACCGGCGTCGGAGAACTTCTTGATAGTCTTATACATCTCTCTTGCATTGTCCGTCGTTAGCGCATACGGAACATATTCGCCTGTAACCGGATCAACATAAGAATGCTCCGTCATAACAAGTTCCGGAATCCAATACGCCTGGAAAAATCCTGTAAGAGATGAAAGTTCCTGTCCGTTAGACGAAATTATGATCTTGTCGGGATAAGCCTGCTTAAGCTGCATACAAACATCATACAACTCGTCAATCGTCTGCGGGAACTCCAGACCCAGCTGTTCAAATACATCCTGTCTGTAAAGCCAACACATCTGGACTTTTTCCTGCCTCTTACTCGGCAGATAGTAAAGATTTCCGTCCGGACTTTTGGCAAGCTCAAGAACCCGTTCAAATTCGTCAGGGGTCCAAAGATTTGCCCAATCCTTTAAGATCGCGTCGTCGCCTGTATAGTACTCCTCAGGTATAGCTTCAAGATAGCCCTCGTTAGCCCATTTCTTATACTGCGGCTCTTTACCGCCCGTAGTTACATCCGCCTCGTTACCGGTAGCATAAGCCAAATTTGTCTTTGTCTCCCAGTCGCCTCTCGGGATTCTTTCATATTCGAACTCTACATGGAACTTATCTCTGAGCAGATTCGCGAATACGGTATCCTGACCTTCTTTATACTCCGTGTTATCCTGAGTATACATATTAAAATAATATGTGTAGATGGTCTCGCCCTCGTCGTTTACATACGATTCTCTGTTCACGCTGCTGCACGACGTCAGCAATGTTGAAGCGGCGAAAACTCCCGCGAGCGCAGCGGCCATAAGGCCTTTTCTTTTCAAATTTTTCATGATTTACCTCCTGTTATCATATTATATTAACCCTTAACAGAACCAACCATAACGCCTTTAACAAAGTATTTTTGTATAAACGGATATACGCAAAGCATTGGAACTATCGATACGAACAGCGTAGCGTACTTAAGCTGTACGGTACTTGTCTGAACCTGCGTAAGCTCTCCGGCAGCCGCAGCCTCCGCCGCGATCTGATTCTCCATGATTATCTGCCTTATTATGTATTGCAACGGATATAATTCGCTTACTCTGTCGCTCAGGTACAGCATAGCGTTGAACCACTGGTTCCACTGGCTGACCGCGTAGAACAAACCTACCGTCGCAAGCGCCGCTTTGGAAAGCGGGAGTATTATCTTTGCAAATATCGTTATCTCGTTAGCGCCGTCTATAAACGCCGCTTCCTCAAGCTCTACCGGAACGCTCTCGAAGAACGATCTCATGACGACCAAGTTGTAGGTCGTGATAGCGACCGGGATTATAAGCGCCCATCTTGTGTTAAGCAAACCGACTTTCTGCACTATCAAATACATAGGTATCATGCCGGCTGTGAAGAACATCGTGAACACGACCAACTTTGTTATAAAACCGTGAAACGGCACCCTATCCTTTGACCTCGAAAGCGGATACGCAAGCGTAGTTGTCATAAACAGTGAAATAACAGTATATAGCAACGTATTAATTACCGCCTGCAAAAACGACATCGGAACGGTTCCACCCGTCAAGACCTCTTTATATGCCTCCAGGTTGATACCAACCGGCCACAAAACAACTTCTCCCGCTTCATACGCTGCCTGACTCGAAAGCGAAACGGATAGTATATATATAATAGGATATAGCGTTACAATCATCAATAATATTAAAACGACATATATTACAATATCGAGAATAACTGATGAAACTGATGTATCTTTTACCATTATTAATTATCCTCCTCTCTTACCATAAACCTGTATCTGTAAGTTTTCTCGAAATAAAGTTTGCTATACATACAAGTATAACGTTGAGCAATGAGTTGAACAATCCAACCGCGGTTGAATATGATATCTCACCTTGGTTAAGACCCTGGTTATATATGTATGTACTGAGTATCTGGGAGTGTTCATACGTTGCAGGCTGTTGCAGCAACAAAGCTTTGTCGGCTCCCAGCGACATTATCTTACCGATCTGCATGATAAGAAGTATTACTATCGTCGGTTTTATAAGCTGGACAGATATATGCCACATCTTCTGAACTCTGCTTGCGCCGTCAATCGTAGCGGCTTCGTACAATTCCTGGTCAACGCCCGAAAGAGCAGCTATATATATAATTGCGCTCCAGCCTACGCTTTGCCATACGCCTGAGGCCGTATATATAGTTCTGAACCATTCTGTTCTCGACAAAAATGGAATACCTTGATCAATAAGTCCGAGTGAAAGCAAGAACTGATTGATTATACCCTCGTTTGCATAACTTCCCGCGTCAACCGACGTCTGCTGAGACGTACAGAACAGCGTAATCATACCCGCTACAGCCGCAACCGACACAAAGTGCGGCAAATAAGATATTGTCTGAACTACTTTTTTAAACGTTACGCTTCTCAATTCGTTAATAAACAGAGCCAAGATAATTGCCAACGGAAACAACCAAACTATATTCAATACGCTAAGCACGATTGTGTTCCATATGTAGTTCCAGACATCAGGTATCGTGAAAAATCTTATAAATTCCGCAAACCCGTAATTATCAGCCCACGGACTTCCCAGTATACCTAATCTCGGCTTGTAATCTTTAAACGCCGTCAACAGTCCATATATAGGACCATAATGGAAAATTATATAGTATATAATTCCGGGTATCATCAATAATACTAAAAATTTTCCTTTTCTAAATTTACTGCATTCTCTCGAAAACCAATTGCCTTTTTTCTTCTCCGCAGCAAGCGCGGGAGCGCTGTTGGTTTTTGTATTTTTCTCAACAACAGCTTTTTTCAAGTCGATCTCCTCCCATTCTTATGGTTTTGTATAATTTGAACTGTCCTGCCCAAATTTTTTAATATATTTTATACATATATTATATTAGTTTTGCATAAAAAAATCAATATATTTTATTCATTTTATGTTAATAACACAATAAAACCTTATTTTATTCGCATTTTACAAATTTTTTGCGCTGTCATAGCAATTTACCTGTACAACTTTACAGTTTTATAATGTTTTGTTTGATTTTTAACTCTTGTTTGATTTTTAATTAAATTCCTAATATATGTAAAACACCGCAAATTTTTAACTGAAAACCGCGTCTTTGCAGATATATTTTCTAAATAGCGCTTATATTACAAAGCGCTTTCAAAAATATTAAATAAATTTTACCGCAAGATTTTATGCATTTTTCCTTATTAATATTTGCCCGGCGGCTACGCGACGGCCAAAAGTAAAGTTTCGGAAGCCGGACGAGAGCGCAAAAGACTCCCGCCCGGTTATTATCCTAATTTTCTTATCTTTTAATCTTGACCTGCCATTTGAGTAGTCTCATAGGCCACGCCGTATATCCTTATTCCGTCCAAGACGTAGATCGTTATCTCTCCCTCGCCGCCGCTTCTGTTATATTCGTAAACGGCTCGCTCCTGGATAGACAGGTTGTTCTCGACGCCAGCGTCGTTTACCACAAGCGTTCTCGCCTGTGAGGAACTTGCCGACGCGGCATATACGCGTATTGTCGTATCTCCCGCCGGGACTTTGAATTTAAGACAGTTCGAGTTTACGCTTCCATTTTTTGGTCTGATGCAATAGTTAAAGCTCTCGCCGTCGATCGTTTTATTATCCTCCTGCGTTGTGATGCTTCCTATCGTGGTCATCGTCTCGCCGCTCAGTTGTCCGATCACGGAGCTGTCTGCTGGAGCTCCGAACAAACTGTCGAATTTCCACATATCCGAGCCGACGGTCTCTATCTTATAATCGGACGGAGTCTGACTTACGCTTATATTATCTATATAGTAGGTTCCGGACTTACCCGACATTGCCTCGAAGAACATACCGTTTGTTACCGGAACTTTCTTTTCGATATTATTCTGAGTTCTAAACGTAACGTTCGCGCAATCTTCGATCTCGGCTATAGTCTCTCCGCCGGTCTCGCTTATCGTTATATCAGCTAAAGCCGCGTCTACGCCCTGATCGCTGACAATTCTCACGGTGTACCATTTACCTGTCTCAAAAGACGCGTTCTCGATTTTTTGATTGGCAATATATATGTTTCTTCCGTCGTCTCCCTCGTCCTCGAAACTTACCTTGAACGTAGTATCTCCCGATTTGGTTTGCAGATACGTGTTGACGCCGCTGTCGTCGCCGCTAATAAATATATCGTATGAATAATCTATTATAGGCGTCATATCTTCAGCGGGCAGATATTCGCGGAAAATATATGTATCCGTCGAATAATCGCTGTCCGGACTTATCATCAACTTACCCGTGCCGTTGCCGCCTATCGCCTCGTCGGTCCACTCGGGCATGAGCATATTTGAATTCTGCGACTGCCATCCGAAATCGAGACCGTGATCTATACTCCAATCGTATGCGTCCATATTATCGGCGCTGAACTCGTCCAATACTAACCAGCCGACGTCGCCTGCGTTTACTCCGCTGTTGATACCGTTCGTATTGACCGCTCCAAAGCCCATATAATACGTATCGCCTATCCCTTGGCAGTTAAACGAGTACAGCAGTTCGTTTTCTTTGTAGTAGCCGGCATTATTATTCTGAGACTGATAAATATTTACAGTATCTCCGGCCTTTTCAAATATGAACAGCTTGTTGTCCGATACTCCTATTTGGTCGGTGAAGTCCTGGATCACCCGCATCTCGCCGCCGACGTTCTCTCTCGCCATCAGCTGGTACCTTCTCGAATCTCCGTCCGCATTCACTCCGAAATAATAAGTTATTCCATCCGCCTCGAGATCGGGTTTTATAACCGCTCCTATCTGCGAACTTGCGCTCAGTCTAACTCTGTAATACATTCTTGCGTCGCCGCTGAAGCGCTGATACATATAACCGAATTTGTCGCTCGTTCCGCCGATCTCTCCGTCTGCGGTATATATCTTAGCCGTGTAATCCTGAGTCATCGAAACATACGTTTTTGTATCCGACTCGGACATACCTATATCGGTGATCCGCCACGGAGCGATATCCTGGGATATCGAGACCTCTCTTGAATCCTCGGCCGAACCAAGATTTTCATCAAAGCACATAACCCTTAAGGTTCCCGCGTCAACCGTCGCGAATGAAAGGGGGATCTCTATCGTCTGCGCCGACGTTATAGGCTCGTCATATGTTATACTCTCTATAACGTCGTCGTTTAAGTAAACCCAGATCTCAGTTATACCGCCTATATCCGGAGTTACGTCGACGCTTAGGGAAGTATTGAAATCGAGTCTCGAGTTGTTCTCCACATTCGTGATATTAATCGAAGGATTACTCTCCTCCGTAACTATCTTAAGGCTGTCAAATTTAACGACCGCCATCTCGCTCTCATCTTCCGAGCTTACGCCGACTACCGCGGCGCTTCCGCCCGAATACGCCAGATCGGCGATCTCGGTCCATTCTGCAAGACTTCTTCCTGCGTAAAGCTTAACGTTCACTCCGCTCTTGACTATTCTAAACATTCTATATTCGTCGGCGCCGTACGGCAGTTCGACCGCCGCCTGATATCCGTCGCCGGCTCCGGTCTTATAAACAACCTCGGCTTGATGACTCTGGTTATATCTGAGTCCTACTCCAAGATCTCCGTAACCGAGATATGCGGTCACTCCGGTATCCGTATTGCTCATAGAACTGATCTGAGCGAAATACTGGAAATCTCCGTCCGCGCTCTGCGTCAGCTCCTGTCCCGGAACGAGAGCGTATTCATTTCCATCGTATGTGTTCTCGGCGCCCGTCCAATTCGGGTCGGTCGTGTTCCCGGTCACGTATATAGTCTTGTTGGCCGAAAGTTCATACGAGCCGTCTGATTTTATGAGCTTCGCTATGATATTATTCTCGCCCGCGCTGAGCGTTATATCGCTCTTGTACTCGTCGCACAAAGGTATCATATCGGCGATGTTATTCCACAGGAAAACTCTTACCTGATCGGCCGCGACCTCGCCTACCTGGACGCTGTTTTGATCGCTCGGTATTTCCGCATATTTCATATCGGCCAATGTTCCGTCGGAGTTATATCCTGCGACTACCGCCGTCATCTCGCCATCGTAACCGCCGCGCTCTACCGTGACTACGCCGCCGCTGTAATCGGTTATAGACGTTCCTCCTCCGCCGTTTATTTCGACGTCGCCGAGATAGCCGTCAACGTCCGAATACAACTCCGCCTTCACTACGTCGGCCGGCATATTCTGTACCGATACTTCCACTGTGGAGCCGGCCGCAACATAATCGTCGGTCGCGTCGACCGCAGCGGAGAACGCGTCGCTGTTCTGCTTATTTATGACCTCTTCCACATATTCTTCGAGCCAAGTATAGCCCCTGGGAGAAATATTTGTGGAATCGTTTGGGTTCCCGCTGTCAAGACCCATTCTATCCTCCCAAACGTTTGGTATACCGTCGTTGTCTGAGTCGTCCGCAGGGTTTCTGGTAACTTCTTCAATTGCCGGATACCCTCTCGAGTCGCACTCTACTCCGCTTTCGTATTCATCCGTAACGTCGGTCGGAGAATCTAACAAACCTTTGCTTTTTTTCTCGCCGTCGCCATCCATATTCGGAGCCGTTCCGTTTATTACGTCGTTTATTATTCTCGTATCAACGTCGTCTCTAACCGGCAGCGTCGCTCCGACGCCTTCTACAACCTCGTCGAATACCTCGCTCGTCTCGTCGGTATCGATCGGGTAGTTCCTTTCATATTCACGGTACTGAGCGTCCGGTTCATCGATCTTTATATCATAGCTGTAATTGCCGTTATACCTGTTATAGATACCGGTATCTACATATACGCCTGTATGCCTGTCGTCCTGCCAGTTATCTTGATTTACCATCTGCGCGTCCGAATAATCCGGATCGTCCGCGTCTACCATTATCTGATTGCCGATCGCGTACACGCTGCCGAGATAGTCTGTCTGGTACTTGTTACCGACGCTAAGCTCGAATATTCTCGCGCGTTTTCCTGAAGGAGTCGAAGGACCCGGCTTATACACGTTATTTATTATATAGGTCTTAGCTCCGTTCTCCGATCCGTAACCGGCCTTATCGCCCCAGTTATATATAACGTTGTTGCGCATATCTACCAGCGTCTGATCGTCTGTGTAGCCTTCGGTCATCGCCACAGTCTCGGACGTTCCGACCTTAGGATTTCTGCTCTTATGCGTAGCTATCAGGTTATGATGCACGCTTAAGTTCACTCCGCCCCAGATGCCCGCGTAGCTGTGTTCGCCCTTAGCGTGAACCGACATATTAAGAGCCTCGGCTATAAGGCTCCATTGAACCGTTACGTCCTTAACCGCATACGCAGAAAGGTTTTCGTCTGTTCCCCAAGTCACGCTGCAATGGTCGATTATCACGTTCTGACAGTCGTCGGTAATCTCAAGACCGTCCTGCGCTCTTGTATCGTCGCCGTTAGCCAACTTATCGCCGACCCTGAACCTTAAGTATCTGAGTATAACGTTATCCGCGCCTACTTTAATGTTATTGCCTCTGAAGCAAACCCCGTCGCCCGGCGCGGTTTGACCTAAAATAGTCATATTATCGTGCGATATGGATACGTTACTATTTAAATCTATGTAACCTGAAACGTCGAATACGACTATACGGTTCCCTTTAGACACCGCGTCTCTGAACGTTCCCTCTCCGCTATCGGCCAGACTGGTTACGTGATAGACCTCTATCTTTTCTCCACTGTTTAAAGCGCCCCTCGCGCCCTCGGTGTACATTCCGCCGCCTTCGGCGCCCTCGAACGCTATTACGGCGCCGGTATCGGACGACGTCGCCGCAACGGCCGCGCTATCGCTCGCAAAAGCCGGAACGGACAGGCTCGTAACCAACATAGCCGCCGATACGGCTAAGCTTACCAGCTTTTTCTTCATACTTTTCACCTCTTTTTTTATTACGTAAACAACAAACTTGCATCGCCATTTTATATACGGTCTCAAAAACTCCCAATCCCCTGAATATCGATTTCAATCATGATACAAACGTTTATCCAAACAAACAAGTATTCAAATAATAAATCAAAACCTTATATTATAGTTTTAATCCCGTCTATAATAACGGAGCCCGGACGCAGAGCCGCAATAAGGCCGAACGTCCGGTAAAAATATCTTTTTTAGATTCCCCCAAAATAACCTTACGAATTTTATCTGTTCATCTCATCCTGCACGCCCTCGGCTTTATGAGCCTTGATTATGCCGTCGATCTCGCTCAGGCTGCTGCAGGACATATCGCCGAGCACGGTGTTTTTGACCGAAGACATTGCGTTTCCGTATTCGAGCGCTCTTTGTATATCGCCGTATTTAAGCATACCGAATAAGGTTCCGGCAAGATATGCGTCTCCGCTGCCGACGCGATCGACTACCTCGATATTCTCATACGGCTTTTCTTCATAAAAATTACCGTCGTAGTATATCTTCGAGCTGAAGTTATGTATCTTGGGACTGATAGCCTCGCGTCTCGTCGTAGCAACCACCTTACAACCGTAGTCCGTACAATAGCTCTTCATTATGTCTTCAAGCTCGCCGGTCTTCCTGAGCATCCTGCGCGACGTTTCCTCCGACACAAACAAGATGTCCACGTAAGGGAAGATAGATTCGACGACCGAACGCGCCGTCTCCTCGTCCCACAGAGAAGCGCGGTAATTTATATCGAACGATATAGCCGCTCCGGCCTCCTTGAACTTCTTGATCACTTCGATCGTAGTTTTTCTTATCCCTTCGCCGAGAGCCAGCGTAATACCGCTGACATGGAAAGCTCGCGTCTTCCCGTATACAGACGGATCTATCTCGTCGAGCGTCAGCGTTGTGAAAGAAGCGTTGGCTCTGTCGTAAATGACCGACGACTTTCTCGGATACGCGCCGGTCTCATAGTAATATATCCCCAGTCTCGCCTGCTTGGAGTGGTCGTACACTATGTAATCGTCGCTGACGTTTCCGTAACGGATCATATTCCTGACAAAATGTCCGATCTTGCTCTCGGGGATCTTAGTTATCAGCGCGCTGCGTATTCCAAGCAGCGCCGAACCGGACGCCACGTTCAGCTCCGCGCCGCCCGCCTTTTTATCGAACGAATAACTCTGAGAGATCTTGTCCGTTCCGGGCGGCGAAAGCCTGAGCATAACCTCGCCCATTGTTATCAGATCATATTCGTTTTTAGGTTGAATAAAGTCCATGGCTTTTTCCTCGCATTTCATTATATTTTTAGATATCCGTACCGCGCCCGCCGACCGACGAACGCGCCCGATCGGCCGCGCACGGCAATTTTATATTACATATTTCATTTAACGCTTATATTCAAATTTTATCATATCTATGTTAAATCTTTATACGATCTATTCCGACGGACTTTTAACGCCGGTCAAGCGCTCCGATATATCGGCCGATGATACGCGCCGCTCGCTTACGGCTAAACCGCGCCGTCACCTGTTTCGTTTGAAATAACGGCTCTACGCGCTCGATATCTGAATAACGGCGCCTAAATCTCTATGCCGAAATATTCTTTTGCGTTATTGAAGCAGATCCCCTTGACTATCGTCTCAAGAGTGTCCATATCCGCCGGGAATTCGCCGTTTTCAACCCAGCCGCCCAATATGTTACACATGATCCTTCTAAAGTATTCATGTCTTGTATAAGAAAGGAAGCTTCTCGAATCAGTGAGCATTCCGACGAATCTTGCGAGCGCGCCGAGATTCGCCAGCGCTTTCATCTGCTCTGTCATGCCGTCTCTCTGATCGTTGAACCACCAGCCGGAGCCGAACTGTATCTTTCCCGGAACCTCGGTTCCCTGGAAGTTGCCCAGCATCGTGCCAAGCACGTAGTTGTCCTTCGGGTTTAAGGTATAAAGTATCGTCTTGGGCAGTTTGCCGCTCTCTTCCATGGAATTGAGCAGTTTTGAGAGCGGAGCCGCTATGCAGTAATCGCTTATCGAATCGAATCCGGTATCCGCTCCGAGCTTTGCAAACATTCTCGTATTGTTATTTCTGAGAGCTCCTATATGCAGCTGGAACGCCCAATCGAGCTCGTGATATTTCTCAGCCAGTTTTCTGAGCGTCATACTCTTATAAGCGTCGGTCTCGTACTGCGACAGCTTCTCGCCGCTCATCGCCTTTTTGAATACCGCGTCCACTTCCGCTTCCGTAGCGTCCTCGTATGGAACGCTGTCCAAAGCGTGGTCTGAGATCCTGCATCCCGCTTCGTGGAAGAAGTCTATCCTCTTATATACCGCTTCGATCAAGTCCGCGTAACTTGATATATCCATACCGGCAACCGCCGCAAGCTTGTCTATGTATCCCGCAAAAGTAGGCTTGTCGATATTGATCATGAAATCGGGCCTGAACGCCGGAAGAACCTTCGCCTTGATATGTCCCTTTTCCGCTATTTTCTTATGCCACTCGAGGCTGTCTATCGGATCGTCGGTCGTGCAGATCACGGCGACGTTCGACTGGTTTATCAGCTTGGCCGGGCTCATCCGGGTATCCTTGATGACGGCGTTGGCCTTTTCCCATATCTCGTCGGCGGTATCCTCTCTCACTATCGTATCTATACCGAAATAAGTCTTAAGTTCCAAATGCGTCCAGTGATAAAGCGGGTTGCCTATCGCGTACTGGAGAACCTTGCAGAACATTTTAAACTTGTCCTTATCCGGAGCGTCGCCGGTCATATATTTCTCATCCAAACCGAACGAACGCATATAACGCCATTTATAGTGATCGCCGCCCAAAAATATCTGCGTAATATTGTCAAACGGCTTATCCTCATACATCATCTGCGGACTTAGGTGGCAATGATAGTCGAATATCGGCATATCCGCCGCGAACTCATGGTAGAGCTTTACCGCGGTGTCGTTGGTCAGCATGAAGTCTTTGTCCATAAAATCTTTCATTTTAAATTCCTCCAAATATATATATTCCAAATAATTAATTTACTCATTTCTCCCGAAACGCTCGGCGCGCTGTCGAAAATACTTTTGGTCCATGCATAATTTTACAGGAATTATAAATTCCTGTCCGCTCCTACAACTCGCCCGGGTATTAATTTATCGCTTATTAAATTGTCTGTGTATATAACAATTCAATTCAACTAAAACATAATAAACCTATTGTCTATTATACACTAAAGTACATCTATTTTGCAAATGTTTTTTTAAGAGTATTTACAGTTAATTTAACTAAAACTCTTTAAAATCCGTCAAAAACCATGTAAATACGTTAATTCCACACCCCTTAGCAATAATACTGTAATTTTTGCAAAAACTATTGATATTTTGCCACGTATGTGTTATAATTAATAAAAACGTAGGGTATTCGCCGACGTTACCGACATCTTTGATTATAAAGATATTTTGACATATTGATTATGAAACGCTGCTGTGATGATTTTTTCCGATTAACGGCTCCAAGGAGGTAAGAGAATGGGTTTAGAATCCGATTGCATAAACATCGAGAGAAGCGAATATAACACTCCGTATGCGATGAAAAACTCGCATATGCACGATTATTACGAAATATACTACTTAATGACCGGTACGAGAAGATATTTTATCAACCATACTCTTTATAATCTTGAAGCGGGCGACGTCGTACTTGTTAACAAAGGAGACCTTCATTTGACCACGACCGTGTCCAACGAGAAGTATCATGAGCGTTATCTCATGACCTTCAACGACGAGTTTGTGGATATCGTATGTTCTCACAACATGGACAAAAAGACGTTTTTGGAATGTTTTAACGTCAAAAAGATACGTATTCCGGTATCTAAAAGATATGCGTTCGAGGCGCTGCTACATAAGCTTAACGCAGAACACAACCGCGACGACGCTTACTCCAAATACCTTTCGTATTCGCATATGAGCGAGCTGATAATATTTTTAGACAGGTGCATAAACCATAAGATCGTGCCGTTTGAAGATATAAGCGTCCATGAAGAGCGTATCCAGCATGTATGCAAATATATCACTAACTACTACAACCAACAGATAACGTTGGCCGATATATCAAAAATGGCGTACATGAGCCCTACATACTTTTCAAAGAAATTCAAAAAGGTTACCGGATTCGGCTTTAACGAGTACTTAAACAACGTTCGAATAAAGATGGCCGCGAGTATGCTTGCCGAGACGCAATATTCAGTGACCGAGATAGCGAGGTTCTGCGGATACAAAGACAGCAACTACTTCGGCGACGTGTTCAAAAAGCTGATGGGAGTCTCCCCCAGCAAGTACAGAAAGAATAATTATACGTTTTAATAAAATAAAGGGAATCCGATCTACGGACTCCCTTTTATTATTTTGTGGATCGTTAATCCTTATAAAGCTTTATCAGATAATAAATAAACGCGGCCACGAGATAGATTCCTACGCCCAGCATAAGGATCCATATATTCCAGTGAGAATTGATCATAAACAGCGGATCGAATTTATTTATAATAGACTCTACGAACGCGCGGATCGGATTATATACCGACAGCCACAGCGACGCTAAAGCGCAGACCGCCAAAAATATCGAATAATTCTTAGCTCTCGAGTAATTCTTTATAACCTTAGTTTTACCGAGCGTAAATACAGCTATAGCCGCAGCCGCGAATACCGCGGTCATTATCCAGGTGACGAGTTGCATATGAACTACTATCGACGCGGTCTTGTAACAATTTTGCAGATAGATCAACACGCCCATAGCCACGGCGCCCCAAGTCAGGTTTATCATATACCAGTTGGTGAGCCTGTCTTTCTCGTTATGCCTCTCCTCCATCCTGCGAAGTTTTTCGCCGTTCTTCTTTTTATTTCCAGCCATACAAATTCCCTTCTTTCTCTTTTTCGTCAATCCTGCATTATTTAATTCCTTACGACTTCTTTTTAATAACTTCCGAAGAAAATATCAAATTTCGCCGTACTCGTACATTATTATTGCAAGCAGCGCGCTCCCGGCGGTCTCGGTTCGAAGTATCCTTTTGCCCAAACCTACCCGCTCGGCGACGTCCTTTAGACTTTCGGCCTCGCTGTCGGCAAAACCGCCCTCGGGACCTATTATCACCGCGATATTCTTTGCGGAAGGATTCGCTTTTAAGACCCCTCTCAGACCTTTATCTCCGTCGTGTCCCAAGATCTCGTACGGCATTATACTCAGATCGAACTCCTTAAGTTCGGCCAGCGCTTCTTCAAAATTGATAGGCATACGCACCTTGGGAACGATCCCTCTGCCACACTGCTTAGCCGCCTCGACCGAGATCTTATTATACCGGCTTATCTTCTGAGCGCCGCGCTTATCGTCAGAGATCTTAGCCACCGATCTCGCCGTCCGCACCGGAACGATCTCATACACGCCGAGCTCGACCGCTTTTTGGATTATCGTATCCAGCTTATCAGATTTCGGTATCCCTTGATACAGCGTCGCCTTAATCTCAGGTTCAAGCTCCGACCGCTTAGATCCGACGATCTTGGCCGCGCACCTGCGGCTGTCGATCTCCACAAGCTCCGCGGTATAATCGTACCCGCCGCCGTCGAAGACCTCGATCAGATCTCCCGGCTCCATTCTGAGTACGTTAGTAATATGTCTCGCGTCGTCGATTATCTCTATCATTCCGTCCGAGATATTCTCGGGTTCGGTAAAAAACCTGCGCATATCCATTCTCCTCTTACATATGCATTAGTATATCATTTTCCGTTATTCTTTTCAAGCGAACAAGTATTTTGTAATCTGATTTTAATAATATCCGCCATGCGCTCTATGGTCTCTAACCCAAAAACTATTCCTTCGCCGAGGCTCTGATTACCGTCCATTCGTCCGAGCTGCGCTCCTCCTCTATAAGCAGACCGCTTCTTTCAAGCGCTTTTTCGACCTCGGCGCGCCTTTCGTTTATTATACCCGAACAGATAAATTTGCCGTCCGGCTTCATAAAATCCCTAACATATGGCGCAAGGGCTATTATAACGTCGGCGACGATATTCGCCAGAACTAAATCATACTTCCCAAAACTCGCCCTCAACTCCGCGTCCGCAGTTATATCTCCGGCGACTACGCTATACCGGCTTCTGTCTATGCGGTTAAGTTCTAAATTTGAATACGCGGTATCTATACAGTTAGGATCGATATCCACCGCGTCCGCCCTCTCGGCTCCAAGCAGCAGGGCGATTATCGACAAAATCCCGCTGCCGCAGCCTAAGTCTAAAACAGAATCTCCCTTTTTCAGACATTTTTCGACTTCTTCTATGCAAAAACGTGTGCTGTCATGGGTCCCGGTGCCGAAACTCATCCCCGGATTTATAACGAACACTATCCTGTCCGTCTTCTCGGCGGGCTGCCACTCGGGCTGGATAAGTATTTTTTCGCCTACCTCGAGCGGTTTAAAATACTGTTTCCAGTTCTCCGACCAATCCTCGTCGCGCACGTCTTCCGTTATAATCTCCAGCGAGCCGAAACCGCCTTTCGATTTTAGCCTCTCAAGCATAGTCTGCAAAGCCTTAAACTGTTCCTCGCCTTCCTCGTCCTCGCTGAGATATAGAGTGATCGCCGTATCTGCGTTTTTCAACTCCTCAAGCTTTTCATCAACGTAGTCCCAGTATTTTGTATTGTTCTCCAGAAATTCCTTAAAATCGTCCTTATCGGTTATTTCTATTCCATATATCCCGATACCCGCAAGCTCGTCGCTCAGCGCGTCCAAGCTCTCCCGGTTAGTAATGATCTTAACTTTTTTCCATTCCATATATTTACCTCAAATCTCTAAATAATATTCATATATTATCGCCCGTTCCGGCGGATCTGTTTCATTATAACAGATTATTATCATTTATTCAATCGCTTAAATATGAATTTGGTTTAAATAATAGAAACTAACGATCCAAAATTGATTTCCCGGAAAATATCAAATCCGCAAAAAAGAACCGGGCTCCGATCGGGATATAAAACCCATATCGATAGCCCGGCATAACATATAAAGATTAACCGTTCATAAAATCCTTAAATTTTTCTCCAAAGCTCTTCTTCGTCTTATACTTCGACGGATCGACGCTATTGTCAAACTGACGCAAGATCTCCTTCTGTTTATCGGTTATTCCCTTCGGGATCTCAACTATCATTTTGACGTACTGGTCGCCCCTGTTGGTCGAACCGAGCTTATACGCTCCGCGGTCCTTAAGCTTAAACACCGTTCCGGGCTGCGTACCCTCCGGTATCGTATATTTGACGTCGCCGTCTAAGGTGGGGACTACGACCTCGCAGCCGAGCGTCGCCTGTACGAAGGTTATATGAAACTCGCTGTATATATCTGCGCCCTCGCGTTTGAATATTTTATGTGGCTTGACGTTTACAAACAATATAACGTCGCCGTTCGGTCCGCCGTTCTTGCCCGCGTCGCCTTCGCCTCTTACGTACACCTGACGTCCCGAATCCACGCCCGCAGGGATATTGACCTTTATCTTCTTTGCGCGTCTCGCTCTGCCCTCGCCCCGGCAAGCGGCGCAGGGTTCCTTTATGATCTTACCGCGTCCGCCGCAGGCCGTACAGGTTCTGGTAGTCTGCACCATGCCGAACGGCGTAGACTGTCTTACCGTCTCCTGCCCGGTACCGCCGCAGGCCGAACATGTAACCGGCTCGGTGCCCGGCTTCGCGCCGCTTCCGCCGCAGGCGCCGCATTTCTCTAAATGGTTTACCGTTATCTCCCTGGTCGTACCGAAGCAGGCTTCCTCAAACGTCAGATCGACGTTCATCCTGATATCGGCGCCCTGAATAGGCGCGTTAGCGCGGCTGCGCGAGCGGCCGCCGCCTCCGAAACCGCCGCCGAAGAAGCTGCTGAATATATCGCCGAAATCGATATCGTCGTATACTCCGCCGCCAAAACCGCCGTAGCCGCCTCCGCCTCCGCCGCCGGCCGCCGCTCTCGGGTCGACTCCCGCGTGACCGAACTGATCGTACCTCGACTTTTTCTCAGGATCGCTGAGCACCTCGTAAGCCTCGGTCGCCTCTTTAAATCTCTTCTCCGCGCCCTCTTTATCATTCGGGTTCAAATCCGGATGATTTTGCTTCGCAAGTTTGCGGTATGCTTTTTTTATCTCTTCGGGAGTCGCGTTTCTGCCAACCCCAAGCACCTCGTAGTAGTCTCTTTTATCTGCCATAAACAACCATCCTTTCGCGACCGAACCCGGTCGTATACCGACTTAAACAAAATCTCTGTTTTTTATCCAATAATCCTTTAAGACCGCCCAATGTCGCCAAAGAGCGGTCTTTTTTGTCAATATAAAACTTTATATTCCGATAGCCGAGCTTAGTCTACGTCGGTGTAGTCGGCGTCTACTACGTTGTCGTCCTTCTTGTCGTTATCGGACGCCGCTCCGCCATTCTGCTGCTGAGCCTGCTGAGCCGCCTGGGCTTCCGCCTGAGCCGCGGCGTATAATTTTTCAGAAACCTTATAGAACTTCTGCTGTACTTCCTCGGTCTGTTTCTTGACCGCTTCGGTGTCAATAGGCTGAGCTTTCAGCAATTCCTTGAGCTTGTCGACTTCATCCTGAATGCCTTTCTTCTCGTCCTCGGTGATCTTATCTCCAACTTCACCGAGCGTTTTCTCGGTCTGATAGACCATTGAATCCGCAGCGTTGCGAATCTCAACCTCTTCCTTCTTCTTCTTATCCTCTGCAGCATACTGTTCAGCCTCTTTTACCGCTTTCTCTATATCCGCGTCCGAAAGGTTCGAGCTTGCGGTGATGGTGATCGCCTGTTCTTTGCCCGTTCCCAGATCCTTAGCCTTAACGTTTACTATACCGTTTGCGTCTATATCGAAGCTTACTTCTATCTGCGGTACGCCTCTCGGAGCCGGCGGAATATCGGTAAGGCTAAATCTTCCTAACGTCTTGTTATCGGCCGCCATCTCGCGCTCGCCCTGAAGAACGTGAACTTCGACGCTGGTCTGGCCGTCCGCCGCAGTAGAGAAGATATTGCTCTTCTGCGTAGGTATGGTCGTGTTTCTCTCGATCAGCTTTGTAAATACGCCGCCCATCGTCTCGATACCGAGCGACAGCGGAGTTACGTCGAGCAGGACTATGTCCTCAACGTCGCCGGCCAGCACGCCCGCCTGGATAGCCGCGCCTATAGCAACGCACTCGTCGGGGTTGATGCCCTTATGCGGCTCTTTGCCGATCAGCTTCTTGACCGCTTCCTGAACCGCCGGGATTCTCGACGAACCGCCGACCAACAGAACTTTATCTATCTGATTAGGCTGGAGTCCCGCGTCGCTGAGCGCTCTTCTCGACGGGCCCATCGTCTTTTCGACCAGATCTGCGGTCAGAGTGTCGAACTGCGCTCTTGTTATCGTTATATCCAAATGCTTCGGACCGCTCGCGTCCGCCGTTATAAACGGGAGGTTGACGTTCGTCGTCGTCATGCCCGAAAGCTCTATCTTAGCTTTCTCAGCCGCTTCCTTAAGTCTCTGGAGCGCCATCTTATCGTTTCTAAGGTCGATGCCGTTTTCTTTCTTGAACTCGTCGGCAAGATAGTTCATGATCTTCTCGTCAAAGTCGTCGCCGCCGAGACGGTTGTTACCGCTCGTAGCCAAAACTTCAAACACGCCGTCCGCGATATCCAGTATAGATACGTCGAACGTACCGCCGCCCAAGTCGTATACCATTACTTTCTGGTCTACGTCTTTCTCAAGACCGTACGCCAGCGCCGCCGCCGTAGGCTCGTTGATTATTCTCAGGACCTCGAGTCCGGCGATCTTGCCGGCGTCCTTGGTCGCCTGTCTCTGAGCGTCGCTGAAATATGCGGGAACGGTTATTACGGCTTTGCTTACCGTCTCGCCGAGATAGCTCTCCGCGTCGCTCTTCAGCTTCTGGAGTATCATCGCCGAGATCTCCTGCGGCGTGTACTGCTTGCCGTCTATGTCTACCTTTCTGTCGGTACCCATATCGCGCTTAATAGAGCTTATCGTCTTATCGGGGTTCGTTATCGCCTGTCTCTTAGCGCCGTCGCCGACCAGCCTCTCGCCGTCCTTCTTAAAAGCGACGACCGAAGGGGTAGTTCTTCTGCCTTCCGGGTTCGGAATGACCGTAGGCTCTCCGCCTTCCATAACGGCCACGCATGAATTTGTAGTACCTAAATCAATACCTATAATCTTGCTCATAATAAATACTTCCTTTCAAATAATAATCTAATATATGGTTCAGAGAATAAGTTCGGATCTCATTCTCGTTTTCAACTTGATCTTAAACGCTTGTTATCTTAAGTTATAAGCGCTAACTGCTCACCTTGACCATGGAATGTCTTATGACCTTATCCTTGTACTTATAGCCCTTGGCAAACTCCTCGAGGATCGTATTCGCGTCCTTATCGCTCTCCTCGGTCATAATAGCGTTATGCACTTCGGGATCGAATTCTTTTCCTAAAGCCTCGATCTCCTCGACGCCTATGCCCGTAAGCGAATCAGAAAACTGCTTCCTGACCATCTTTATACCTTCGAGCAGCGCCTCTTTATCCTCGTTCTGCTCTCCGGAAGCTATGGCTCTGTCCAGGTTATCCAAGACCGGCAACAGCTTTTCTACAGTATCGCACACGGCAAATTTATAGAAGTCCTCTTTTTCCCTTGCGGTGCGCTTTTTGAAATTATCAAATTCCGCGGCCTTCCTGAGCAGTTTATCCTTCGTCTCGTCAAGCTCCGCTTTAAGAAGCTCTTCCGCGCTCGGAGCCTCGGCTTCGACCGGTTCCGCGTCCGTTTCGGCGCCGCTCGCCGCGTTCTGCTCCGCCTTTGTCTCTTCCTGCCGGACCTCGGTATCTTCTACCTTGGTCTCCGCCTTCTCTTCATTATTCTTAGCTTTATCTTTTTTAAGCATATTATCACATTCTCCGTTACTGATTATCTATTATTGATTTTACCTGAGTAAAACTTATAATTTACGTTTCGTATCGCTACGTCTCCTTCTCGTCCTTTTCATCCGCGTCCGGCTTCTCGTCCGCGCTCTCTAAGCGTTTATCGTCCGTTTCTGTTTCGTCGAACAGACGACTCAGCTGCTCCGAGAAAAATTTCATTCCCGAGACCACCTTGGCGTAGTCCATTCTGACCGGCCCGATAACTCCTATTATACCGGTCATGTTCCCGCCCATGCTGTAGCTTGAGAATATCACGCTGTTACTCTTAAGCTGCGGCATAGGATTCTCGTCGCCGATATAGATATTTATTCCCTTTTTCATATCCTTGGGAACCATATCCGCCATCGACCCGATCGTATTTTTATCGTCAAAGACCTCGAGTATCTCCTTGATCTTCTCGACCGAATTGTATTCCGGGAATCTCAGTATATTCGAGGCTCCTTCCATATACACCTCGTTCTTCTCCATCTCGTCCATCGCTTCGTGAACAAGTTGAAGGACCGAAGTCATTATTTCGAGGTTATCGCCTACCGCCGACTGTATCTTTACTATCCTGTCAAGGTTTATATCCTTGCGTTTTACGCCGACAAGGTTATCGTTTAAGACCTGCGTCAGCTCGTTTATACATTCGTCGTCGATATCCTGCCTCAATCTGAGCAGTTTATTTTTAATAAGTCCCGAACTGTCCGAAACTATCACCATTATGGTCCGGTTATCGATCCCTACGATCTTTATGTTCTTCACCGTTCCGTACTCGTCTACCGGGATAAGCCCGAACGTCGGAAGATTTGTAATGGACGAAAACGCCGCCGAGACCTCTCTGACGATATCGTCAAGCTCGCGCATTTTACCGACCATTATCCGCTTCATATCGGCGATCTCCCCGGTGGTCATCTCATACTGCTTCATCAAGCTGTCTACGTAATACCTAAAACCGAGTCCGGTCGGTATCCTTCCCGCAGACGTATGCGGCTGAGCAAGCAGTCCCATATCCTCCAGATCGCCCATCTCGTTACGGATCGTCGCAGGACTTAAATTCAGGCCCGTCGTCTTGGACAAACTGCGCGAACCGACCGGCTCCGCGTTCTTTATATAATCCTCGACGATAGCCCTCAGTATCAATTTCTTTCTATCGTCTAATGACATGCCGTCCCGCCTCCTTGCTTACAACAAACGCATATCATCATGATAAATTTATAATGCAAATATCCGTATTGTTTCTCTGATTTACTTAAGTTATGTAAAGCTCATATCCTCCAAGTTTTCTGTTAGCGCTCAACAGACCTGAGCGCTAACTCTTGGTTATATATTAACACCGACCCAAAAATTTGTCAATAGTTTTTTAAATTAATATTAAATAAAGACGCTCAAATTCACACCGGACGTCTATGTGTAAAATATCCAATAGCCCCGCGTATTCGTATGAATTCGACCGGCGCCGGCGATCATATCCGCGTTTGGACGCCCCTCGCCGGTCACACAAAATCGCTGAGTATGTAATTACTGACAAAGACCATATCTTCTCTTATCTTTATATTATCTCCGTCGAATAAAAGGATCCCGTTTTTTATATATTTTTCGAGCGGCTTCGCATAAATATTAAATATATCCGACCCGAACCTCCTTAGAAACGCTCCGGCGGATATGCCGGAGTCGCGTCTGAGGCCGAGAAAGACGAATTCGCTCATCTCGTCGGCAATCGAAAGCTTTACTGAATTTTCGACCTTATCGCTTGCGGTTATATACTCGCCGAGCCCTGATATATTATTATATCTGTAATGGTCAAAATATGAATATGCTCCGGCGCCGAATCCCAAAAACTCGGACATATCCCAATATTTCAGGTTATGTCTCGATTCGTATCCGGGCAGGGCGAAGTTGGATATTTCATAACGCTCGCAGCCGTTTTCACGCAGGATATTCACGCACGCGTCGTACATATCCCTGTTCTCGTCGTCGTCCGGCAGATCCTTATTATCGCCTTCGCCGTATATCTCGTAAAACGGCGTTCCCTCTTCTATCTTAAGCGAGTAGCATGACAGATGCTTAAGTCCGAGACCGCTTACGTTCCTGAGAGTTTTTTCCCATATCTCAAGCGTTTGTCCCGGTATACCGAACATCAGATCGGCGGAGATATTCTCAAACCCCGCCTCTTTAGCGTCGCTCAAACATTTTAAGAAATCCTCGTATACGTGTATGCGCCCGAGCTTTTTAAGCAAAGCGTCGTCGTCGCTCTGAAGGCCTATGCTGAGCCTGTTTACTCCCGCGCGCAGCAGTTTTTCAAAATCCGCCTTTTCCGCGGTCTTCGGATTGCATTCGATGGTTATCTCCGCATTATCCGCGATATCGAACCGATCTCTTAGTTCGCTCAGTATCGTATTTATATATTGCGGATCGATGGTCGTCGGCGTTCCTCCGCCTATATATACCGAATCCGCTCTTACGCCGCCAACCCCGGATCTGTCCGCCGTCGCTCTTATCTCGCCGAGCAGAGCGCGGACATATTCGTCATATCTTTTCTCCGCTCCGGCATAGGAGTTGAAGTCGCAGTACAGACATTTTTGCACACAAAAAGGGATATGAACGTATATCCCTATTGCGTCTCTGTTTTCATTTTTTATATCAGAAATATTATTCATGATCAAAAACCTTTCAGCTTCCCTGCTAATCGAGTTTGAGGACCGACATAAACGCCTCTTGCGGAACTTCTACGCTTCCGACCTGGCGCATACGCTTTTTACCCTCTTTCTGTTTCTCGAGCAGTTTCTTCTTACGGCTTATATCGCCGCCGTAGCACTTGGCGAGGACGTCCTTGCGCATAGCCTTGACCGTCTCGCGGGCGATTATCTTGCCGCCTATCGCCGCCTGGATCGGTATCTCGAACAGCTGTCTCGGTATAGCCTCTTTCAGCTTCTCGGCTATCCTACGGCCTCTGGTATACGCCCTGTCCTTATGGACTATAAACGAGAGCGCGTCGACTATCTCGCCGTTTAAGAGCATATCCATCTTGACGAGCTCGGCTCTCTCATATCTGGAAAATTCGTAGTCGAAGGACGCGTAACCTCTTGTCCTCGACTTAAGCGCGTCGAAAAAGTCGTAAATTATCTCGTTTAGCGGCAAGTCGTAGTTGAGCTGAACTCGGGTCTCGTCGAGGTATTCCATATTTATATACGTACCTCTCCTGTCCTGGCACAGCTCCATTATACTTCCCACATAATCCTTTGGCGTGAGAATAGACGCTTTTACGATAGGCTCCTCCATGTAGTCGATCGTAGACGGATCCGGCATATTGGTAGGGTTATCTATCATGACCACCTCGCCGTCGGTTTTTACGACTCTGTATTCGACCGACGGAGCCGTCGTCACCAGATCGAGATTATATTCGCGTTCCAACCGCTCCTGGATTATCTCCATATGCAAGAGTCCGAGGAACCCGCATCTGAATCCGAAACCGAGAGCTACCGAAGTCTCCGCCTCAAAATTCAGCGACGCGTCGTTGAGCTGAAGCTTTTCGAGCGCTTCCCTGAGGTCGTCGTATCTCGCGCCGTCGGCCGGATAGATACCGCAGTATACCATCGATTTAACTTCCTTATAACCGGGCAGAGCCTCGTCTGCCGGATCGTCGGCCGTCGTCACCGTATCGCCGACGCGCACGTCTCTGACGTTTTTTATGCTCGCGGTTATATAGCCGACCTCGCCTGCAAGCAGTTCGTCCGAGCTCTCCATGCCTATCGGCTTTAGGTACCCCACGTCTACCACGTCGAACTCGCTGCCCGAGGCCATCATCCTTATCCTCTGCCCCGACTTGAGCTTTCCGTCCACTATTCTCACATATACTATGACGCCCTTGTATGCGTCGTAATACGAATCGAATATCAAGGCCTTGAGCGGCGCGTCCTCGTCGCCCGACGGCGGCGGCACAAGCTCCACTATCTTTTCAAGGACCGCGTCGATATTGACGCCGTTTTTGGCCGAGATCAGCGGCGCGTCCTCTCCGTCTATACCTATTACGTCCTCTATCTCCTTCTTGACCTCGTCCGGTCTCGCGCTCGGCAGATCTATCTTATTTATGACCGGAACAAGTTCCAGGTCGTGATCGAGCGCAAGATATGTATTCGCAAGCGTCTGAGCCTCGATCCCCTGAGCGGCGTCCACGACAAGAACCGCCCCCTCGCACGCGGCGAGAGAACGGGACACCTCGTAGTTAAAATCCACGTGTCCGGGAGTGTCTATAAGGTTGAGTTCGTACTCGTTCCCGTCCTTGGCCTTATAGTTCAGCTTAACGGCTCTCGCCTTGATCGTTATTCCTCTTTCGCGCTCAAGTTCCATATTATCCAGCACCTGAGCCTGCATCTCGCGCTGGCTGAGCGCGTCCGTGGCCTCTAAAAGCCTGTCGGCCAGCGTGCTCTTACCGTGATCTATATGCGCTATTATTGAAAAATTTCTTATATATTCCTGTCGATTACTCATCCGTTTCAATTCCTCCATAATCAAGGTATTAAAATCAAAATATCATATTGTATTCTAACACATAATTTATCCAAATACAACATCTAATTTAAGCGGCGCCGCGGGCGGCGGGCTATACATACCTGTCGATATCCTCGAGTTCGATCCCGCGGTGGAGCGCTATGTTTATCCCGTTCGCCACCACTGAAGCTATGTCGTCGATTATGGAATCGACTTCCTTCGGCGCGACGACGAAATTTCCGAACTTCGGGCCTATGACCTGCCTTATCAGTTCGTATCTGTCCTCGTTTTTGAGCAGGCTCAGCAGTTTATAAAGCGGTTCGTCTCGCTCGACCGCGCTTTCAAGTTCGCTTACGATAAGCTCTAACGTATCCCCCGCTATCGTCGCCGCGTCCACAACCGTCGGAACGCCTATGGCTATCACAGGAACGCCGAGCGTCTCAAGATTCAGAGCCCTGCGCTTATTTCCCACTCCCTCGCCCGGAGTTATCCCGGTGTCCGCTATCTGTATCGTGGCGTTTATCCTCTCTATCCTGCGCGAACACAGCGCGTCGATCGCGATAACGAGCTTCGGCTTTATCCTATCTACTATCCCCAAAACGATCTCTCCGGTCTCCACCCCGGTAAGTCCCAGCACTCCGGGCGAGACCGCGCATACCGGTCTGATCCCCTCGTCTATCTCCTCAGGAACGTATTCCTTAAGATGCCGCGTCACCATAAGCGAAGACACCGCCTTGGGTCCGAGCGCGTCGGCGGTTATATTCCAGTTTCCCAGTCCAACAACCAAGACCGCGTCGTCCTCCGACTCCAGGAAATTATCGGCAAGCGCTTTTATCTCCTTTGCGCACACTCGGCACATTCCCTCGTACGCCGACTGCTCGCCGAAAAACCTGGCCGGCGTCTCTATCGTTATATAATTCCCTTTGGGCTTGCCTATGTTCTTCTCGCCTCTCTCGTCAACTACCTTGACGCGGGTTATCTCAATATGCTCCTCCGCTTTCTCGGTCTCCATCTCGACCCCAAAATCCTCTTTATCCGCCTTAACGTCATTACCATTATCGCGCGTCTCTTCACGCCGCGCTCCCAAATACAACTCTCTCGCCTCGACCGCAAGATCGCACCTCGCGGAAGCGTCTCCGCCTTCCCGTCGCTCCTCGCCCTCGGTTAGTCCGTATTCGGCCGCCTTCAGCATATATTTAGGTCTTTTTTTATTGTCTTCTTTATTATTCATTTTAACGCTCCTTGCCGTAAATCTAACTTTGTAAACTTTAATAATCAAAATTGATATTTTAACTTTACATTCATCGCGCGCGGCGATATAAATATTATTTACATCAAAGTATGATTTATACAGGGCGTCGAAGCCGTCAAATATTTAAATTGAGCGAAAGCCGCGTTCATAATTAAAAAGCCGCGCAAAACTGCGGCCCGGCGTTATTTTATATATTCGGCCTTATCGGCGGCGGCCTTTATAATCTCCAAAAAACTCAAGATATGCTCGTTAGGATTGAGCGGATACAGCAAACCGTAAGGCATCTTATAATCCCAGTCGACAGGTATCGTAATCAAAGACGGATGTATATCGCTCCAGCCGCTTAGGGTAAGCAATACGCCGCCGGTTCGTTCGCAGCGGTTAAACACGTCGATATCGTAAAACGAGGCGTCCTCGATCTTTATCATGAGCTCCTGAGCTGATAATCTGTCTCGAAGATCGTCGAGGATATAACTGCCGCCCCTCTCCATCATAATAAGCGCTTCTCCTCTCAGATCGCTTACCGAAAGTCTGCGCTTAGACGCCAAACGATGAAAACCGGGTACCGCGCAGCAGACGTCGTAGTCTCCTATCTTGAAAAAGTTACAGCGGCTCAGCCACTGCGGCGAATTGCAGGCGGCGAAAATAAAATCAAATTTTGACCCTATACTCTCGATTACCGTCAGGATATTCGTATGCTCGTCCTCAAAAGGAATTATGTTTATCCTGAACTTATCATATACGTCGTCCGAATATTTCAGCAGTTCCATAAGCGGCTTGCACGGATTGAGCATAGACGTCCCAACGCGGATAACGAACCTGTCGTCCTCGGCGGCGCGTTTTATTCTGCTTATAGCGTTGTTCGAATACTCTATAAACAGCTTCGCTTCCTTATAAAACGCTTTCCCCGCCTCTGTCAGACTGATCCCGCGGTTCGTCCGTTCTATGAGTTTTACGCCTATCCGGCTTTCGAGCGAATTTATCTGTTTCATCACCGCTGTCGGCGATATGTATAGTTCATCCGCCGCCTTTGTGAAACTTCCTTCGTCGGCGGTCTTTATGAATACGTCAAGCTGCGGGTTGTACATAATAATCTCCATTCCGCCGCCCTGCTTCGGCGTAGATAATAATGAAATCTCTCTTATCCGCAGGGCAAGGAATGATAAGAGATTATTACGCCTATACGCGCTTTTGAATGCGCTATACGCGAAGAAAAAATCTCGCGCGAGCGCTTTAATCCTGTCGGAGGCTAACGTGAAAGTGCCTTTCACGTTAATTTCCCCTCGTTTCGCATTAACTTTAAGTTGATACCATTTTAACATTTTTATTCTTCCCGGTCAAGGAAATCATGTGTATAATAAAGATACAAACAAAGAATACAGGAGGACGGATATATGTCGGATGCAATTATAATTTATTATTCAAGAGCCGGAAATAATTATGTAAACGGCGTTATAAAAAATCTTCCGGTCGGCAATACGGAAATTACGGCGAAGACCATAAGCGAGATAACGGGCGCCGAGCTGTTTAAGATCGAACAGGAAAATCCGTATTCCGACGATTATTCGGAATGTATCGAAGAGGCCAAGCTCGACCAGCAGAGGGGTTTTCGCCCCGAGCTTAAAGCGTATCCAGAAAATCTCGACGGATACAAAACGGTATATCTCGGCTATCCCAACTACTGGGGAACGGCTCCGGTCGCGGTATTTTCTCTGCTTGAACGCTGCGATCTTTCAGGCAAGACTATAAAACCGTTCTGCACCCACGAGGGCGGCGGCATGGGGAAAAGCGAACAGGATATAAAGAAGCTTTGTCCGAATTCTATCGTGAAAAAGGGACTCGCGATACGCGGCGCAAACGTCAAAGACGCGAAGGCCCAAATTTCTGCATGGATCGACGAACAATAATATTATATAAAACAAGGAGGACCAAATATGCAATACGTAACGTTAAACAATGGAGTTAAAATGCCGATCCTCGGCTATGGAGTATATCAGGTAGATCCCGCCGAGTGCGAAAGATGCGTGCTCGACGCCATATCGGTCGGCTATCGTCTGATCGATACCGCACAGGCGTATAACAACGAAGAGGGCGTAGGCGCCGCGATCGAAAAATGCGGCGTTCCCAGAGACGAACTGTTCATAGTTTCAAAGGTATGGATCTCGAACGCAGGATACGAAAAGGCTAAGGCTTCGATCGACGAATCTCTGAAAAAGCTGAAATCGGATTATATCGATCTGATGCTTATACATCAGCCTTTCGGCGACTATTACGGAACATACCGCGCTATGACGGAGGCATACAAGGAAGGCAAGCTCCGCGCGATCGGAGTAAGCAACTTCTATCCCGACAGGTTGATAGATATATGCAAATTCCAGGAAGTCGTTCCAGCGATAAATCAGGTGGAGACGCATCCGTTCAACCAACAGATAGAGGCTAATAAAATAATGAAAAAGTACGGCGTCCAGATCATGTCTTGGGGACCGTTCGCCGAGGGTAAAAACAATATCTTCGGCAACGAAGTTTTAAATGAGATCGGCGCTAAATACGGCAAGTCCGCGGCGCAGGTAATACTCAGATTCCTGATACAAAACGACGTCGTCGTTATCCCGAAATCTACGCACAAGGAGAGAATGGAAGAAAACTTCAACGTATTCGATTTCGAGCTGAGCGAAGAGGATATGAAGAAAATAACCGCGCTTGACGGCGGCGAGAGCTTATTCTTCTCGCACTACGACCCGAATACGGTAGAATTTTTGACCGGACTCGGTAAATAGACTTAAGAAACCCTTAGCTTAACCGCTATAACTTTTATCCGGACGGCGCTATTTTGCCGTCCGGGATTTGTTTTGCCTATCTTCACGGCGTATCCGCAGAACGGTTAGCAGGAACGAATAAAGCCGCGCGCCTATCGGAGCATATATCAAAAACGTTCTCTTCCTGAGCGGGTTAAATATTTAAAATTTACAAAAAAGGCGTTAATTTAAAATTTATACTTGACTTTAAATATGAAATGTCTTATTATATATAAGGTTTTTCTGGCAGGATCAGCCATTGCTTGATTTTATGGCTCGAAACTATAAAATTTTGCAAAATGGCTTGCATTTTGCCTCAAAAAGCGCTATAATATTTTTTACTGATGTAAAAATCAAGAATTAGTTTATTATTGTTTGGAGGTGAATCCATGCCTAACATCAAGTCAGCTAAAAAGCGCGTTAAGGTTATCAAGACTAAGACGTTGCAGAACAAAATGGTTAAATCCCAGCTTAAAACTGCTATAAAGAAGTTCGAAGCTTCTCTCAAAGAGGGCAAGGCTGCTGCCTCTGACGCGTATAAGTATGTTGTTAAAAAGACTGACCAGGCTGTCGCTAAGGGCGTACTTCACAAGAATACGGCCGCTCGCAGAAAGAGTCAGTACGCGGCAATGTTAAATAAGATCGCCTAACTCCGGTTTTATTTAATTTTAATCAACTTTAAACTTTACACTTACTAAAGAAAAAATCCTACATTACAAGAATCCCGGCGATAGGGGTTCTTTTTTTATCCCCGTAATTTTTAAATTCCTCTTGCGCGCCGCCGCCGCATAGCGCTATAATGTATTAAAATCCGCGGCGCGATCATTAGCGCAACGCGGCGGACGACGTATAAACATACCGGCGAAATTAATTTAGGTCGCCTAAGTTCGACTGTGCCAGTAATGGCAAAGATATAGAAGATTTATATATTATACGCGCGGCCGTATTGATTTAATATTTAGTAATTTTGATAATTGGAGGAATAGATTTGAAAGCATATATAGGTATTGAAGACGTCTACGCTATGGAGATCGTGGACGCATATGGTTCGCCCGCTCTAAAGGTCGAGGTCTTCGCCGAGGGCGGATACGCGGGAAGCGCCGCCGTTTCAACGCGAACTCTTAAAAGCCGCGGAGAAACGAACGAAAGGGAAAGCGAATATACGGCCGGCGGATGCGCGGGCAAGATAAACGGCGCCGTCTGCGATAATCTGGCAGGCATGAATATAATAGATCAAACCAAGATCGACCGAAAGCTCAATGAACCGGAGGTAAGCGGCGGGCTTGGCTCCAATATAATATTAGCGCTGTCCGCGGCTTGCGCGAAGGCGGCCGCGGCGGCCGTCGGACTTGAAACGTACAGATACCTGGGCGGCGCGGGATCCGTAAAACTGCCTCTGCCCATGATGAACGTTATCAGCGGCGGCGCGGACGAGAAAAGTCCGTTAAACTACGAAAAAATAATGATGATCCCGGTAGGCTCATCGTCGTTTTCGGAGGGCGTAAGAAACTGCGCGGCCGTCTGCGATCGTTTAAAAGCCGATTTGGCCGATAAAGGATACAGCGTTTTAGCGGCGCCGGACGGGAGCTTCGCGCCGAATATGAAAAACGAACGGGAAGCTTTCGATTATGTTTGCCGGGCGATAACTCGCTGCGGCTTTAGGCTGACCGAAGATTTCTGTCTCGCCGTCGACTGCGGAGCGGAGAACGCTTGGCGCCATGCGCGGAGCTTTGAAGAAGAGAATATGTATTATTTTCCCAAGCAGAACCGCATGGCGGACGCGGACAGGCTTATCTCCGATCTTGTTTCCTACTGCGGCAAATACCCGATAATTTCGGCGGAAAACGTCGTATCGTATTCGGACGAGCGCGGGCTGGCGGCCGCGTATGATAAGCTCGGGTCGCGTATCCAGCTCGCCGGGTTTAAGACCGATCTTAGCTCCTCGTTTGACGATTATAATTCAGTGATCGTATCGCCCTATCGGATAGGTACGGTCACGGATATACTCGACTTCTCCGCCAAAGCGGTGAGAAGCGGATTTAAGACCGTGTTCTCCTCGGACGGAGACGCCCTTGACGAAACGTTTATCGCAGATTTAGCCGTCGCGGCCAATTCGGGACAGATAAAGATAGGAGCTTTGTCCGGCGGGGGTAACGCGGCAAAATATAACCGTCTGCTTGAGATAGAAAAGGGTTGATTAACTATAACTATAATGCCATAACTAAATAATCATCGACGTTTACCGCGTTCCGATATCGTTTCTGCAAAATTAATTAAGGGCAAACCTTTCGGTCTGCCCTTTTTTGATATTCTAAGCCGTCAAGCTCTATTCGGTCGTCAATTTCATATTAGCGAAATACGGAGACTGAGCCGTAGCGACAAGTCTGATCTGTTTTAAAGTCGTATCCTTACCGCTTATCGCGCCCATGGTCTGAGTAGCGCTGAGTCCCGCTTCGTTAGTCGCCGTTACCGTGATGAACTGGTCTGGCGCCGCGTTGTTATAATCCAGCTTTATTGTAAAGTGTACCCAACCGGATCCTTGCGTCAGATCGCTGTAGCTAAACAGCTTGGTTGTCTGAGCATCC
Organism: Candidatus Roslinia caecavium; assembly: GCA_904419955.1. Lineage (GTDB taxonomy): Bacteria > Bacillota > Clostridia > Monoglobales > Monoglobaceae > Roslinia > Roslinia caecavium. The sequence goes on along the minus strand of CAJFTO010000005.1, from coordinate 2,304 downwards.
AGATCGGGGCCGTAGTTTACGCCGGAGCCTCTGTTGTTGATAACTTCGGCAAATACGTTATCCTGATTTACGATATCGCCGACCTCGTTCTCCAGATATACTCTGAAGTTCCTGTCAACAGCCGTGTCGATATACAGGTCGAAATCGAACGTTGCTACGCCTGATGATATGGGATTCTCTATGACCTTATAAGCGTTTCTGTTCGCTATATACAGAGATTCTTGACCTTCGTATGTCACAACCTGAAGCTCGCCGTCGCGGCTATCGTTAGCGTGGCCTACGTTCCAGTCGGAGTACTGACCTTCGAGAGGTTTAGGAGTATTGACCTTGATATAACTGATATATCTGCCGTATGTAACGATAAGATCAATAAATCCTGCTTCGCCGGTGTAGACGTAGGTCTGATCGCCCTGCGACACATGTTCTTTTGCTTCTCCGTTTATAGTATACGCAAGATTCTTACCGCCCTCGGCTCCGTCGCCGTAGCCTCTTACTGTTACGACGCTGCCCTGCATTACGGGTATCGAGATCTTTGTTCCGGTCGTGATAGCCGCCCATTCGTCTCTTCTGTAACCCGTTGTGTCGTTGTTGTCCTTATTGTCTATCCTTGCGCCTTCGGCGGTCGCGTCTATCTCAAGATACTTAGTGGCTCCGTCGTCGCCGGACGCCGACGCTCTGCTTCCTATCTGACCTTTCGTACCGTTTATGTCGATCTTTCCGGAATTATTGCTTATTCCGAAATACCATTCTACGTCGCCCACCATGGTGGCCGGATCGGTCGTCGGCTGCGCCTCAGTCGCCTTAAAGGTAGCCGTTACGATAACGTTCTCGTCCGGCATAACGAACGTGTTATTCGTGACTTCAACGTCAGTTTCGCTTACCGCGCCTTTAACCGATACTGTATCGAGTTGGTAGTTAGGATCCGGATTCGGAACTATCGTAACTACTTCGCCTTTGGCCGCTCTTGTGGTAAGTCTGCCGTCTACGCTGAAGTTTATGCTTCCGTTCTCAGCCGGCGCCGCTTCGATATTCAATCTGCTCGAATCGTCTACGTAGTGAACCGGAGTCCAATCGCCGAAGAAATCGGTCGCCTCGGGGAGAATGTAGCTATTACTCTCAACCGTACCGCGCGGATTATCATCGGAATTTGTGAGGTCTTTCGTATGACCAGTATCGTTTTCAGCCCATACGCCGTTTACAACATAGAGAACTGACATCTTCGCAGGGTCGCCGCCCATGTTACCCCATTTTCCGGGGGTTCCGGTTCCGCTTGCGATCGTGGTGTTGTCAAATATGGTCTGGCAGTTTTTGCCGCCCCAGTTACGACCCCAGTCGCCATTAGCGAAGTGCATGCCGGATTCGTTGCTGTTCTTGACCGTACAATCCTTGAAGTAGTAACCGAGATCGCTTCCGACTAATCCAGACTCATTGCTTGTCTTGGATGCGGTTATGTAGCCGCCTGCCGAATGGTCGCTGTATCCGGTCCAGATAAGGTTACAGTTTTCAAAGTATACGTTATTACCTCCGCAGATATAGTCGGTGTTACCCGAGATATCGCATTCCTTTACATACATTGAAGTTGCGCCCGTACCAAACGTATCCTGGCTTGATGAGAACGAGCAACGATACAACTCTATCTCAGATCCGCCTGCAAAGATAGCCGCGGCTCTCTCAGTCGCTTTGTCCTTATTCTTAACTTCTACGTCAAGGCTGTCTCTGTCATAGTTTTTAGCGTCGCCGCCGCCCGGCTTTACGCCGTCGTCGAGCTCTGCCTGAACTATAAATTTATTAAAGGTATTCTGAACGTCAAGGTTCTCCGCCAAGAATCCCGCGCCGTATGTTCTGATCGTAGCTCCCCAGTTGGAAACCGTTCTCTGTTCGGTCTTCTGAGCTGCCCAGTCTGCGTCATACCATCCGCTCGGATCCGCCGAATAGTATACGTAACCTATTCCATAGTACCACTGTATCATAGGTCTGTCTTCAGGATTCGCCGCTTTCAGCACAATGTTGTTTTCGTCTACATAGAGCTGTTCCTCATATGTTCCAGGATCGATAACTATCGTTACAGTCTGGTCGTTTCTGCTCTTCTCCATACGTCTTACAGCCGCGATAGCCTCGCTGATAGACGGGTACTCTTTATCCGCGCCTACCGTGAGTTCCGCGTCATAAGCTATTTCAGGCTCTACGTCCTTCATGAGCAGGATATTTGCTGATGTGCGATAAAGAAGTAATAGAAGTGTAAAAAATTTTGCCGTTCCTATCCGGCACTTGGCCATTGTGTCGGATAGGTCGGGCGTTAGGCTT